>NZ_KI270946.1 GCF_000469305.1 Faecalitalea cylindroides ATCC 27803
CAACTTAAATTTATTCAATTATTTATAATACTCCATAAATCGCATAATAATTGTAGCACATTCCGCTCTCGTTGCACTTCCTTGTGGATCTAATCTTGTCTCATTATCTTTTCCTGTAATGATTCCTGTTCCTACTGCCCATGACATGGCATCCTTGGCAAAGTCATTTACATAAACTGCATCATTGAATTTGCTAAAGTCTGCACTTGCACTTGTATCATATCCTTTATATTGTGCATAACGATACATCATGACAGCCATTTGTTCTCGGTTGATTTGATCTCCTGTTCCAAAGAGTCCGGTATTACTATATCCTGTAACAACCCCTATTTCATTTGCCCATAATATTGCATCTGTATACCATTGTTCATTTGCTACATCTGGGAATTTGTTTGTATACTCGATACTTGGTTCATCATTCATTCGATGTAGGATAACCGCAAACTGGGCTCTGGCTAGATTTTCATATGGTCCAAAGGTTGTTTCGTTTAGTCCTGTCATCAAACCATTGTCATATACGTATTTTACGGATTCGTAGAACCAGTCTGTATCGTTTATATCAGTAAAATACGTGTTTTCATCATTTTTATAGACAACATTTACATTAACCACCATATTACTGTCATTGTCAGATAATTCATTTTCTACTGTTTTACATGTATATTTAATTTTTTGGACTTTATTATTTGGAAGAATTAATCGCCCTGTTTCTAAATCAAAATTATAATTTTCGTCAAACGTCAATCGATTCCAAAACCTTTTTGGAACATATTCCGAAACAGGTATTACCCATTCACCTTCAACTAATTTAGCTTCCATATTAATCAACTGATCGCTCAATGACAACAAATATATATCTTTTTGATTTGTCAAATCTAAAAATGCAAGATTATTGTCTTGACAAAAGAATTGCGTTACATTTTGATTAAACTCCAAATTTAAAGAAGTTAAGTTATTGTCGCCAACAAATAGTTGTTGTAAATTTTTATTGTTTGAAAAATCTAAATTAGAAACTTGATTAGAAGTTAAATATAAAATAATCAGCTTCGGACAGTTTATTAATTCTAAAGATGAAATATTATTATTATCTAGATATAACTCCTCAATGTCTTGATTGTTGTTGAGTTCTAAATGACTTAATTCATTATTCCTCAAATTTAGATAACGTAATTTGTAACATGTACTTAAATCAATATTATCGATTAAATTTTCT
Organism: Faecalitalea cylindroides ATCC 27803; assembly: GCF_000469305.1. Classification (GTDB taxonomy): domain Bacteria; phylum Bacillota_I; class Bacilli_A; order Erysipelotrichales; family Erysipelotrichaceae; genus Faecalitalea; species Faecalitalea cylindroides. The sequence continues at coordinate 1,214 of NZ_KI270946.1, forward strand.
TCACCTTGAATATTTTCAAGACTATTACAACCATTCAAATTTAAAGATTTTATTATATTTTCTTTAGCAAAAAGCTCTTTAAGTTTACTTTGATTATTCAAGTTAAGTATTTCTAAATTATTCATAGAGCATTCTAAAAATTCTAATTCAGTATTATTAGACAAATCTAAACTGTTTAATTGATTTACTGAACAATCTAGGTATTTTAAATTCTTATTATTTTGTAAATCTAAATTAGTAATATTATTTACACTACATATCAATTTTTCTAAATTAGGAAAGGATTCTATACCTTTTAAAGACTTTATTCCTAGTAAACTGACAGAAATTTCATTAATAGAATTTGTATAAATTCTATTGTCTCCATCTGTATCAAATTCGTTTCGTAAATAATCTCTGAACACTGAGTCCGGAAAAATATTTTCATCAATTGAAATATATGAGTCTAATTGTGATGTTAAATCCGTTTCTTCTGTTTGCACTTGCTTTTCTAAACCATTAGGTTCTTTTATATTAGGTGATATTTCTGCAGCTTTTATTTCAATACTGTTAAATACTAAAAAGCTCAACACTATAATCATAGTTTTAATTTTCATGATTTTATACCTCTCTATTTAGTTACATACCATTTAATTTGCCTTTATATTATCATTGCTATAGCATTTTTTCAATCAAGTATCATATGTATATACTTGCCTTTCAATATTGATATTAAAGTATTGATAAATATAACTAAAAACAGGAACTGTTTTCGTAACAATCCCTGTTATTCTTTCTAAAATTATATAAAACAATTAATTATTTTCAACAAATCGCATGATGATCGTCGCACATTCAGC
>NZ_KI270947.1 GCF_000469305.1 Faecalitalea cylindroides ATCC 27803
GCTTACTGCTTCTTGTGGATCACAATCTTTGATTTTAGCAATTTCATTAGCAATATTATTTAATATTGATTTAGGATATTCCGTACTTGTTTCTTTAGTAAATGGAGCATCAGTTTCTAATAGAATTTTTGATAAAGGAACTGATTCGATTAATTTTCTTCCATTAATAGTAGATGTCATATTTAAATTAATAGAGACATATATATTATCATCATTAGACATGGCATGTAATAACCTTTTAATATTTCCAGTGTACCAATGTAATATGTATATACAGTTTCCTTTTTTTAAATAATTAAAGATTATATGATCTGCTTTCCGAGAATGAATAGATATAATTTTATTTCCTAATCTATTACATTCATAAATAATTTTTGAAAATATTTCTTTTTGCTTTTCTATGTTCTTGCTTTTTGAAGATGAAATATCTAAACCAACTTCACCAATAAATTTAGCTTCTTTTACATACTTTAAAAAAACTTTTATTTCGTTTGGATAATCTTCAATCAATTGCGGATGATATCCCAATGAAATTCTCATTGCATTTTCATTATTGAATCTATCCTTATATTGTTTATATAATCCAGGCAAATTTGTCATAGCGATTATCTTAAAATTATTTTCTTCTGCATATCTCAAAATCTTGAAGTTGTTATTATATAAATCAGGATGACAATGAAAATCAATCATTTCACACATTACTTTACAACCTCCATAAAAAATGATTTGATTTCTTCAATCCCTCGACAATACATTTCTGATAATTCGCTCAAATTCTCATCTATTACACCTGATTTTTGTATTTCTAGAATAGCATTATTTTTATTAAACTTATTAATTCTTTGTAAAAATGCATTTTTATTTAATTTTGCTGCCTCCGTTTTATTTAGATTAAAATCTCTAATTTCAGTTTCATCCACTCCAAAACCTTTATAAATTGCTGCCCTTCTTATTATACAAGGTATGCATGAACCACAGTGCATTGGTTCACTTTCTTTATCATATCTACCTACATCAGGATGAGAGCAAGACATTGTATCTGTATAATTTGTCTTTAATAATGATTTATTTTTGCATTCTAATATCATTTCCCCTTTTGTCTTTAATTGGTATGGATTTATTATTGATATCCTTAATTTCATATTTTCAATTAATGTTTTTAACATTTTCATATAATAAGGATGGGTAGTTCTAGTACTACTACTGCCAAAGCGTGCTCCAGACAATGGAATATTTAGAGAAATAAAACCATTCTCTGGTATAAATAAACTTGTATCAGTATTAAATCCAGAAGCTAAAGCAATCGCATGAGCGAAAAACATTAACGAACGGGTTCTTGTGGTATCCTCCACACCATTTTTACAGGTTACGTAAAATTGCATATAATCCGCTTTCTCCAATGCATATTCGTTCTTCAAGCTTTCAAAAGCCAAATCTTGGTATTCTTTTGTACCTTTTCCTCCGCCATAATGACTCACAAAAAGAACTTTTTTTGTTTTTTCTTCTAATAGGTCTATCGCACCTATATATGAGTCTAATCCCCCTGATAACATACATACTGAATCATAAATTTTGACTTCAGTTTTCTTATATTTCTTACTATCATAATAATCTTTTTCATCTAATAATTCTTTTTCTCGAAATGAAAAATTCCAATTATCACCACTCAAAAAACTAATCATTTCATTCAACAATAATTTTTGGTTATTCCAAAATACAATATCTGAAACAGGAACATTTAATTCGAAATTTCTTGTCCAATTATCAGGTTGTTGTTTCCTTAAAACTTTTCGATCCATTACAAAAACAAACACCGAAATATAAAGCAAATCAATAGCTAAGTTTGAAAACTCTCCATCAAATCTCATATTTTTATCCCAAAAGTGAAATCCAATATCAGAGCCACATTTTATATCAATATAATCATCATATCCTTCTGGAAGATTACTTTTTCTATCATTACTGCAAAAAACTTTCATAATCATTCCTCCATTATTTCAAGGCAACTTTTCATTACACTATCATATATATTTTTTGAGAAAACTTTATCTTTGTTTCTTTTAAACGATACTTCTATATTTGCTTTAATATATTCCTTAATTTTAGATTCCACATTATCTAATGTAATTTGATCGTCACCATACTTTTCAAAAGAATATCCAAAATCTATAAGCATTTGTTGCCATATTAAATCAGCCATAAAATACTGCATTAGTACATTAGCTGTTGCTTCGTCTAATCTATCATTGCCTTCATCTAATTCTAATAATTTTTCTAAAGTATTAGCTGTAGCTGTTCTAATAGCAACATCACTCTTTGTCATAGCAGAAGCTTCCACATAATTTACTAACTTTGACATCGCTTCTGGTAATGAATTGTTACTTAAAGACAATCCGATATCGTTTAAAGTCTTAGAAATACCTTTTGTAGTAAAACCTTCTAGTATAGTTCCAATTTTATATGTTGCATTCCTACTCTTAGTTGAATTAGATATAATTCTATTACTTCCGCCAGATGCTTTTATATAGTTTTTCACTATATTTCTAGGAGCTCCAATCCTACCAGCAGATGAAATATATTTACTCATAGATGTTTTTGCAATAGTCCAATTAATATTATCTATATTAACTGCATCAATATTGCTATCTTTTTTACTACTGCTTTCACTATCCTCATCTGGGTTAAAATCATTAGGTAATAAGGCATTGCCCACTTTTCCTTTAAATGAACTTGATGTTCCCATCTTATCCTCCTTAATTATTTAAGTTTCGAATTTTCACCTCTCCACATTAAAATTAATCTGTTTATTTCCTCTTCTTCAATATCTTTTAGAGCTTTAATATAAACTAACATAGATTCAGTAATACTATTTGCTGGAATTAATTTTAATTTACCTAAGACAGTTCCAAAACATTCTCTTTTATTTAATGCGATTTCAGTTAAACCTCTAATAACATTAATTTTTTTCTTTGCCCTATCAGCGATAAAATCATTGTATAATTCATCTACCATTAAATTGCACTCAACATCAGATATATGTTTTATGTTATCTCTTGCACGAGATATTGCAATATCATTATCTCCTACAAAAGCGTCTATTATTTTTCTTGCGGGTTCTGAAAGTTTAATATTTGTAGAGTAATTAAAAGAATTATTACTACCTCTTGATAGATAAAAATATGGCTCTAGATTTTCCTCTTTTATATTTGGCTCTTCAGTTACCCAACGTTCAAACCACTCATCATTCCATTTCTTTTCTAAACTAAGTGCATCTTCAGAATCTTCCTTATGTTTTTGTTCCTCTGTATTATTGATTTTTTCATATGCACTTAGATAAGTATTTAATTTATTTTTTCCATATAAATCAATAAAATCAGCAAAAATGCTGGGCTTCACATATTGAAGTATCATCATTTTTACAAGTACTTTTTCATCTATTTCTATATTTTTTAGCTGTGCAACTTTTTTTCTCATTTCGAATTCATTTAAAAACCTTTTAAACTGTCTAGGATTTCCATTCAAACCGCTATTTAATAAAGTAGATATTTTTCTTGATAAGGTATAACAATTTAAAATATCATTGGATTCATTAAATGCTGTTACACTGTTTGGAAGTTGAAATATAGCCGTATTTTTTCTAAATTGAGTAATACAATTGCTCTTCAGAGTATTGAAATCTTCTATTGTTAATATTTTTGAGCAAAACAACAATGTTAAATACATCTCCGTCTCTGGAACAGACATTGTAGGAATTCGTATTGGATATTGAATTATTTTTTCTAAATACTCTTTACCGATATTTATTTTATGTTCAGCTTCAAAAATGCTATCAGTGTATTTTTGTCGTATTGCATATGAAATTTGTCGTTCATCTGCACCAAAAACAAAAGCTACTTTACCATTGAACAAAAATAATCTCATTGCTTCAAAAATTTCTAAAATAGTGTCAGGCAAACATCTATCCATTTCATCCACATAGATAACAACTCGTGTAATTTTACTATTATCAATTAATTGTCCAAATTCATCTCTAAACTTTGCTATATCATTCCTTAATGATTCGTGAGAAGTTATTTTTTCATAGTTATCTTTTATTTTTTCAATAGCGGTAACAGTATCTGAACCGGTACTATTTACTATTTCAGCTATATTCAATGGATTCATTATTGATGAAATGATAGTAGATGAATTCTTTATCATTGACATCGTTATATCAACTACATTTATACTTTTTTTCAAATTCTGGATCTTGATCTTTAGACTATCTTCATCTTTAATCCTTAATTCAATTTGATCTAATATACAATTAATAACAGTATTCTTAGCATCTCCATAATCTTCAAATAGCCAAGCATTAAAATTTATTATTAATATATTTCCATCTCTTCTTCGAAGAGATTCTTGACTAATTGACATAATGCTTGATTTACCACTTCCCCAATCACCATAAACACCAATACTAGCAGGAAGAAGATTATCATCCAATACAATTTCATTAACTAAATCAGCTATATACTCAAAATCTATATAGTCTATATTTGATTCACTATCTTTCCACACCTAATTCATCTCCCATTCTGTGCCATTTTTTCAGGTTTCACTTTTTATCTTCATGTTTATTTTTTCTATTTCATTTATATTTTCTTTGAATAATGGTTTAACACATCATTAAGATTTATATAATGCTCTATAATTTTTACTCCATCTAAGTCCATTCTATCAATATGGACTTTTGTATAATATTCTCGCTCAGTAGGGATTAACAATCCGTTATAAATTTTAAAATCCTTATATTTTTGCATCAAATTGTAATGGTAAAATAACTGTTTATAATTTAATTCATTAACTTCATTATTAAAGTACTTTGAATCAAAAATTATCACTCTTTTATTTTCATTATCTATTGAAATATGATCGTATTGTACTTTATATAGATTTCGATTTTTTGATTTTTCTATAGTTTCTTTACTTTCCACATATTCCATTTCGGGCTTGTAAAATTTAATATTACTTGATTCTCCCCAAATAATGTCATCGCATTGAATATCAATAAACTTATCATTAAGATATTCATCAATCATCATTTCCCAATAATTATCAAATTTAAGTGTCAATAATCTAACATTATCTTTAGCCTTGCTTTTCCATTCAATATAATTAATTAGATTATTTATTAATATCTTCTCAATATCTTTAAAATAAAGATTACGAATCCGTTTCAATTCATTTATCACAAGTTTTAAGTTCTTAAATATAGGATTAATTTTTGTGTATCCATATGGAATTATAGTTGTAATGAAGTCTCTGTAATTACTAGCATCCGCTAATACATAATTCATACATTCACTTATAAATACACTTTTATCTCTATTTTTCTTAATTACGAAAGGAAAGAAAATCACACCATTTTTTTGAACTATCTTATTGGATTTATTTATCGTTCTATTCCAATCAACATTGCCTTCATAACCATTTTCAAAGTAGCTTTCATTAGATAAATATAATCCATATTTTTTATAATGATTTAAAATATCATGATAAGCTTTTACAGGGAACTCGCCTTTTAATCCTTTATCAAAACTCCCATAAGTAGCCTTATTCTTTGATAAAATATACAATATTTGCTTCATACATGAAGTTTGATTTTCTCTTAAAGTAGTAACATTATAATGCTTTGGAAATGAAAATAAAATTTTCTTATTTTTAATTATTACTCCTACAAACGATATTGTTAATGTGCCATTATATTGATCGCAATAATCTAGAATTTCCCACGTTTTTACGAATTCTTCATCAACAGTCTGCCCATCATTGAGTATTTCTATTTTCTGTTGATCCATAGTTCCACCTCTATAATGATTGTTTTTTGTATAATGTAATTAATTCTTCACTAAACACATTTTTCTTATCGCCAAAATCTTTATAAAGTGATGAGAATGTTTTATAGCTTTTATCAAATATTGAATATTCATCAGTGATACTTGCCCCTTGGACATCTTCCCATAAATAATGTAATAATTTATTTTGTATTGCATTAAATTTTTGTTCATCACCATTCTTATAGTTGTTGAATTTTATAAAGAACTGACCAATTTGTTTATCTTCGCTCAACTCCATTTTAGTGGTAATTAATTCATTCAAAGCCATATATAAATTGTTCCATTCAAATTCTTTATCATCTAGTTTAAATGTATATGTATTCTTTAAAGTTTTATCAGCATTACGAACAGGGCTTACATCGACATAAATGAATTCGAATCTTCGTTTGAATGCTGTATCTATGACATTTACATTTTGATCACTTGTATTTACGGTGCCAATAATATGGAAATTTCTTGGTAAATATATTTTATTCCCGATGTTTATTTCTTTATCTTGCAAATGCTTTGAAATCAAATCGTTATTTATAGAGTATTCACTGTTTCCATTCTCATCACGATCTAATAACTGGAATACATCTCCAAATATACTGGCAATGTTCCCTCTAGACATTTCTTCAACAATCAAAAATACTTCTTTATCTTTATATTCAAAAGCTCTGGCAAGTGCTTGTGAGAAGACTCCAGCCTTAAAATCATATCCAATTTCATCATTCTTCGAAGTGGGCATGATATTTCCTATAAAATTATAATAAGAGTAATCTGAATATATTGTTGTTTTAAATACAAACGGATTGTCCTTAATCTCAATATTTGGATAACAATCTTTTATAATTTCATCAACTCCATGACTTTTTCCTGTTCCTGGAGCCCCAAAATATATACTTTGAATATTTCTATCTAATCTTATACATTGTATTTCATTATAATTCTCAAATTCAATGCTTCCCAATGATATATGTTCATCACAATAATTAAAATAACTTGTTCTTAGCGTCGAAAGATTATCGCTTTCATCAAATTCCCAGAATTCATCGAACATAATTATATCCAATAACTCTGCTTTGTATTTATCATCATCCTTTTGGGGAATAGTCAAATAAACTTTATTAGATTTTATTTCAATAAATTTAGACCATTCAATAACATTTAATAACTCTGTTATTTGTCTATCTTGATGCCTCCAATTTCTTTCTTCAATAGGAATGATATTGCTCGGTAAAACACTAGTTGTCCTGTAAGCTTCTATCTCTTTTATCAATTTTACACGATCAACATCTTTGACCAATGCAATATCTTTATTATAGAAAATAAAGTTTATTATTTCTTCCTTTGTTAAATAAACTTCTGACGATGTCATTTGATAAAAAATAAATAAAATCTTAATAATTTCACGCATTGGTGCTAATTGAATTCCATCATTTACTGCATTATCAAAACTCTCTTTGGTCCTAGGATTAGGAAATTGAAATGTCTTTATAAAATTAAGAACTACACTCCTGACATCTCCTTGAGCCGCTAGTTTTGCGCTATTACCTTTATTTATAAGATTTAAATAAAATCCAATTGTATTTGCATTATTACTTACGGATTTATTCTCACTGGCTGTAGGCACAGTATCTGTTAAAAACATTTTAGCAAACGATTTTGCTTTCTCTTCTAAACTAGACGCTCTCATATCATGTGTATATAGATAATGAATCATTTGTATCCCTCTTTTCTTCAAAATTATCTAAAAATTCTTTCATAGCTTTACCGATAGCATATGCTAATTTAGGTGGTACAGCATTTCCTATCATCTGAAATACACTACCTTGTGAGCCTATAAATTTAAAATCGTCATCAAACGATTGAAGCCTTGCTGCTTCACGCGGAGTGATGCTTCTTGCTTGTTTAGAATCATAATGTATAAATCTATTACCATCTTTATATAAATGGGCGATTATAGTTGTACTTGGCTCATCTTTTCTTAGAACATGATATCTATGTATTGGAGATTTTGAACCAACTTTTTTTTCATATATTTTAGTAATTGCTGCTGCATTCGTGTATTTATTATTACCTAATTCTATATCTTCAGCTAGCATTTTATATATATTCATATCTCTTAAATTATGATATCTCGGAATATGTCTATCTACACTCTCATCGTATACATAAGCTTTGTTCCTACTTCTATTTTCTTCATCCCATATTGGTCTAATTTCAGGAAGATCTCCTATCGCTTCTTCTACAGTTATTTCCTTTTGCTGATACTTAGGCAATAATTTCTCATAAAATGTATCTATAATATTATACAAGTCATTTTCATCACCTAAATCAGTTCTAACTCCCAATAAAATTACTCTCTTTCTTTTTTGAGGCACGCCGTATTTAGATGCATCAATAATCCCGTACTTTCGAATATGCTTACTTATGATATATCCATTTTTCTTAAAACTTTCTTCAATAATTTCTATGATTTTCTTATCATTTGGCTTAGCACTCAGAATTCCCGGAACATTTTCAAAAACAAAAGCTTTTGGTCTATATCTTTTAACAACTGATAAATAATGTTCAAATAGATAGTTCCTATAATCATCTTTCATTCCGTTCTCATCTCTAACTCTACCTGCAACAGAATATGCTTGACATGGCGGTCCACCAATAATCAAATCGATTCCTTTTGCTTTTTCCACATAATAATCCAGGCCGAAAGAAGATCCAAACTGAGCATCATTATTCCAACCATTAAACAATTCTTCCTCTCTCTGTATATCAAAATGAAGCACTTTTTCATCAGCATCTGTAACGCCATACTTCTCTTTTAGTCGTTTTCTTAAAGTGTCTACCTGAGGTTTTAGCCATTCAACCGAGGAAACGCAATCATAAAATCCGGTTTGAAGAAACCCATCCTCCAAACCTCCACACCCAGCAAATAAATCGATAAATTTATATTTTCTCATATGGCCATACCTTTCTCTTACTTATAAATATTTTTTTAACTTTTCAGCTATAGCAAAGCCTAATTTAGGTGGAACAGCATTTCCAACTTGCTTGTACTGTTCTGATTTATTTCCATAAAAAACAAAATCATCCGGAAAAGATTGCAACCTTGCACTTTCTCTAACAGTTGGTATTCTATTATATTTATAGTGAAAATGAGATCTATGCCCGGTGTTTATTGTCAATGATGGTTTTTTACTATGATATCTAGTTAACGCTTCATTGTATTTATATAAACCCCTGTACTCTTCTGGCAAAGATTTATAATTTTTTCCTTCTGGCACTAAAGATATCATCTTCACTGTTTTTTCTGAATGAATCGTTCCAATATTGTTATATATTTTCGTCGAATTTTTCCTCATTTCAGCCTGATATTTCGTTTTAGGACTACATTCATACTCTTGAACTTCTTCTCCATATATTCCATCTAATGCAGGCAAATCGCCAATCGCATCTTCGCAAGTAATAAACTCATCAGAAGAAAGAATCGGATTAGGAAATTCAAATTCTTGTTTCGAGTTTAAAAGACCCACAAAAAAAGCTCTCTTTCTTATTTGAGGTACACCATATTCAGGGGCGTATAGTACCTTTACGGACATTTTATAACCCAACTTTTCAAAATCTGTAAATATTTTTTCTTTTCCCGCACCATTGTAAAGTGTTAACATACCAGGAACATTTTCGATAACAACAGCTCTTGGTCTCATTATTTCTGCTAATTTAACCATTGCTTTATACAATGTATTTCGTTTGTCATCTTCTTCTCTTTTTCCAGCTAACGAAAATCCTTGACATGGAGGTCCTCCGATAAGGACATCTAAAACTTTATGCTTCTTATTAAATTCCTTAACTATTAACTGAACATTTTCTAAATTAAACAAGTCTAATTTTAAGGCTTTAGCTCTTCCATGATTTTTCTCAAATGTTTTCAAAGCACTATCATCAAAATCTATACCCAATACTACATCATAACCTGCATCCAAAAAACCTTTAGACAATCCACCGGCTCCTGAAAATAAATCTATAACTGTGTATTTAGACATTCTCTTTTCCTCCATGATCAATACTTACATATTCAACAATATCCGAAATATCACATTTCAACACATCACAAATCCGAAGCAGTACATCGGTAGTAATATTTTCTCCATTTTTCATTTTATAGAATGTACTCTTACTAATTTTTGCTTTTTCCATTAACTCTATGTTTTTCATATCAATATCTATCAACATTTTAAATAATTTTTTATAACTTAATTTTGACATATCAATCTCCATTCTTCACAAAACTATTTAATTATATCACAAAGTGCTCTCCTTTTCTCAGCACAATTTTCTCTTATCTCGAACTTGAAATGAATTATGAAGTATATTATTTGTAGCAAACAATTCTATGTTTAAACTTATCAATGATAATCTTTTACTCTATGAAACAAAAATCACAAGATTCATGTTATTCATACAAAACATCATTTAATAAATAATCTTTTAATTCTTTTTCAATAGATTTGATTAATTTATCTACATCTTCTTTTATTTCACATTCCCAAACCACAATAACATGCCATCCATAATTTCTAAGTAATCGGTAGTTTTTTTCATCATTTTCTTCATTCTTTTTAAATTTATTTATCCAATACTCTGTATTAGTTTTTGGGATAGTGGCTAATTTGCAATTATGTCTATGCCAAAAACATCCGTTAACAAAGATTACAGTATGATATTTAGGTAATACTATATCTGGTTTACCTGGTAGTGAAGAGTCGTTTATTTTATACCGAAATCCATCAGCAAACAATTTTTTTCTTACTAAAATTTCTAATGAAGTATTTTTGCCTTTAATATGTGACATATTTAAGCTTCTATCTTTTTTTGATAAGTTATCCATATTCTTAATATACCATATTTTTCCATTCTAGAATTGTATCACTAAAAAAGATACCGGTCTTCATATGACCGGTATCTTTTTTAGTAGCGTAACAGGTGAATATCTAAATTATCAAATAATATCATTTATCTGGATTATAAGATGGAAAAATTTATTCAAGTATTATTAAGTTTAATCTTATTCATTAACACCTATTTCAATGGTTTCTATTATTTTATTTATGATCTCTTTTGCAAGACCTCTTTTTAAGTAACTATGCTTTGTTTGGTTATAGTAATTTCTTAAACAGTTATAACATGATGTATCTTCATCACAACAATTCTGAGACACTTTCTTTAAAGCTCCCCTTAAGCATTTCATAATTGCTTCCTTTGACATTAGTCGCTTAATATGACCTGCTCCTCCAGGAACATTATCAAAAATTAGAATATCATAACTATTTTTATCTAGATTTACCTCTAAAATTCCATCTAAATCATTTCTTTCAACATCTAATGCATTGCTGATACTTTCTAAGAATGCATACAAAAATGATAATGCTTGCGAATACTCTGAATTATCCTTTTTCTTCATAGAAACACTATTAATTATTTTCAAACATATAATTTAAACAAATAATTTTTAGTCGAAACCATATCCCCTAGAAAATCATTTTCTTAATTCAACATTATTTATTCTTTTCAAACAATTCAGATTCTTTGTCATAAGAATATCCCAAATAATACATAATAAATAAAATAACTTCTTTATCGTTGCATTGAATTGCTTTTTTTAAATCTTCTAACCGCCATATTTCTTTTGATTTAATAGAACCAACATAACTACTTTCTTTGTAACATTTAAGTGTTGAAAGATATCTTTTTGTCTTTCTCTTTATCAAGAATAATAATTTCTTCCCTATAAATGGTAGCGCACACAATAACAACTGAACCTCAAATGGATGTTCTATCCAATATTCATTTATCTTTTCCAAAAAATCTGTTCCCCACCATGGACCTACAGCACAACCTATTCCGCCTAAATTAACTATAAAAATTAATTGTTCATCAGGATTTGGATAACATTGAAGAATCTCTTTAAATTTTGCATCAATAATAGATAGATCCCAACAAAACTCCATATCATCATTCAAAATATAGTCCAAAGATAGAACTATTGAATTTGGATCTTTATACGATAATCCAAGAGGCTTACTATCAAAAAATCTTTTTGAAATATCCTCTAGTTTGTCTTCCATATGAATATCTAATTCTTTTCTATATTTTTCCTTTGTTAAACAATCATAACACTGAATAATGTATTTCATAATTTCCTCTCAATAGTAAATTCAAAATTTAATATAAACTATATAACAATACTTTTACTACCTCGTTTAAACATTAAATATTAAAAAATGTAAGTTAATAATCTGAAATGAAGAAAGGGATATAGTCAACATGCTTGTTAAAACATGATTAATGTTTATCTTTATTTAATGTCTTAACTCTAATCATATTTCGCTTATTTTGATATATTTTCAGGTGATTTTTATGCATATTCACTCCATTTTATTGATTTACAAATATTTTTTAGTCAATTTCTTTTACTGGAAAGTGTGACTATATACCAACAAAGAGTTCTAGCTAAAAAACTGGAACTCTAATATTATTTTATACATTTTTCTTCAAGAAATTGATAAAAGCTTATATCATAAGCATCAAACAATGTTTCTTTTTCAACGTATGTTTCTTTTTGAAACTCCTTGTTTTCAAAGAAGCGAACTAAAATATTTCCA
>NZ_KI270948.1 GCF_000469305.1 Faecalitalea cylindroides ATCC 27803
AGGACATTAGTCCTTTTTTTCTATGGCATCAATGGCTGATATTACACTGCCGCGAAAGCCTGTTTTTTCTAATTCGCTAACACCTTTGATCGTTGTACCTCCAGGTGAACAAACCGCATCTTTCATGATTCCTGGATGTTCTTTATTTTCTAAGTATAAAGCACCAACACCTTCGATCATCTTAGCGGCTAGACGATAGCTGGATTCACGGGTAAGTCCATATTTTACCCCAGCATCGGAAAGAGCTTCTAAATACATAGCTGTAAAAGCTGGTGTACATCCAGATAATGTTCCCGCAATTGAAAAATGGTCTGTATCCACAAATTCCAACAGAGCTATTTTTCCAAAGATTTCTTTGAACAAATTCAATTGTTCTTCATTGAGGGAGTGTTTTTCTTCACAGATCATAATTCCCTTTCCCGTAGAAATCGGTGTATTTGGTACCGTAGATAAATGAGGTGTATTTTCATTTAATAGTTTTTCGTAGTCTTCGAAATATACACCGGCCGCAATAGAAATTACGATTTTTTTTGAAAGTAAGTCTTTTACTGGTTCAACAACAGAAGCGATTTGATATGGCTTAACAGCTATAACAACAATATCACTTTGGGTAATCAAGTTTGTGGAATCTTGACAGGCGTTGATTTTTAATTTAGCACAATTGGTTTTAAGTTTTTCATAATTGCGAGCACAGGCATAGATGTCTGTGTTTTTGATTACATTAAAAGATACCAGTCCTTTCGCAATGGCACTTGCCATATTTCCATAACCTATAAATCCTAATTTCATTTTGATTCCCCCAGTTTACAAGGTTTGATATATTTGAGTTGTTTAACGATTTCCTTATAGTTTGGACACCATTTCAAGAGAACATCGTAAAAAGCTTGTGAATGGTTTAATACATACAAATGAGCCAGCTCATGATAAATGATCGCATCTATACATTCTAAAGGTGCATAAGCTAAATTTAGATTTAAACAGATTTGTTTTTTAGATGGAGTGCAGGATCCCCACTTGGACTTATAAAAGGCCAGCTTAAGATTCAAATCATAAATCTGCAGTGCTTCACTGATTTCATAGAAACGATCCTGAAAATAAGGACTGACAAATGTTTTTAAGAAGTGATCAAAAGATTTTTGATCATTTGGTGTATAGATCTTATTTCCAACAAGCATCACTTTAGAATCTTGTATAAAATTGATGATGTAAGGTTCATTTAGAATCTGGATAACAGAATGATCGACAGTAAATGGTTTCTCGTTCATTCTTTTTTGTATCCAATCTTGATTTGAACGAATAAAGTTTTCAATTGTTCTTTTAGATGTATGTTTAGGACAAGTGATCACGATCTTGTTATCTTTGATCCTAAGATACATTTTCTTAATGTCTTTGTATATGATCTGACAATTATTCATTTACATCCTGCCATACTTCATCGGCAATATCGCTCATATATGAATCAGCAACTTCTTTTTGTTTGCCTGTATAGGATCCATATTTGTTGATATCGCGAATCAGATCCAACATTGGCAATGTACCATATAGTTTTAAGCCAGTTTCATCAAAAAACTGATGAAGCTCTCCGGTTTCATAGAATTCGATGCGTTCATTACAGTTTGGACAATCCAGATAAGCCATATTTTCAATAACGCCTAATACAGGTACCTGTAATTGTTGACACATATGTACGGCTTTGCTGACGATCATAGAAACCATTGGCTGTGGTGTAGAAACCATCACGATTCCCTGTACTGGCAATGACTGCATGATCGTTAAGGCAACATCTCCCGTTCCAGGAGGCATATCGATTAATAACACATCTAATTCTTCCCATAATACATCTGTGTAAAATTGTTTTACAACACCTGCAATGACTGGTCCACGCCAGATAACAGGATCACTTTCATTTTTCATCAAATAGTTCAAAGACATGATCTTAATTCCTTCCTCAGTAACAATAGGAATAATTTCATTGTCTTTTGTTGCATACGCTTGTTCATCGGCTGCATCCAGTAGACGAGGAATACTAGGACCTGTGATATCGGCATCCATGATACCAACTTTTAATCCTTTTTTAGCCATAGCCTTTGCCAACATGACTGTAATGGTTGATTTTCCAACTCCACCTTTACCAGACATGACGGCTATGATCTTTTTGATGTTGTTTTTAGGGTTTGTTTCTACTGAACAAGTAGAAGCATCTTTATTACAATTTCCATGATTTGGGCATCCTTCACATGACATATTAATCGTCCTCCTTCTTCTTAAAACTTTGAAATGCATTATCATATGCATTTACTAAACGCTTATTTTGTATGTGAGTGTAAATTTGTGTTGTTTGAATATCACTGTGTCCTAATAGTTCCTGTACGATCCTTAAATCGGCATTGCCATCCAAAAGGTGGCTTGCAAAACTGTGGCGAAAACTATGTGCAGAAAGATTGGGGTTCAAGTTGCATTCTTCACATTTCTTTTTGATCAGATTGTGGACATATTGTCTTGTTAGTACACGTCCATACTGATTGATAAAAAAATTAGGAAGAGTTTTCTTTTGCCAATTTTTTCGAACAAGGTTTAGATAGAGCTCCATTTGTTGAACACAGGCATCCACGATAGGAATGATCCTTTCTTTATCCCCTTTTCCAGTAACTTTTAAGATTTTTTCACTTAAATGGACATCATTACGTTTCAAGGAACAAAGTTCACTGACACGTAGACCACAGCTGTATAAAGTGAGTAAGATGGTCTTATGATAGATGTCTATATCGCTGTTGGAAAAGGAGTCAAATAATACTTTTAAATCTTGTACAGAAGCATAGATCGGTAAATGTTCATTATGCTTATGAGTATGGATATAAAGTGTTGGATCTTTGATTGATTCATGGTTCAAACTGATAAATTTATGAAATGAACGAACACTTGCTAGAACACGATTGATCGAATTGGATGAATACTCTTTAGTCAAAGAATTTAGATAATTATCTACGGTTAAGATCGTTATCTCTTCCACATTATTGATATTCTTCTGATTCAAATAAGCGATATAATGTGTAAGATCTGACATATAAGCTTCAATCGTTTTCTTGGATTTGTTTTCTACAAGAGATAAATTAAGCTTGTAATCAGAAAGTGCTTCGTGTAAGTCCATGTGTATATTTTATCACTAAATCTCGATTGGAGGTAGTATTTGGCAATTACATCGTCTTTCTTTTATCGCTTCTATGAGGATGGATTTGCATTCATGATCTTTATCATAGGCAAATGCGATTCGTTTAGCACCAAAAGAATATTGGTTAAGTGTTGTAAGTATCTCCTGCATTCGAGTTGGACGATGGACAAAATAAAATCGTCCATTACTTTTTAACAAACGATTGGCATGTTTGATCAATTCATCCAATGTTAGATTGATTTCAATGCGTCCTAGTTGCCGCATATCCATTTTTACATTTGGATGAGTTTCTTTTTGGGTAAAGAAAGGTGGATTGCTGATGATAACATCCACACTTTCTACATTGACTTCTTGTATAGGGGCATGAATGATCTCATGCTCATGTTGAAAGAAAGTATCTGCATTTAATCTGGCAATATCATAAGCTTCTTTTAACACTTCGACTCCATAGAGTTTTTTTACCTCAAACTGGTCAACCCATAATAATAAAGCACCATTGTTTGTACCAATATCCAATACGGTTTCCTGATCATTCACTTTTAAAAAGTTGGCAAGCAATCTTGTATCTGTGTTGAAATGGAAATGTTCTTTGTGCTGATATAGTTTAAGATCCTGCCGTATAAAATAATCAAGTCTTAGATCATTCATGTTCATTTCCTTTCTTTAATAGATCACTGGCTTTAAATAAATCTTTGTGATCAAGCTTTTTATTAAGCTGTGCCAGTATACTATCTGTATCTTGGATCGGTGTTTCAAAAATAGACGGTTGTTCCAGGATCCGATTGGCATCTTTTAAAGAGCCCATTGATACGCCAATATGTCGATAACCAACTTCTTCAAAGTTTTCTTCCAATAAGCCGCTGGCTGCTTCAAAGACGATTACATAGGCATTCGTATATGTCTGCAAAGGAACAGAACGAACGATATTGTGAAAATTAGTATCTCGCAATGAGATAGATACAAGTTTACCTTTTTGATTTTCCTGGATCATTTTACGGCATAGATCATTGGTCAATGTCTTTAATCGTTCCATGGCATCATTTAATGTGTATATATCGCTTGGATAAGTCCTGGAAATAGAGATGCTTTTATGCGTCGTGGAAAAATTTAACTGTGCACTTGAATTTCCACGGGCTTTTTGAATCAAAGAATACCCACTCTTTGATAAAAGACGCAAGATCAAGTTTTCGTTATCTGGACTGGCAAAATCACCAATCGTTTGAATTCCATATCTTTTTAGGACAGGAATCGTTTTCTTGCCGATTCCTACCATTTCTTCAATTGGTAATGGCCATAACTTTCGTTCTATCTCGGCTTTTCGTAAAACCGTAATTCCCTTTGGCTTTTTCATGTCACTTGCCATTTTCGCAAGAAAACGGTTTGGTGCAACTCCAATAGAAACATTTAAGCCAAGTGTTTCATAAACACCATTTTGGATTTGGACCGCAAGATCCAATGGTCTTTTATATCGTTTGATGGTATCTGTTACATCCATAAAACATTCATCAATGCTGGCTGGTTCGATCATGTTGGAATAACGATGTAAATATTGAAAAAACTGAGCGCTCAATGAACGATAATAATTATAGTCTCCTTGAACGATATTTAATTCAGGACAGATCTTTAAAGCTTCAAAAACAGGCATGGCACTATGAATACCAAGTTCTCTAGCTGCATAGTTTGCCGTTGATAAAACCCCTCTAGATGACAAAGAGCCTACAGCTAATGGTAAGCCCTTGTATTCTGGATGCTTGATTTCTTCGGCTGAAGCAAAGAAAGCATTGATGTCGATATGAAATAATACTCTAGCCATCCTGGTTTGTCCTTTCTTTTAATTCCTTGGCAGCCATAAGACTTGCTTTAGATACGGAACCAGAAGACATCAAGGCAAGTTCTTCAAGTACTTGTTGATCCGATAATTCTTCGACATGAGCTAAAGTTGAATCGCTTTGGCTATTCTTTGCCACACGATAATGATGATCGGCCCAGGCAGCGACACTGGCAAGATGCGTAATACATAGAACTTGATAATCTTTTGATAATGTTTTCATCTTATTTCCCATGGCATAGGCAACTTTGCCGGATACACCTGTATCAATCTCATCAAAGATGATCGTATCGATCCCCTGTTGAGATTGGAAAACAACTTTTAATGCCAGCATCAAACGGGAAAGTTCACCACCTGATGCAGAATCTTTTAAAAGTGAGAATGACTGTCCCGGGTTCATGGAAACAACGAAATTGATATCATCGATTCCATTTGCGGATGGCTCTTTTCTTTGTACATCAACTTTAAAACGAGCGTTTTTTAACATAAGATCTTTAAAGTGTGTTTCAATTTGACTAGATAAGTCATTAAAGACGCTTTTGCGTTGTTTTGAGAGTGATTCTGCCTTTGTTTGATAAAGAGTTAACGCTTCTTCTTTTTCTTTGCTCAAACGTTCTAAAACCGCTTGACGATGAATGATCTTGTCAATTGTTTCCATGTACTGTTCTTTGGCTTTCATCAAACCTTCATAACTTTGTCCATGTTTACGATACAATCGCTTGATCAGATATTCTCTTTCCTGTAGTTTATCCAGCTCATGAGTATCTCGTTGAAGATCTTCTCTGCGATTCTTAAGTTCTTCACTTAGATCCACAAATTCATAATAAATATCATCTAAGTTTTCAATAGAAGTATCCCAGTAGTTGCGTTGTAAAGATTTTTTTAAATTGTAAAGTGAATCGATCAAGCCTCCATCTTTATCCAGAGTATAGATGGATTCATTTAAGTCTTCTAATGTTTTCTGTGCATTGGCAACTTCTTTAATGCGATTTGAAAGTTCTTCAAGTTCCCCTTCTTTGATATCGGCATCATTAATTTCATTGTATTGTGCAGTGGCATATTCTAAAGCATCATCGGAAAATGTTTCTTCTTGAGCTTTTTTTAATTCATTTGAAGCACGGGCATAGATTTGATAAAGGTTTTTTACTTCATTTTTTAGCGTTTCACAATTCGCAAAGCGATCAAGTAAATCAAGTTGCACGTTTGGATCCATGAGTTGATATGTATCCATTTGTGAATGAACATCAACCATCTTAGAAACAATTTGACGAACAAAGGATAAGGTCGCCGGTTGATTGTTGATCTTCATGGAACTTTTGCCTTGTTCTGTAATTGTTCGCTGAATCAAGATATCATCTTCTATATCATAATCATTTTCTTCAAGCAGATTGAGCACTTCCTGGCTAGGTTTGGAAAGCCGCATCTGAAGTATGGTTTTATTGGCATCTTTTCTGACTACGTTAGAGGTTGATCTTTGTCCGCTTAATAATGAAATCGCATCGATCAACAAACTCTTTCCGGCTCCAGTTTCACCTGTAATTACACTCATATGATTAGAAAAATCGATATTTGCTTTTTCAAACAAAACATAATCTTTGACATACAGTTCTTCAATCACAAATTTCACCTCACTTCTTTTGCGTATAGTACATATTCTTGATTTCCCTGACGTCCTTTGATAGGACTCTTGATAGTCTGTACTTGACGGAAATAACGCATCATATATCGTTTTAAATCAATGACGATCTGTTCTTCTATTTTTTTATTTTTTAATACCCCATGTTTATCCAAAGCCTGTGGACCACATTCAAACTGTGGCTTGATCAAAAAGGCAATATGTTTGAAGGAAAGTTTTTCAAACAGTGCTTCTAAGATGGTCTTTGAAGATATAAAGCTTACATCCATGCAGATAAAATCAATATTTTCTTTAAAGTCTTCTGAATCGATATGCCGAGCATTATACCCTTCCATCTTTACTATTCTTTCATCTTTTTCTAGATCTGCATCCAGCTGTAGATGACCAACATCCAGGGCATACACTTTTTTTGCCCCATGATCAAGACAGACTTGCGTAAAACCACCTGTGCTTGCTCCAATATCCAAAACTACCTGATCTTTAATATCAATCTGGAATGCATCAAAGGCAGCTAATAATTTATAAGCAGCTCTTGATACATATTCTTGTGATATTGGCTCGATATAAACGGTATCGTTTTCAGAAACATCAAAGCCAGGTTTTCGAATCACGATATCATTGACTTTGATTCTTCCCTCTTTGATGGCATCCTGGGCTTTGGTTCGTGTTTTAAAATGATCTTTTAAATAAACATCTAATCTAGTCATTTTCAATGATTTCCTTAAATAAACTTTGTGTATCTATATGTTCCTGGATCCTTAATGTTCGAATAGATCCATGATTGACAAAATGATCCTCAATACCAATGGTGTTCAGAATGTGTTTTTGAGTATTGATATATTCTAGGATCGCACTGGATAGTGATCCAATTTTACAATCAGTTTCATACACATAGATAGGAAGATCATAAGAACATAATTCATTGATCATTATTGTATCAATTGGTTTAAAGAATCGAGCATTGATCACGATCATTGAAATACTATTTTCTTTGGCTTTGTGTATGACATTGTCTACATCATACCCATATGAGATCACGATACAAATTGGCTTATCACCTACATCATAACGTGTCCATGAACCAATCGGAATCAATTCATATTGGTCTACTTTATCATAGTGAACATTTCCACGTGGATATCGTATACAGAATGGTTTCTGGCTGACAAAAGCGGTATATAAAAGATTTTGAGCTTCTTTGGCATCATGTGGTTGAGATAAGATTAAATTTGGAATACTTCGTAACATAGAAATATCAAATACACCTTGATGCGTATCACCATCATCGCCAACCAATCCAGCGCGATCAATACCTACAACAACAGGAAGATCCATTCTAGCCATATCATGGTTGATTTGATCATAAGCTCTTTGAAGAAAACTTGAATATACGCTTACAAATGGTTTTAATCCTCCTGCAGCCATTCCGCAAGCCATGGTGATTGCGTGCTGTTCGGCAATTCCACAGTCAAAGAAACGATTGGGATATGTTTTTTCAAAATCTAATAGTTTACTGCCTTGTGCCATGGCTGGCGTGATCGCAACAATATTTTTATCTTTACGGGCAAGATCCATCAAAGTTCTTGAAATGATTTCTGACCATGTAAGTTCATCATTTGGCAGTTTCATCAAAGAACGCCCTGTTTCAATATCAAATGGAGAAACTCCGTGCCATTTACCTACTTTATCTTTTTCAGCATAAGGATAGCCTTTTCCTTTTTTTGTCAAAACATGGACAACGATTGGACCATCATGTTCTTTTGCGGTATTTAATACTTTAATGAGATCAGAAATATTATGGCCATCGACAGGACCGATATAATCCAGATTAAAATCCTGGAAAAGACCAGCATTGATAATATCGTGCTTTACGATATCACGAACAGATGTCATGGCATTCAAGATCGAAGTTCCAACCTTATTTGTTTGAAGATTGGATTTAATATCATGCTTGATTCCACGATAAATCTGACTGGAACGAACAGACGTGATTCTTTGTTCAATACCTCCATGATTTCGAGATATTGACATATTGTTGTCATTAAAGATGATGATCATCTTTTTTTGTTTAGATCCAATATCATTTAAAGCTTCCATGGCCATACCACCACTTAAAGCTCCATCTCCAATCAACGCAACGACTTCATAGTTTTCTTTTTTGATATCTCTTGCGATCGCATAGCCTAGAGCAGCGGATAAAGAAGTGGATGAGTGCCCGGCTTCCCAACAATCATATATGCTCTCACTGCGTTTTTGATAGCCGCTTAAACCGTCTTTTTTTCTTAAAGTAGTAAATTGGCGTGATCTTCCGGTCAAAATCTTATGTGTGTAACATTGATGCCCAACATCAAAGATCAATTTGTCATTAGGTGCATCAAAAACATAGTGCATGGCTATACTTAATTCCACGACACCAAGATTGCTGGATAAATGTCCTCCTGTTTTAGAAATTGAACTGATCAAAAAGGATCGAATATCGTTGGATAATTCGACTAATTGAGGTATGGACATGTTCTTGATTTGTTTTGGCGACTCAATATCATAGATTCGCATACTATCCCTCGTTTCAATATCAATATGTTCGTTTTACTAGATAATCAAAAATCTCTTCTAATTTCTCTGTATTGCCATTTAAAGACATAAGGCATTTCTTTAGATCTTCCTGTAATTCTTTTACCATTTCTACTGCCTTGTTTAAACCAAGGATCGTTACGGCTGTTGTCTTATTATTTTCTTGATCACTGGCTGATTTACCAAGTTCTTCGCTTGTCTTTGTTACATCTAGTATATCATCTTGGATCTGGAATTGTACGCCTAGATCGTAACCGATTTTTTTCATGATTTCGATATCTTCATGTTTATTGGCAATGATAGCTGCACAAACTAATGGTAGTGTCAATAATTTTGCGGTCTTATACTCATCTATCTTTAAAAGTGTATCCAATGTGGCATGAGGATCATTTTCCGATTGAATATCTAACTCCTGGCCATAAATCATGCCATCAATTCCACTGTAACTAGATAAAGCTTCAACAAGCTTAACTTTATTGGTATCTGAACAAGGTGTTCTTAAGACAACCTCAAATGCTTTTGTCAATAAGCCATCCCCTGCCAATATAGCGCAGGCTTCATCATAGGCTTTATGACAACTTGGTTTGCCTCTACGAAAATCATCATTATCCATTGCCGGTAAATCATCATGAATCAAAGAATACGTATGAATCATTTCAATGGCACAAGCGCAGGCAAAACCATCTTTTGGATCCATACCATAATGTTGTAAAGCCGCAAATAAAAGCTGAGGACGAACGCGCTTTCCACCATTCATCAAAGAATAACACATAGCTTCTTTGGTTCTGGATGGAAGTTTTTCTAAAACCGTTTCTTTTAAATAGGTTTCAAATTCATTGCTCTGATTCATCGTCATTCTCCTTGGCAACCATTAACTGATCCATTTTATTTTCAAATTCTTTTAACTGTTTCTCACATTGTTTGCTTAAGGCAAGACCTTCTTCAAAATATTTCATAGCTTCTTCAAGTTCTAAGGAAGAATTATTTAACAAGGCAACGATCTCATCTAAGCGATTCATCGCATCTTGAAACTTCATCTTTTTTTCAGCCATTTTGTTTCTCCTTTTTTATTATTTTTGATGTGATGGTTCCATCGGATAGTCTTGTAAAGATCATATCACCTTCATTGACTTCGTTAACAGAACGAATCACATGTTCATTGTTATTTGTAATGGAATATCCACGAGTTAAAACTTTTAGTGGTGAATACGCATCTAAAAGACCTTCATTTTCTTTTAGATGTTTTTTGACGACCATGTGATATAGTTCAATCGCATAGATCATTTCTTTATGTTTATCTTCACGATAATGGAATGCATTGATCAATTTTTGATTGAATGCGTGATACATAGATTTTTTTAACTCTTCAATTTTATTTTGCTGATTAGAAAACATTTCTTTGTGTTTATCTAAACGACTTTCTAAGTTTTCCAAGGCAAGTTGTTTCTGTTTTATCCACAGCTTAGGATCCTGCATATATGGATTGGCACTAATATTTAAATATCGAGTTTGATTGACATCTAAGATATGCCGCATCTGATTGATCAAAAGATCTTGTTTATTTTGAATCTCATTTAGAACATCATATTGATCATTTGTCACCCATTGAGCAGCGGCTGTTGGGGTTACACTTCTATGATCACTGACTAGATCACATAGCGTTGTATCTACTTCATGCCCTACCCCACTGACTATATACGTTTTTGCGTTATAGATTGTTTTAACCAATTCTACATCGTTGAAACAAAAGAGATCTTCAAAGCTTCCCCCACCTCGTACGATCAGTATCGCATCGTGATCATTTTGATCGGCTTTCTTTAACTGTTTGATCAATGATGCAGGTGCAAAGCTTCCTTGTACATATGCTGGATATAAGGTTACTTTCAACATTGGCCAACGTCTTTGTATCGTTGACATGACATCATGAAGAGCAGCTCCTTCTTTAGCTGTGATCAATCCAATATTTTCGATAAAATCCGGTTTGATGGTTTTGTGAGAATCTTCAAAATATCCTTGTTTAAAAAGCATTTCTTTACGCTTTTCAAATTCAAGGAAGAGTTCTCCCATGCCATCCTGTTTGATCGTTCTTACATATAATTGAAGATTTCCTCTTTGTTCATAAACATTTAAAGATCCTTTGACCAAGACTTTCATTCCTTCTTCCAAAGAAAAAGTAAGTTTATTTACATAGCTGGAAAACATGACACAGCTTAATTCAGCATAATTGTCTTTGATGGAAAAGTAGTAATGTCCTGAACGATGTTTGGTCAAGTTACTGACTTCACCCTGGATCCAAACTTTATGTACTTCAATATTGGATACGATCGTCTTGATTCTGGAAACGACCGCACTGATAGGTACGATCATATCCTGGCTCATAGTTGATCGATTACTCCATTTAATAATTTATACGCATCTTCATCACAGTATTTTTTGGCTAAAGTAACGGCTTCATTGATTACGATAGCTTTTGGAGTTTCATTTACCAAAATCTCTTGAAAGGCAATCAAAAGGATCGTTTGTTCCAAGATGCTTAAACGATCAAACGACCAGTCTTTACGTAATAATGGATTGATCATATCAATATATTTCTCTTTATTTTCTGCAGTTCCAATTGTTAAGCTATATAGATACCCATCAATTTCATTACAGCCATCCATACATTCATAAACGCATTTGCGAATGTCTTTATCCAACAATAAATGTTGATAAATTGATTTCATTGCGATAATTCGTTGTTCGTGTCTATTCATGTGGTTTCTCTCCTTTTTTATATGGTACTCTTGCGCTCGGCACGACTTGACTGGCCGGTAGTGCATGAACATCTTGATCATCAAAGAATATATTAGCTCCAAAGCATTCTAAAACATCTGCTTTGTTTGCGCCTTGAAGGAAGAATACTTCATCAACGACGATATTCCATTTTCGCAGTGTTTTGATCACGCGAATACCGGCATCTTTATCTCTAGCGGTTACAATGGCTGTTCTTAATAGATTTTGATCTTTACAATTTTTTTGTAAGGATGCCAGGCTGAACAAAAATTTAGCCATTGGTCCTTTGTGTAATGCTTCATCTTGTTTTTTTTCTTCGTTTTTCACAAAGGCCTCTAACCCTTTTTTTTGATATATTTTTTCGCTCTCGGAACTGAATAGTACCGCATCAGCATCAAAGGCAATACGAATTTGATCATTTGGGAATTTGTACATCGTATTTGTATTGTAGATCAAACCAGCAGGAAAACCGGCATTGATCGCATTGGATACATCATTTTCATTACAGGATAAAAATAAATCAACACCAAAAGCTTTTAGATATCTTGATATGTCTTCTCCACCACTCATGACCATTCGTCCGATATCAAAACCATAATGTTTTAAAGAATTGATGATACGCAATGAGGTTTCGGCTGAATTACGAGACATCACGATCACTTCAACGAGCTTTTTTGAAGTTTTCTCATTGATGTTTAATAAATTTTTAACCAATCCAAAGCCGGCACCAGGCTTTAAAATATCGTCTTCATGTTGAATTTGATATTCCCGATATGCATCTAAACCTTGTGTTTCAAAGATTTTATTAGCTTCTTCAAGATCAAACAAGGCTCTACTTGAAATGCCAACAACTAAATAGTTATCAAAAGATACGGCCATACTCTCCTCCTTTCAAGCTTTAAAAAAAGGAAATCCGAAAGATTTCCTAAAAAATAAATCCTACAACCTCGATTTCAATTGAATCTGGTGTATGTTCAGTCATATAAGAAATGCTTTCAAAGATCTTGTTTTGAAGGTTTGCACAAACATCAGATACGTTTGCCTTATAACTAACTTTAACTGGAACAGTCAAGGTTAACTGGTTATCATCGATTTTGGTCACGATACCACCTTTGAAAGGTTTATTTCCTTCTACCAGTTTCACGTTTTCATCTTCTTCGATCACATTTAATGCGATTGAAGAAAATACGCTTTTATTTAAATTGATATTTCCATATTTGTTTTTGGGTTCTAGTACGATATATTCTTTTGCCATAACTTCACCTTCATTTCTAATATCTATTATAACAAACTTAATGCGTTACATAAAGAGCTTTTTATCCCATGTTTTAGCGGTATTCTTAACTACTTCATTCGATGATGTCATTATGTTTTGCGTTGTTTTGATATCAGACACCAGCTGATCTTTTAACTCGTCTATATTTTTAAATTTCTTTTCATCACGAATCTTTTTATAGAAATAAAAACGTACTTCTTTTTCGTATAAATCTTGATCAAAATTTAGAATATGCGCTTCAATGGTTTGTATTTCATTTTCAAAAGTTGGATTCTTTCCAATATTGATCATAGCATAGTACAAAGTATCATCTACACTTACACAACCGGCATAGACACCTGTATTCGGTATTACATATTCTTCATCCACAAGCAGGTTTGCGGTTGGAATATTCAATAATGTCGATCCCCTTTTGAATCCATGAACGATCTTACCATGAATGGAGTATATATAACCAGTCATATGATTGGCGTCGTATACATTTCCTTCAAGGATCATAGGTTCTATTCTTGACGAAGAAATCTTTTTATTATCCTCGTTTATGCTATCAACAACTACAACATCAAATAAGTTTTGTTTCTTCAATGTTTCTACATTTCCTGCATTTTTACAGCCATATTGAAAATCAAAACCGCAGACAAGTGTATCGATGTTCATCTGATGCAGTACATCATGAAATTGGTCGGCACTTAAAGATGCAAAATCCTTTGTGAATGTCAGTATATAAAAGTTCTGAGCGCCCAATGATTTGGATACCTGGATCTTATCAGATAAAGACATTAGATGGTACAACTTCATTTCCGGCTTAAAAATATGCCATGGATCTGGATCAAATGTAATAATAGAAACATCAATATTCTTCTTTTGGGCAATCTCTATAGCTTGTTTTACAAGCTGTTGATGACCTTTATGAAATCCATCAAAATAGCCGATACAGGCCACTGTTTTATTAAATACAGGCGGTATATGTTTATGATTGATACGAATGATGTTCATTACCATAACCCCCTTTTGCTTTTGTAAATCCCGTTTCCTATATTTTCATAAATAGCCACAGGTTCGTTATTTTCTGTGATGCAGACAAGTGGTTCATCTTGATTTAAATGAATCTGCTTGCCTTGATATATCTCAAGAATAGATTCATATTCAACAAAAGGTAAATGATCTAAAACCATAGAAACAGGATACAAAACAGGCTCATCTTCAATGTCTTGGGCCATATCGATAGTAAATCGTCCAACAGCTGTTCGTTGTAATGATTTCATACAGCCAGCATTGTTTGTTTTTAGAGCTAGATCACGACAAATGGAACGAACATAGGTACCACTTGAACAATGAACCTCAAAGGATAGATCGTCCTTGTTGATCGAATGAATCGAATAAATCTCTATATCTTGATAGACAGGTTCAATATCAATATTTTCTCTTTGATAATCCATCAATTTTTTTCCTTTGATTTTTTTTGCTGAAGTCATCGGAACCTGCTGAGACTGTTTTCCTAAAAAAGATCGTAATACTTCATCAAAATTAAAATCTAAGTTTATATTTTTTTGTTGGGTTATTTCTCCATGGATATCATCGGTCGTAGTAAAATATCCTAACTGAATGGAAGATACATATTTTTTATCTGTATCATTTAAAAATTGTAAAGCTTTGCATGCTTTACCGCAAAGTACGACAAGAACTCCAGTTGCATCTGGATCTAAAGTTCCTGTATGTCCAAATTTTTTCTGGTTATATTTTCTTCTAAGCTTATTGATAACATCATGACTGGTCATGCCAGCCGGCTTGTTGATCACTAGAATTCCATCCATTTAAATCACCTTACTTATTTTACTGACTTTTATTTTTCTTCGCAACACTTTATAATAGTCAAATGAAAGTAGGGATAAAATGAAACTTCAGCCAATTTTAAGAGGTATACGTAATGCTGATAGAGATTATAAATTGATCGAACCAGGTGATTCGATTGCCGTAGCTTTAAGCGGTGGTAAAGATAGTATGGTGCTTTTTTTAGCTTTAAGCATGTATCAAAAATTTCAAGGACAAGATTTCAAATTATATGGAATCCATGTAGATGTAGGATTCGAAGAATTCGAACATGAAACTATGAAGAATTTTGCCAAAGAACATAATCTAGAATTGTATATCCAAAAAACTCAAATCTATGACATCTTAAAAAAGAAAACAAATAACTCGGGTAAAATACAGTGTTCTTTATGTTCTCAGTTTAAAAAAGGAGTTATCTTTGATAAAGCAAGAGAATTAGGATGTAATAAAATTGCTTTAGGACATCATGGGGATGATGCTATTGAAACACTATTTTTAAATATGATCCATGGTTCAAAGATAGCCACATTCTTGCCAAAACAATATATGTCAAGAATGGATATGACCATGATTCGACCATTGGTGTATTTACGCGAAAAAGATATTATTCGAGCTTGCGAACGTAATAACATTCCTGCGGTAAAACGTGTTTGTCCTAATGATGGATTTACCCAAAGAGAAGACATTAAACAAAAACTTTACAAATTTTACGAAGAATATCCAGAAGCAGAAGACAATTTCTTAAGAGCTCTTTATAACGAAAAACAAGTGAGTTTATGGCAAAAAGAAGACACGATCTAGAAATTGTGTCTTCTTTTTTTAAGCTTATTTGATAATAGCGGCTTCCAATCAAGAATCCTAGACTATAAATAATATTCCATATAGGACTTACGAGCGCAAGAGCTGCTGTTACATCAGGTCTTTGATATTGTCCAACCATAGCCATATCCACTACACTTTCAATCAATGAAAAAAATGCACTGCCAAATATTTTAAATACATCAATTTGATCTTATCATTTAAAAAATCAACATTCTCTTTTCTAAATAACATGGCTTTACTTAAAGGTAAAAAGAAAAAAACTGGATAAGTAAACAGGTATCTCAACCTGTAGCCTTATCCAGTCAATCATTTCTTCTAAATGATTTGCCCTCCAAGCAAGCAAAACGATTGTAAAAAACATTAATGTGAATGCCCATATTCACTTGATAGAATCCTTTATTCTTTTCCATCCACAAAATACGTAGCTTCCATATCCGCTGTGCTTAGCGCAAACGCTAAAGGAAAATGTTCAAATGTATATCCAACATTACGAGCGGGATCCTCATTGGAAAATCCCATGTGATAACGAATGGCAAATGCCTCTTCCCGAGTGAGTTTCATAAAAGGTGAAATCATATAAACGCTTTTTTCTCCATGTCCATATGGCATTTCATCTTCAAACTCATAATATGGAACCTGCTGCCATTCCCCATTTACTTTTTTGTTGCGATAACTTGTTTTATAAACATTGATCTTACATACATCATGCAACAAAGCAACCAAGGCAATTGTTTCATCATCGTAATCCATGCCATACATATCTTTTACGCGATTTCTTGATAGATAATCCTTTAGACAATGATATACATTGATACTATGTTCAACCAAGCCTTCCGGATATGATCCATGAAAACGTGTGCTTGCAGGAGCTGTAAAGAAATCAGATTTATTCGAACATAAATAATCTAAAAAATCCTTTGCCCCATCGCGTTTAATATACGTTTGATAAATTTCAATAAATTCTGTTTTTTTGCTCATAATTGTATCTCCACTTACCAGTATTATAACCGAAAATGAACATAATAAAAACCCAGGAACAGGCGATCTTCCCCTGTATGTACAGGTGGGTGACCTGTTCTATGCATTAGGATCCCCACTCGTAGCGGGTCTTCAACACAACAGAGAAACGTCCGGTCTCCCTTATCTCGCGTGTAGGAAAATGTATAAGCTCCTGGGCAATTTCATAATACCTGACTATAAATAATATTACAAGTCTTGACATTTTATAAGTTTTTGAAACACCGTATTTATAATGAAAAAGCATGCCGTTTGGCATGCTAAAACGTTATTTTTTGATTTCAATATGTAATTCTTCCAACTGAGCTGGATCTACAGGTGTAGGTGCTTTTGACATTGGACATTTCGCATTGGCATTTTTAGGGAATGCAATAACATCACGAATGGAATCGGATTCGCTTAAGATCATCGCAATACGATCTAGTCCGAATGCCAATCCACCATGAGGCGGAGTTCCATATTGGAAGGCATCAATAAAGAATCCAAACTTATTACGGATTTCTTCTTCGCTCATACCTAAAATTTCAAAGATTTTTTCCTGTAAATCATTATCATAGATACGAAGACTTCCGCCACCAAGTTCATAACCATTTAAAATAATGTCATATGCATTGGCTTTTACTTTGGCAATGTCTGTATCTAGTAATGGGATATCTTCTTCTTTTGGTTGTGTAAATGGATGGTGGCAGGCAACATAACGCTGTTGTTCTTCGCTCCATTCAAACATTGGGAAATCTGTT
The DNA here is from genome assembly GCF_000469305.1 of Faecalitalea cylindroides ATCC 27803. Lineage (GTDB taxonomy): Bacteria > Bacillota_I > Bacilli_A > Erysipelotrichales > Erysipelotrichaceae > Faecalitalea > Faecalitalea cylindroides. Next base: position 17,662 of record NZ_KI270948.1, read on the forward strand.
ACCCATAAGAATGAGAATTCATCTTTTTTCTTTAAACCAAGTTTATAACCAATCTCATTACGTAAAGCCCCTAATACATTACATGTCTTGGTCCATTGATCACTTACGATAAATAAAACATCCTTATCTTTTAAAGATAAAGTATCGTAAAGAGCTTTTACTTCATCTTCGCTTAAGAACTTACGAGCTGAACCGGTTAACTCATTGTCCTGAGCCTTTAAGACAACCAATCCCTTTGCCCCGTTTTTCTTTGCCAATTCAGTATATTTATCAATTTCTTTTCGTGTTATTGAAGAGAAGTTATCAATCACGATCGTTTTGATTACGCCGCCATTGTCGATGCAGTCTTTAAACACTTTGAATTCGCTGTTTTTAAAGATTTCTGTAATGTCTTGAAGTTCATAGCCAAAACGATTGTCTGGTTTATCCGAACCGTAACGATTCATAGCTTCTTCATAGCTTAGACGAAGGAAAGGTGCTTGAATATCAATTCCTTTAACTTCTTTCATTAATTTGACCATCATTTCTTCCATCATGGTTTGGATTTCTACTTCACTTAAGAAGCTTGTTTCAATATCAACCTGAGTAAAATCAGTTTGACGATCCGCTCTTAGATCTTCATCTCTAAAACAACGAGCAAATTGATAATATCTTTCAAAACCGGCAATCATTAATAACTGTTTATAAAGCTGAGGTGATTGAGGAAGTGCATAAAAAGATCCTGGATGAACACGACTTGGCACTAGATAGTCTCTAGCTCCTTCTGGTGTGCTTTTACCTAACATAGGTGTTTCAATTTCAATAAAATCATTATTATCTAAATACTCACGCATGCTGCGAGTGATCTTATGACGCATGATTAATTTGTTTTGCATCACTGGACGACGAAGATCCAAGTAGCGATACTGAAGACGAGTGTCTTCTAAAGCATCTGTTTCATCCGCAATGATCAATGGTGTTGTTTTAGCTTTATTGATGATCTCAAACTTTTCAACTTTAACTTCAATTTCACCTGTTTTTAGATCTGGATTGGCATCTTTTCTTTGAAGTACGGTTCCAGATACAGATAATACATATTCATTGCGGACATCTTTTAATGCCTCGCTCATACTTTCATCAAATACAAGCTGGCAGATTCCAGAGCGATCTCTAAGATCGATAAACACAAGTTGTCCAAAGTTTCTTTTTTTGGCAACCCATCCTACTAGCTCTACATGTTCATTTACGTTTTCTAAACGTAAATCTCCATTATGATGTGTTCTATTCATAAATCGTTTCTCCTTTTAATGATCATGTTCTTCTATTAAGATATGATCCAATGTTTCTATCATATCTTCCATATCAACCGTTGTCTGTTCTTTTTTCTTTAGATCTTTGATCGTTACCTGGTTGTTTTCAACTTCTGTATTTCCAATCAAGATTGCAACTTTTGCCTTTGCTCGATCGACAGCTTTAAATTGGGCTTTAAAACTTCTTTGTAACATATCCATATCGCTTCGATACCCATACGCTCTTAATTCGGTCACGATTTGTAACGCTTTGCTTCTAGCTTCCGAATCTAAACACATAACATAGGCATCTAAAGCCGGTTTGGTTTCTAAAGCTACGCCTTCTGCTTCTAAAGCCAGTAAAATACGTTCAATTCCTAGAGCCCAGCCGATACCACTCATACCATCTGGTCCGCCAAAGTAAGAAATCAATCCATCATAGCGTCCACCAGCTAATACTGTTGACTGCGCTCCCATTTCTTTATTGATGGAAACAATCTCAAATACAGTGTGTGTGTAATAATCTAAACCACGAACCAAATTGTCATCAATTTCATATGGAATATTTAATTCATCTAAAAGAGATAATACAGTTTCAAAATATTCCTTAGATCCTTCATTTAAATAATCTTTCATGCTCGGTGCATTTTTCATGAATTCTTTATCATGATCGATCTTGCAGTCAAGAATACGTAAAGGATTTTGTTCATAACGACGCTTACAGTCTGAACAAAGATCATCTAAATGTGGTTTAAAATATTCTTTCAATGCAGCTCTATAGCTTGCTCTACTTTCATCATCACCTAAGGTGTTGATCGTTACTTTGATATCGTTTAAACCTAAAGCTTTCAAAATAGAAAAAGCTAATGTAATACATTCAACATCTGTATAAGGGGATTTATTTCCTAGACATTCGACACCAAACTGATTAAAGATACGAAGTCTTCCCTTTTGTGGTCTTTCGTGACGATGCATCGGTCCCATATAATACAATTTGACAGGTAAATCCGGATTTGCATACATCTTATTTTCTACAAAGCTACGAATAACACCAGCTGTACCTTCTGGTCTAAGGGTCAGTGAAGTTGAACTGTTTTCAAGTTGGAATGTGTACATCTCTTTATTGACCATATCACTGGAGTCATTCTCTCTTTTGAATACATTTGTGTGTTCAAAAATTGGTGTTCGAATCTCATCATAGTTGTATAAGTAACAGAATTCACGAAAAATACGTTCTAGTTGCTGCCACTTATACGATTGATCACCATAAACATCTTGTGTTCCTCTTGGAATCTGATACGCCATACTTTGCCTCCTTTTTTAATAAATAAAAAAACGCCCTATATAAGGACGTTTTGAACGCGGTACCACCTTATTTTATGCTTGTTAGCATACTCTCTAGTCTTAACGCGACGTACGATCGAATTTTTTGTTCGATTCCTCCAAAGTGTCCAGAAATAAATTTATATAGTACTTTCACCAGCCGTACATTCTCTACGATATGCGTTTATTTCAATTCTTCTTCAATGGATTTATGCATTTTCGACGTTGTGATATACGTTTTGAACATCGTCAACATCATCTAATAATGTTAATAAACGTTTGAATAATTCCAAATCTTCTCCTTCAAGAGTCACTGTTTCATTTGGAACCATCTTATCTTCTAATACTTCAAATTTCACATCTGGGATCAAGTTTTCAACCACTGTTTTCGCATCATCTAATTGTGTTGGTTCAACAGTAATTGTCATATATCCTTCTTCGATCTCAATATCATGTAAATCGATATCTGCTTCGATCATGGCATCCATCATCGCTTCTTCATCTTCATACTGAATAACGATAACGCCTAAGTGTTCATATCCAAAAGATACAGAACCTCCAACACCAAGTTTAGAATGCGATTTGTTAAAGCAGGCACGAAGGTTTGCAATTGTACGATTTGCATTGTCAGTTAAACAGTCAATGATGATCGTTGAACCTGCGCCTTGTCCGAACCCTTCATAACGAGCACTTGAATAGCTTTCATCAGCTGAACTTTTTGCTTTTTCAATAGCACGTTTAATAACGTCAGCCGGAACGTTATTTGCTTTTGCTCGTTCAATTGCTTTTTTTAATGTCTGGTTCATATCTGGATCTGGATCACCATTCTTTGCGGCAACCAAGATCTCTTTAGAATATCTTGAATAAACTTTTGCTTTTGCATTAGCAGTCTTAGCCATTGCAGCGGCACGCACTTCAAAGTGTCTTCCCATATAATTTCACCTTCCAAATTCCTACCTAGTATACATTAAGATTCACGAATTTTCAATCTCTGAATAACGTTCTATGATTTTTTGTACCAAAGGATGGCGAATAACATCGTTGGCATGTAAATTCGTGATGGCAATTCCATGAATTCCTTTTAGTATTCTTGTAGCCTGCATCAAACCACTGTCTTCTTTTCGAATCAAGTCAATCTGTGTCACGTCTCCATTGACCACAAGCTGTGTGTTTTTACCCATACGAGTTAAAAACATTTTCATTTGCGCTTTTGTCGTATTTTGTGCTTCATCTAAGATGACGATCGCATCATTTAATGTTCGTCCTCGCATAAAAGCTAAAGGAGCAATTTCAATTACCTGCTTCTCTAAATATTTCTCTACTGTTTCTTGTCCTAACATATCATACAAGGCATCATATAAAGGTCTTAAATATGGATCTACTTTCTCTTTCATATCACCTGGTAAAAAACCTAAAGATTCTCCAGCTTCTACGGCCGGACGAGTCAAAATGATCCTTTGTTTCTTTTCCTGACGCAAGCAATGAACGGCATATGCTACCGCAAGATATGTTTTACCTGTCCCGGCAACGCCTGTTGAAAAAACAATGTCGTTTTTACGCAGAGCATCGCAAAGAATAGCCTGCCCCAGTGTTTTAGGATAAATCAATTTTCCTGATCGGGTCTTTCCTATTGGTCGTAATTGATCCACATGAAAATCCTTTAATTTGTTCTCTTTTGCCAAAGTACAAAGATAACTTACATCCTGTGAATGAAGCTTTCGTTGCGTATCAATCAACTCAAAGCATTTTTGTATAACGAGAACAATAGATTCAGTGTTTTCATTTTCTTCTATCTTGATTTCATGAGAACGAATTAAAAGCTTTGTTTTAAAATGTTTCTCTATGATTTCTAAATTAGAATCTTCAAAACCTGTAAAGATCTGCACTTCATCCAAAGTGCGATCCAAGAGATCAAAAGAATAGTAATTCAAATAAGTTCCTCCTTATAAGAAAAAAATCTGCATAAAATGCAGATTCATTATTTTCCTCTACGAGCTTTACGTGCTGCTTCAGATTTCAATTTTCTACGTACACCTGGTTTAACGTAAAATTCTCTTTTGCGCGCCTCAGCAAGGGTGCCATTACGAGATACCTGACGTTTGAATCTTCTTAAAGCGTCATCCAATTGTTCGTTTTCTTTAACAACTACTTTTGGCATAAACAAACCTCCCTTCCCGAGTTAAGCAAGATGATTATATATCAAAATACTAAAAAATTCAAGACTTTTATGCTGCTTGATTCGTGTATTTTTCAATACATTCCTTAACCGCAACATTATCACCGATCCAAGGAGCCCTTCCATTCTCTCGATAGATAAAAGATTCGTCTCCTTTTCCTAATAGAAGGATCGCATCGCCTTCATTGGCATTTTCTACAGCTTGACGTATGGCTTCATAACGATCCTCAATAAAGATGTTTTGTGTGGATTTAATTCCCTCTTTGATTTGATCGGCAATTTCTTTTGGATCTTCATCACGAGGATCGTCTTCAGTTAAGATGATCAAATCGCAATATTGATCTGCAATTTCACCAAATACTTTACGTTTGGCAATATCTCGTTTACCGGCCGAACCAAAGACCGCAATCAATTTTTTATCTTTACAGATTTGGCGTCCAAACTGCATGATCTTTTCCATACCATCAGGCGTATGTGCAAAATCAACGACAACATGATAAGGTTGTCCTAGATCTATTTGTTCTAGACGTCCATCAATTTGAGGAAGATGTTCGCACTGATCAATGATTTCCTGTAAATCCATTCCCGTTTCATGTAAAGCGGCAATGCTGGCAAGAAGATTATAAATATTATATGTCGCAACCAGATTGGTTTTAACTTTATAAGTCTTTCCTCCATAAACAAGATCAAAGCGAGAATAGTGTGAATCAATCACAACATTGATAGCACGATAATCACATTCACGATCAATTCCATAAGAAATAACTTTAGCTCTTGAAATACTTCTTAGATCTTCATATTTTTCATCATCAACATTTAAAATCGATACTCCATCTTGTTTTACAAGATTTTTAAACAAAAGACTTTTTGCCTCAAAATAGTTATCCAATGTTCCATGAAAATCTAGATGATCATAAGTAAAATTGGTAAAGATGGCGACATCAAATTTGATTGCATCAACACGATGCTGCGCAAGGCCATGAGAACTTACTTCCAAAGCACAGGCTTTCATCCCTTTTTGGACCATATCAGACATCGTTTTGTGCAATACTAATGGATCTGGTGTTGTCAAATCAGGAGCTAATTTGACATTTCCATATTCGATGGAAATTGTTCCGATATATCCGCAAGGTTCAATCGTATTACGAATATTTCGGATGATGTTCGATATAGTACTTTTTCCATTTGTACCTGTTACACCATACATTAGCATTTTATCAGCCGGTTTTGAATAAAACAGGCGTGCACATTGGTTCATCGCGTCTATAACATCATCAACACGAATATAAACAGCACCACTTTTCATTTCTTCAAGTTTTTTGGAATGGACTATACATTTAGCTCCATTTTCTAAAGCCTGATTGATAAAATCATGTCCATCGTGTGTTATGCCTGGTAAACAAAAGTAGATATTTCCTGGTTTTACTTTTCTTGAATCCGAACATAAGCCGGTAATATTAACAGTTGGAGCATTTTTAAATAACTTGCTTAAGCGCATAATTAAGCCTTCTTTCTAACAATATATGTTCCATTCTCTATTGTATCCCATGAAGTCAAGATACGTCCAGATAGTATTGTATCACTTTCTATGCGAGCAGGGTGATATTGATTTGTATAGCCAAAATATGTATTCCCTTCATTGCGTTCGATCAATACCGTAATATTTGGATAACGCTCCATGTCTTTTTGGCGCAATTCTTTAGAAAGTTCTAATAATTTGGATGTTCTTTCCTTTTGAATCGTACCATGTACTTCCCCTTTCATACTGGCCGCTTTGGTTCCATCTCTTTTAGAGTATGGGAAAACATGCAGGAATGAAAACTCAATTTCTTTGAGATTTTGATAGGTTGTTTCAAATTCTTCATCACTTTCCATGACAAAGCCTGTAATAACATCGGTTGAAATTGAAATATCAGGAATTTGGCTTCGAATTTTAGAGATTCGATTTTTAAACTCTTCAATCGTATATGGTCGATTCATTCTTTGTAGTGTTTCGTTACATGCAGATTGAACCGGAATATGCAGATGATGACAAATTCTTGGTTCTTTTAAGATCAATTCAATTAGTTCATCACTGACTTCAGTGATTTCGATGCTAGAAATTCGAAAGTAAACATTTTGTGTATTTTCTAGTAACAACTTCAACAAGCAGGCAAGATCAATATCGTTATCTTTATAACGTCCAGTATGAATTCCTGTAAGCACGATTTCCTGATGACCTTTTTCTTCCAGTTCTTTTGCGATCTTAATCACTTCATCGCTTGAAAGAGAGCGTTCTCTTCCTCGTGCAAAAGGAATTGCACAATAGCTGCAGAATTGATTACAGCCATCCTGAACCTTTAAAAAGGCTCTTTCCATATTCTCAAAACAATGAATTGGCATGGCTTCAAAGTCAAAATATTGATCAATTGGTTTTACTTGATCCATCTTATGTTTTTCATGAATCAATTCATCAATCAAAGGTACAATCTTATTTTTATCTTTTGCACCGATTATTAAATCGGCTTCTAAAGCCTCTCTTTGTTTTTCATCAATAAATTGTACATAACAACCAACTAGTACGATCAATGCATTTGAATTGTTTTTCTTCGCATGATGTATTTTCTGTCTAGATTTAGAAGCTGCTGTATTGGTGACCGTACAAGTATTTATGATACAGATATCACAAGGGTCATCTTTTCCAACTTCTATGTATCCAGCTTTTTTTAAACTTTCTGCATAGTATTGAGATTCATATGTATTTACTTTACAGCCAAGAGTTTCTATGTGAAATCGCATTAGTTCTCCTTTCCACAATGAGTTTGATATTCGATGCAGGATAAGATATAGCAGGCAGCTGTTTCGGCTCTTAAGATATTTTTTCCTAATGAACAAGATGAAAAATGATCATTTTTTAATTTTTCTATCTCTTTTTCATCGAATCCGCCTTCAGGGCCAATGCATATTGTAATCGATTCAGGATCTTTTTCTAAATAAGCTGCCAGATGCTTTGAAGGATCATCTTCTTTCTCATAGGCAACTAGATTGCATTCGCTTTGAAAGTCTTTAAGTGTTTCTATTTTTTGAATTGGTGTTAGTTCAACAAGATCATTTCGATTGCATTGTTTACAGCTGGCAAGAATGATGGAAGACCAACGTTCCAACTTCTTTTGTTGCTTCTTTTCATCCAGCTGAACAACTGAATATCTCGATTCAAAAGGGACGATCCTTGTAACTCCTAATTCACAGGCTTTTTGTAACATCCATTCGAATTTATCTTGTTTGATCAATGAACAACAAAGTGTGATATGCTGCGCTTTTTGTTCAACCGTCATTTTATCAAAGAGATAAATATAAGGCTTTTGTTGCACACGTGCTAAAAACACCTGCGATGTATTTGTTACAACACGAATCGTTTCTTTATCAGATGTTCGAAGAACATCAAAAAGATGATGAGCTTCCTTTTCATTCAACATGATTTTTTGATTTACATTTGCATCGGTTTCTATAAAGACTTGTTTCATTGTTTTCCTTCCTGAGCTGCAAGCTTTAACTGTTTAACTTCATATGGTTTCAAACGACGATATTCACCTGGCTTCAAATCATTTACTTCAATGGATCCAAAGCGTACACGATGCAGTTTTCGAACTTGATGACCAAGGGCTTCCATCATATTTTTCACCTGGTGATTCTTCCCTTCCATGATCGTCAATTCAAAGATCGTACGATCGCGGGTAACATCATTGGATATAACTTTAACTTTAGCTGGTTGAAAATCTCCAATATTGGTTTTTAGACCTTTTCTTAAAAGACGAATATCATCCTGAGTCAAGGTTCCTTGAAGATTTACCACATATGTTTTTGGTAAGTGATATCGAGGATGGATCATCTGGTTACAGAAATCTCCATCATTGGTCAATAATAAGACGCCACTTGTATCATAGTCTAAACGCCCAACAGTATACACTCTTTGTGGAATATCTAAATAATCAAGAACGGTTCTGCGATCTCGATCATCGTTGCTGGAACAAATGCATCCCTTTGGTTTATTGATAACATAATATACTTTATCTTCAAACTCTAAGAGTTTGCCATCTACTTCGATTTCATCGTTTCCTGAGACTTTCGTACCTAAGGTCGTGCATAGTTCTCCATTTACATATACTTTTCCTTCCTGTATCAACTCTTCAGCTTTTCTTCTTGAACAAATACCGGAACGTGCTATAACTTTTTGTAATCTTTCCATATTCTACTCCTCGAATAATTCTTCATCATCACTTCGCTGTTTAGGAAGCTGTGGTAATTCTTTTAGTGTTTCTAATTGAAAGGCATCTAAAAATTCATCTGTAACAGTATACAACAATGGCTTTCCTACCACATCCAGGCGATCTTTGGCCTCGATTAAATTATGGGCTTGCAGTTTTTTTAACATCATTTCGCAATTAACACCGCGTATTTCTTCAATTTCTACACGTGTAATAGGTTGTTTGTAGGCAATAATGGCCAAAGTTTCAAGAGCAGCCTGTGATAAAGATACCTGCTTGAATTGTTCAAATAGTCTTTGGGCATAAGGATAAATGCATTCTTTTGACACAAATTTAAATCTAGAAGCATATTCAACAAGCTCAAAACCATGATGTATATCAGAATATTCTTCTTTCAACTTCTGTATATTTGATAGGATTGCTTCTTTATCATCGACTTGGAGGCTTTCCATGATTTGTTCAATGCTTAAACCTTCATCACCGCTTAAGAATATCAATCCTTCAATGATTGCCTTTTGATTATCCATTATTCAATCCCTCTTTTCACATAGATATGATCTTCTGAGTCAATCGTAAAATCTAACCATTTTTGATGAATCAAATCAAGAATGGATAAAAAAGTCACGATAACCATATGCAGTGAAGAACAATCATCACATAATGTTTCAAATAATATCGTATCATTTGAATCTTTTAATCTTTCTTTGATCTGTTCAAGTCTTTCTTCTACGGAAAGTTCTTTGATCGTTACCTTGGTCTCATATGGTTTCAATAAGATCATGCGTTGCAAAACACGATTCATCGCTTTTAATAATTCATATGGACTTTGGTTTTCCAGTGTATCACTTTCAATAGGAATTGACCATTGTTCGACTAGAGGTGATACAGGTCTTGTAAAATGTTTTTGACGATTTTCGTAATCGATCCTTAACTTTTCACTGATTTCTTTATACTTCTGATATTCGACCAATCGAGCTACCAGTTTTGTTCTTTGATCTTCTTCATATTCTTCTTCGACCTGAACTTCTTCTCTTGGTAAAAGTTTCTTTGATTTATATTCAATCAAACTTGCTAATTCACTCAAATACTCACTGGCAATTTCTAGATGAAGATCTTTCATTTGATGAATGAACTCAATATATTGCGTTGTCAATACATTCATATCCAAATCAAAAAGATCCAGTTTATTTTCTTTGATTAAGTGCAGCATCAGATCCAATGGACCTTCAAACTGATCGATCGTAACTGTAAACTTCATAAAAATCACCTATAATAGTATATCAGATATAATCTAGCCGTTAAAGCGAAAATGATTGAATGTCGAGAATGGATTTTCACGTTTTTTACTACTGTTTTAAACCTTTCTATGTTACTATATATCCACATAAGGGGGTAAATATGAAAAGAGCTTTTGTCTATTTTCTTATCGCAATATTCTTATTATTGGTTGTACAGCCTAATATCCAAACAAGTGATGTAGACAAAAATAATCGTGTGCCTACCAATACAACCAATTCAATCACTACAAATGAAAATGCCGATATTCCTCAATCCGAATCAAAAGCTACGATTTGTATTGACCCTGCAAATGGAGGAACGGACACAGGTTATGTTGTTGATGAAAATACTAGTGAAAAAGATATCAACCTTACCATAAGTTTAAAGATTGGCGAAGCACTTCAACAGGCCGGTTACAATGTTGTCTATACTCGAACCGATGACAACTTTGAAACTTATTCCAGTGAAGATGACTCCGCAAAAGCAAGAATCAATCTGGCAATCGATCAAAACGCAGATTATTTTATCAGTGTTCAAATGAACAATGATGAAGACCGATTGACAAAGGGATATTCCCTATTTACACAATCAAATGAAGATATGATCAACCTTGCACAAGCAATATCTGAGAAATTGAATAATTTAAGTTATTCAACATTTGGTGGATTGGATAGTGATCATTATGCCAACTTTCCTATCCTGCAAGATCGAGATCTTCCTTCAGTTTTATTAGAACTTGGTTATTTAACGAATGCAGATGATCTAACAAATCTTACAGATGAAAGTTTTCAAAATAAAATAGCCTATGCAATTGCCGAAGCTTTTGTTGAAACAATCAACTAAAGCTTCTTTTTTTATAAAAACCTTTCCTAATGAAGTGGAAATTGATATAATCATGAAAAGGAATGAAAAGAAATGAAAGAGAAAGAAAATATTGTTTATAAAGGAAAAATATTTGATTTAATTCAAAAAGATGTCGTAATCAACGATAAGATCTATCAACGTGATATCATTCGCCATCCAGGTGGTGTTGGTGTTCTGGTTACAAAAGAAGGTAAGATATTGTTTGTTAAACAATTTCGTCATGCGATCAATAAGGAAACTTTAGAAATTCCTGCCGGAAAACTTGAATACGGTGAAGATCCTAAAACTTGTGGAATGCGTGAGTTAAATGAAGAGGCATATCTAGAATGTGAAGAATTACAATTAATTACTTCCATTGTCAGCACGCCTGGTTTCTGTGATGAGCGTATATGGATCTATGAAGCTATTCATCCAAAGCTCACAACTCATCATTTAACACAAGATGAAGATGAAAACATTGATTTAGTTTGGCTGAATATCAATGAAGCATATCAAATGATCTTGGATCAAAAAATTGATGATGCTAAAACAATCATAGCTATACAGTATGCGTTTATAAATAGAAAGTAGAGGATAAAAAGATTATGAATTTTGTTTTTATTTCACCCAATTATCCAGAAAATTACTGGTTATTTTGTAGAGGATTAAAAAAATACGGAGCCACAGTACTTGCTATTGTTGATACTCCATACGATTCATTAAAAGATGAGCTTAAAGCTAATATTGATGAATGTTATGTCGTATCAAGTTTCAATGACTACGATCAAATGGTAAAAGCTGTTGGATATTTTACCTTTAAATATGGAAAGATTGACTGGATTGAATCCAATAATGAAGCTTGGCTTACTTTGGATGCGAAATTACGTGATGATTTTAACGTCAAGACTGGCTTTGATTTTAAAACGATCAATGAATATCAATCAAAATCAGCCATGAAAAAATACTATGCTAAAGCGAATATTCCTACAGCTCGATATACACTTGTTGATTCATTGGAAAATGCATTAAATTTTGCACATGAAGTTGGATATCCTCTTGTATTAAAACCAGACCATGGTGTTGGCGCCAGCTTTACATATACGATTAATTGCGATGAAGACCTTAATACATATTATAAACAGACTTTGAATCAACAAATGATCTTAGAAGAATATGTAGATGGTGAAGTATTCACATTAGATGGCGTTTGTGATCAAAACGGTGATATTCGATATATAAACTCTCTAGAATATGTTGGCAATTGCATGGATAGCGTTCTTTACCAACAAAGCATTGGTGCCTATACTGCTTTTTCAATCAAGGATGAATATAAAAATGTTGTACAGGAAACCATTCATGCTTTTCAATTGAAAAACCGATTCTTTCATTGTGAATTTTTTAGATTAAATAAAGCTAAAAAAGGATTAGGGAAAAAAGGAGCCATCATTGGCTTAGAAGTCAATTTTAGACCACCTGGAGGATTTGCCCCAGATTTAATGAATTATGCCGGAAGCATTGACGTATATGAGATCTGGGCAAAAGTTTTACTAACTCAGGACGGATATTTTGATTTAAAAGAGCGAAAATCGTCTGGTTTTGCAGGCCGAAGAGATTCTATTAATTATAAATATACGGTTGAAGAGATTGAAACAATGTACAAGAAAAATCTAATTGAGACAAAATATCTTCCACCAGCTTATGCCGCAACAATGGGAAACTGTACAATTATAGCTAGATTTGATACTCTTAAAGAGCGAGAAGACTTCTATAGAGATGCGCTTGCCATAGCTGAATAGAAAGGATCTTTAAATTGATATTAAAATTTGATTTATATATGTCTAGATTGCATCAGGAACGTACAATTCATATGTATCTTCCAGATGATTATTTAGTTACAAAAAAAAGATATCCTGTTCTTTATATGTTCGATGGTCACAATCTATTTAATGATGAAGATGCAACATATGGAAAGTCCTGGAATCTAGAACAACAGATTCGCTGGAATCATAAAGAACTTATTGTTGTTGGACAAGAATGTTCACATGATGGTAATGCCCGTCTAGATGAATATGGTCCCTGGCCCTTTGCAGACGAAAACTTTGGAATTTTTGAAGGTAAAGGAGAAGCGACTATGCACTTCTTTGTCGAAGAGTTAAAGCCTTACATTGACCATCATTTCCCTACTTTGCCAGATCGAGATCATACGTGGATCGGAGGCAGCAGTTGTGGTGGACTCATGGCTTATTTTGCAGGTGTATTCTATAGCCATATTTATTCTAAATCACTTGTTATTTCTCCATATTTTCAACCAGTAGAAGAATATTTATATTGGGATACAGAAAGTGCTTATGTTCATGATGGCAGTTGCATGTATATGTCATGGGGAGCTTTAGAAGGTGGGAAACATTCGTTTATTCGCGAAACAAAGATTTGCACAGAACTAGCTAATAAATTGATCAATAAAGGTGTTTATATTCAATTTAATGTAAAGCCAGAAGGCAGACACAGAGAAAGTGACTGGGAAAAGGAAGCATCTACCTTCCTAAATTTCCTGCTTTGATAAAAATGGATCGCAGTGTTAAAGTAAAACGACTTCAATCCCCCTCTAAAGGAAGAACAATTTGTATCAGCGATATACACGGCAATTTGAATATTTATAAAAAATTGTTGAATAAAGTAAAATATCAACCGGGCATAGACCGGTTGATGCTTTTGGGAGATCTTGTTGAAAAGGGAGAAAAAAACCTGGAAACACTTCACTTTGTGATGAATCAAGCCAAACATGAAGATGTACATGTTATTATGGGAAACTGTGATTTTATCTGTAAGAATGTGCTTTTCGCCTATCGACTGGATTTTTTAAAAGATGTTCTCTTACAAAGAAAACAATCTTTAATCCATGAAATGGCAAATCAAATTGGTATTTCTTTAGATATAAATACTGATATGAGCTGGTATACACATGAAATTCGCAAACACTTTTTAGATGAACTATGTTTTTGTAATGATCTACCTCATGTCATTGACACGGATTCGCATATCTATGCACATGCAGCTATCATGAATGAAACTACATTTGGCGATGATTTTAGAGAAGTTATGACAACACATTTCTTTTTAAATAAAAACATGCATTTTCATAAAAAAGTCATTGTTGGTCATCTTCCAGTTACTGAATATTGTCATTCCATTGCCTCATTCGATCCAATCTATGATGGAAGTACAAATGTATATTCCATTGATGGTGGTAATGTCGTAAAAAAAGCAGGACAGTTAAATGCTCTGATTTTTGATAAAAATATCGTTAATGTTGAAAGCGTGGATGAATTACCAGAAGTTGAAGTTATTGAAACGGTCTTGGAAAATAATCAAATTCCTCTGTTTGTCACATGGAATACATCACAAATTAAAGTTTTGAAGACAACTTCGAAACAATCGTTAGTTTATAATTCATTTTTAAATCGAACTTTCTGGGTTGAGAATGAATTCATTCAAGATTTTAAGGCAACAGATTATACAAATTATCAGATACCATTAACCAAAGGAGAAACAGTAAAACTTGTTTGTCTCTATCAAGATAAAGCTCAAGTTAAAAAAAATGGCGTTCTTGGCTGGACATATCAAAAAAATTTAAAGATATAAGATCATCTAGATAGTTTGACAGATTTAAATTTATATGTTTATATTTCATTGTACGTACTTAGACATGGTTTTCTGGCCGCTCGAGGCTGGATGTGCAGATTGATGCAGAGCCATGTCTTTTTATATGAAAAAATCTCACCATTATAGACTAAGAATTTAATCTATGTTGGCGAGATTTCTATTATTTATCTAATTCTTTTGCGATATATAAGCATTTACAAAGTTCTTTTACATCTTCTTCACTTGTATTCCAGCTTGTAACTAAACGCACAGATAAAAAATCATCCTGTTTATTCCAAATTTCAAAATCAACCATCTTTGATAAGTAATCATACTGTTCTAATGTTAAATTTAAGAAAATTTGGTTTGTTGAGCTTTTCATTAGAAATGGATACCCAAGATTATGCGCATACGCCTGGATTCTTTGAGCCATTTCATTTTCGTGTTTAGCAACTCTAAAGAAAGCTCCATCATAAAATAAACCAACAAACTGTAAACCTAGAAGCCATCCTTTTGCCATCATGGCTCCATCTTGCTTCATGACAAAACGGAAATTTTGCGCTAAATCCTTGTTTGAAAATACGACAGCTTCTCCCATTAAGGCGCCATTTTTAGTTCCTCCAATATAGAAGACATCACACCATTTAGCTATATCATTCAGTGTGTAGTCAACTCCGGATTCTAAAGCTGCTCCTAAACGTGCTCCATCCATCATCAAATAAAGTCCTAATTTATCACAGGCTGCCCTTAATGATTCTAATTCTTCTCTAGTATAAACAGTACCAAATTCTGTAGAGTTTGAAATATATACTAATTTCGGATAAACCATATGCTCATATGTCATCATATGATCGTTAAAGCATTTTTCAATCTGTGAAGCATGTAATTTACCATCTGAATTGGGTAATTCAATTACTTTATGACCAGTAGCTTCAACAGATCCGGTTTCATGTGTTGAAATATGTCCGGAATCACAAGCTATAACAGCTTCATACGGACGTAAAATTGATTTAATGATCGTTAAATTTGTTAATGTACCACCTGAAATAAATTGAATATCAACTTCTGTATCAGGCATATTTGCCTGAATCAAAGTTCTAGCCTGTTCACAATATTTGTCTAATCCATATCCAGGATGGCTATCATAATTTGTCTTGCTTAATAAATCTAAAATTTCAGGAATACATCCCTGTCCATAATCGTTACGGAAAAATAACATTGTATATTCCTCCTTTCAGTAACGGTTTTATTATATCACAGATAAAATAATGCGAAAAGAACACATCAGGTATGTCCTATATTGAAAAAAGTCATAACTTTTTGAAATTATTTCTGACTAGAAATATTTTAATTCTATTTGTTAGATATCGTACTTAAACACCTTTTTCTAAATTAGGATTTTTCTATCCTATAAAAACATTGTAAATCACTACAACATAGACAAATACTGCGGTTAAGCAGGTTATAATAAAACCGCCTTTGTCTCTATTATTTTTATATTCTACACTTCTTAATAGTAATAGAGTGGCAAGTGATACAAGCATAATTGTATTTGCAATGTCAAAGGGAAGAATTTTCACTAATCCTAATGTAGCAAAAAGCATTGTTATTATAGATAAAATGATTTTTGCGATTTTCATACAATCACACCCCTTTGTAAAAATTTTAAGATTCCCTTTTGTGTATTTAAGTTTTTCGTTATTTTCTATTTTATTGTTTATTGCGCCTAATTGTGATAACTTCCCCATCTATTTTCTCCTTTGTAACACAATGATTTTCTAAATATACTTACTAGCCTCTTTAATGCTAAGCTTTGCCATATTCTCTTTATGTGATTGAATGAATTTTCTGACCCATTCCGGATTCGTTTTAGAATAATCTCTTAAAGCCCATCCTATAGCTTTATTGATGAAAAATTCATCGCTATTAAGGTTGTTTACAAGGATCTGTTCCAATAGTTTCGTATTGGTTTTCTCTTTTCTTCCAAGCTGGTGATCTATCGCTAATCTTCTTACCCAAAAATTTGGATCTTTTGACCATGCTAACATTAAACTATCTACTCGTGGATCATTCAACCCAATGGTTCCAATTACTTGATCAAAGAAATCAATTGTATCCCACCATTGTTTATTCCTAATATAATTTTCAATTTTAGAAATGTCTTCATAACTTAAAAATTTATTGAGCTTGATCAAGTAATCATATACAAGATATTGAAATTCTCGATGTTCATCTTGAAAACATTGATTCAGAAAATTCCAATCCACTTGTTTTGATTGCTTCTCTTCTTTTAGAAAGTCCTTGTATAAAGATTTTCGTATAGGTGTTGGAATTCCGTAAAATTTAAACATATTTCGCATATATTTAGACATTTCTATTGCCTTTTCAGAATTGGAATATTGTTCAAAAAGAATTCTCATTTTATTGTATTTATCCATAAACATCCTCTATTGATTAAATCTTGACTTCATATTTAGCGACAAGATCATCTATTTGCGTTTTATTTAATGTGATGATAACATGATTTGCATCATAATAGTTAGCATTAGATACATTGTTTATAAAATCATTGTAAGGGATCGTCTTTCCTTCTTGCACCATGACATACCATTCATGAATACCCTGAATTTGATTTAGAATGATATAAGGTTCTTTAGGAATTACACTTGGAATATTAGCTCCAATAGCGTAGATTCCTACTAATCTATCATGAACTTTATAAACTTTTGGTACTGCATAATATACATCAAGTGTTTGGATCAAATGCAAGTATTCTTCAAATTGATTTAAATCATGATGAAATTTATTGATTTCATTTATACCAATCGAGATAGGATTATAAATACCAAAAATTTCAAAACGCTGATATGTATTCTTTTGGATTTTAGATTCAATATCTTTAAGTCCTTCAATGCTTCCTTCTATATCATATCTAATGAATTTTTCATTCTCTTTTATATGTACCTTTTCTTCTTCTCGTATATATGTAGTAACTTTATACAGATTACATAATGATTGAATTGTATTATAGAACAGATGTATTTCTGAAGGTGTTGTTGGTAAACTTAACTGCAAAACTACATCAAATTCATCCATTGAAATGTCTATTCCACGAGCAGGTTTGGCATTATCATATAACAGTGTATGTTTGGCGATTTCATTTTCAATCAATCGATAATTTTCATCACAAACTCCATAAGATAAATTCGTATATCCGATGATTTCTTGAATATTCATCTTTTTCTTAAATAAACCTTTTGGCTTGATTCTTGCGATAACGGACATTCTTCTTCTCCCTGTTTAAATTGATTTTAGGTATGTTTTATGTACTAATTTTAGTATATCATTGTCTTAAAAAAATACCTATTCATTTTATACGAATTGGTATTTTTTCATAAAATATAAAAAAGCTATGAAATTCAATAGAGATTGATATTTCATAGCTATATGTAAAATTAAGCTTTTAGACCCATGATTTCGTCTGTGAATAGACGAGCATCCATAAGTTTTAGATCTTCTGCGATAGCAGGTCTGAATTCCATTTGTCCAAGAACATCTTTTTCTAAATCAACACCTGGAGCAATTTCGGTTAAAGTAAATACCCCGTTTCGTAATTCAAAGACAGCACGTTCTGTTACATAAAGAACTTTCTGACCGATTTCTGCAGCGTATTCAGCAGCAAATGTGATCTGTTCAACTTCTTGTTTGAACTTTTTGATCTTACCTTCTTCTACGATTTCTAATCTACCGTTTCCGATGTTTTCCTTTAGGCCTTTTGCGGTAAATGTTCCACAATATACTACAACAGGAGCTGTTTGAGTAATGTTGATGAAACCTCCACATCCGGCAATTTTTGGTCCAAAACGAGACACGTTGATATTACCAAATTTATCACATTCAGCCAATCCTAAGAAGGCTTGATCCAATCCACCACCATCATAGAAGTCAAACTGATATGGCTGGTCAATGATAGCTTCAGGATTTGTACAAGAACCAAATGCTGTACCGCTCATTGGTACACCACCAATACCTCCGGCTTCAACTGTCATCTTTAAACCAGGAAGACCTTCTTCATTGGCAACATTGGCAATACCTTCAGGCATACCAATACCTAAGTTGATTACTGCGCTAGGATCTAATTCCATAGCTGCACGACGACATACGACTTTACGTGCATTTAGTGGCATTGGATCAATTGAATCAGCAGGGACACGTACTTCTCCAGATAGTGCTGGATTGTATTCACCTGCATATGTCTGCCAGTGGTTTTCTGGTTTTCCGATAATGATGGCATCTACATAGATACCAGGAATCTTAACATCTTTGGCTTTTAGTGTTCCATTTTCAACAACGTTTTTGACCTGAACGATAACTTTACCACCAGAGTTTTTAACAGCTTGTGCAATCGATAATGAATCCAAAGTTGCAGCTTCTTGATCCATTACTACATTTCCGCTTTCGTCTGCATAAGTACCACGCAATAAAGCAACGTTTAATGGGAATGATTTATAACGTAACCATTCTTCTCCATCCATTTCGATCAATTCAACTAAGTCTTCTGCCTGACGTGTTCTTTCATTCATCTTAGCCCCTTCTAAACGAGGATCGACGAATGTTTTTAAACCAATTTTTGTGATAACACCAGGACGATGCCCGGCAATTTCTCTAAACATCAAAGAAATAGTACCCAATGGTAAGTTATAACCTTCTACTTTATTTTCGAATACTAATCTTTGAAAAGTCGGGATCAATCCCCAGTGACCTGCAATAATTCGTTTTAACAAACCTTCATGACCTAAGTGGTTAACACCTAACTTATCTGTTCCATCACCTACACCAGCGGAGAACATAACTGTTAAATCTCTTGGGTGTCCAGTTTCTTTAAAACTATTCTCAATTGCGATTGATAGCTCCTGAGGGTGCCCCATTCCTATAAAGCCACCAATACCGATTGCATCGCCATCTTTGATCAGTTTAACGGCTTCTTCGGCTGTCATTAATTTTGACATATAATTCCCTCCAAGCTTTTATTTGTTTTTAAATTCTTTTTCTTTTACTTTATTTACGAAGCATTCCATTCCATAAGTCTGATCTTCTGTAGCGAAGCAATCAGAGAAATCTTTTACTTCAACTGCGATTGCAGCGTCAATGTCTAATTGAAGTCCTTCATTAATAGCTTTCTTAGCCTGTGCAACAGCAATAGGTGCATTCTTGCAGATTCCATTTGCCATTTTCATAACTGTTGTCATTAATTCTTCAGCTGGTACAACAGCGTTTACCAACCCAATTGATAATGCTTTGTCAGCTTTGATGTTTCTAGCACCGAAGATCATTTCTTTAGCGATTCCAACAGGTACTAAACGAGCTAGACGCTGTGTTCCACCAAATCCTGGAGTAATTCCTAATCCAACTTCTGGCTGTCCAAATACAGCGTTTTCGCTTGCAACACGGATATCACATGCCATAGCAAGTTCGCATCCTCCACCTAATGCAAAACCATTAACAGCTGCGATAACTGGGCAATGCATTGTTTCAATAGCACGGAAAATTTTGTTTCCATAAGCACCATATTCAGCTGCTTCTTCAACAGTCTTGTCTTTCATTTCAGCAATATCAGCACCAGCTACGAAACTTTTTGCACCAGCACCAGTAATGACTGCACAATATGTATCTTTATCAGCTTCTACAGTATTTACAGCTTCTTCTAAATCTTTTAAAACAGCTGTACTTAAAGCATTTAATGCTTTTTCACGATTGATCGTAATGATTGAAACGTGACCTTGTTTTTCTAATAATACGTTTTCCATCTTGTGTTTTTCCTTTCCTTTTTAAAAAAGGCGAAACGAATGTTCGCCTTCAATTTTTAAAATCCTAGTATTTGAAGAAACCTTCACCAGTCTTGCGACCTAATTTACCAGCACGAACCATTTTTCTTAATAATGTGCTTGCACGGTATTTAGAATCACCAGTTTCATTGTATAGAACGTCCATGATAGCAAGAACGATATCCAAACCAATTAAATCACCTAAAGCCAAAGGTCCCATAGGATGGTTTGCACCTAACTGCATAGCTGTATCGATATCAGATGCAGATGCGATACCTTCCTGAAGGATGAAAGTAGCTTCATTGATCATTGGAACTAAGATACGGTTAACAACGAATCCAGGTCCTTCGTTAACTTCAACTGGAGTTTTTCCAATTTCTTTAGAAATAGCAATGATTTCATCTTTAACTTCAGCTGGAGTGTTTGCTCCGGAAATAACTTCAACTAATTTCATACGATCAGCTGGGTTGAAGAAATGCATACCGATAACTGGATGTTTGATTCCGTTAGCAATTTCAGTTACAGACAATGAAGAAGTGTTTGTTCCAAAAATTGCGCCTTCTTTAACGATTTCATCCAATTTAGCGAACAATTCTTTTTTAACTGGCATCTGTTCAAGAACAGCTTCAACGATTAGATCGCAGTCAGCTAGATCTTCATAAACACCAGCTTTTAAATTAGCTTTTGCAGCTTCAGCAGCTTCAGCGTCGATTTTTCCACGAGCAACTAATTTATCTTTGCTGGCGCAGATTTTAGCAACACCGTTTTCTGCCCATTCTTTTTTAACGTCAACTACTGTTACTTCATTTCCAGCACTGGCAAATGCATTAGCAATGCCCTGTCCCATTGTACCAGCACCAACAACACCAATTTTTCTAGTCATTTTTTATTATCTCCTTAAGCAGCTTTTGCTTTTTTAATTTCTTCTACAAGTAAAGGTAATACTTCGTTTACATCACCAACGAATCCCATGTTAGAAATCTTGAAGATTTCTGCTTCTGGGTCACGGTTGATAGCGATGATCATATCTGATTTTTCCATACCAGCAACATGCTGAACGGCACCAGAAATACCACAAGCGATATACAATGCAGGACGAACTGTCTTACCAGTCTGACCAACCTGGATATTCTTGTCTGCATAACCATCTTCTACAACAGCACGAGTAGCACACATTACACCGTCAAGTTCTTCAGCACATGCTTTTACTACATCTAGGCATCCTTCAGCACCACGACCAGCACCTACAAGGATGTTTGCTTTTGTGATATCCACACCTTCAACGATTTTTTCAACAACTTTGTCGATTGTTACTTCTGGTTCAGTTGTTTTCCAATTTGGAGAGAAAGTTTCTACTTCACCAGTACGAGTTTCATCAACTGGAGCCATATCGAATACTTTTGGACGAATTGTAGCCATCTGTGGACGAGTGTCTGGGCATACGATCGTACCGAATAAGTTACCACCGAAAGTAGGACGAGTTACAAGCAATAATGCTTCTCCCTCTTTAGCTTTATCAAGATCGATAGCAATCTTAGTAGCATCGGCAGTTAGTCCGGCATTAATACGAGCAGCAACACGTGGAGCTAAGTCACGTCCAAGTACAGTTGCACCAGTTAAGAATGAATCTGGTTTATAGTTTTCGATTACCTGAGTCAATGCATCTGCATAAAACTGAGTTGAGTAATCTTTTAATAATACGTCATCAACAACGATAACTTTATCAGCACCGTGTGCAATAACTTCATTAGCTTTGTCAGCAATCTGATGTCCAAGCAATACACCAACTACTTTGAATCCCATTTCAGGAATAGAAGCAACTAGTTTTCTTGCTTCAGAAATCAATTCGTAACCAACTTCAGCGATTACACCGTTTTTCTGTTCAACAAAAACATAGATATCTTTATATCCTTCAAATTTTGCCATGTAAATTCTCCTTCCTACTTAGTAATCAATTGCTTTTCTTTCAAAGTTTTCGCAATTAATTCAGCTGTTTCTTTAGCTGGCATGTTATAAGTCTGTGTTTCAGCACTAACATCTTTTGTGAATGTAGCGTGAACTTTTGTAGGAGAACCTGCTAAACCAACAACAGACTGGTCTAAATCAAGATCATCAAATGTCATGATCTTAACTGGGTTGTTGAAAGAATCAACGATATCATTACAGTTCATGTAACGAGGTTTGTTCATTCCAGATAAAGTAGTTAATACACAAGGCATTTTAGCAGTTAAGATTTGTTCTTCGTCTTCTAAAGCTTTCTTAACTGTTACTTTTTCAGGAGTTAATTCAATGATTTCATCAACGTAAGTTACCTGAGGTAAATCAAGACGTTCAGCTGTCTGAGGACCTACCTGTGCAGTATCACCATCGATAGCCTGACGTCCAGCGATGATCAAATCATAACCAATCTTCTTAAGTGCTGCTGCCAAAGTACGGCTTGTTGCACAAGTATCAGCACCACCTAAACGACGGTCTGTTAACAAGTATGCTTCATCTGCACCACGTGCAATTGTTTCCTGAAGCATTCCTTTTGCCTGAGGTGGACCCATAGATACAACAGTAACGTTGATTGATGGATCTTTATCTTTTAATTCTAAAGCAGCTTCAAGACCTGCAAGGTCATCTGGGTTGATGATGCTAGGAACACCATCACGTACTAATGTACCAGTTACTTTATCAACTGTAATTTCAGTTGAATCTGGTACTTGTTTTACAAGAACGACAATTTTCATAATTATTCAGATTCCTTTCTTTAGCGTAACATTGCACCAGAAATTACCATACGTTGAACTTCTGAAGTACCTTCATAGATTTCAGTGATCTTAGCATCACGGAACATTCTTTCAACTGGTAAATCACGAGTATAACCATATCCACCCATTAACTGGATAGCTTTTGTAGTTACTTCCATTGCAACTTCAGCAGCAAACAATTTAGCTTCAGCAGCAAGTGTTGTATAAGGACGACCTTCTTCTTTTGCCATAGCAGCAGAATATACAAGCCATCTTGCAGCATCTACTTTAGTCTGCATATCAGCTAATTGGAACTGAGTGTTCTGGAATTTAGCGATTGGACGACCAAACTGTTTACGAGCTTTTACATAAGGGATAACTTCATCGATAGCACCCTGAGCAATACCTAATGCCTGAGCAGCGATACCGATACGTCCACCATCAAGAGTCTGCATTGCGATCTTGAATCCCTGTCCTTCTTTACCTAATAGGTTTTCTTTTGGAATACGAACGTTATTGAAGATAAGTTCACTTGTAGCAGAACCACGGATACCTAATTTCTTTTCATGAAGACCGAAAGTGAATCCTGGAGTTCCTTTTTCTACGATAAACGCAGAAATACCACGAGTTCCTTTTGATTTATCTGTCATTGCGAAGATGATATAAACTTCAGCTTCACCTGCGTTTGTGATGAAGATCTTAGTACCGTTCAATACATAATGATCACCATCTAAAACAGCTGTTGTCTGCTGTCCAGCAGCATCTGTACCGGCATTTGGTTCAGTCAAACCAAATGCAGCAAGTCTTTTACCTGTGCATAGGTCTGGTAAGAAACGTTTTTTCTGTTCTTCTGTACCAAACTGAGCGATTGGCCAAGTACCCAAAGATGTATGAGCACTTAATACAACACCTGTTGTCGCACAAGTTTTTGATAATTCTTCTACAGCCATGATGTAGCAAAGATAGTCAGCTCCAGCTCCTCCGTATTCACGAGAATAAGGAATACCTAACATTTTTGCCTGACGCATAACTTCAACGTTTTCTTTTGGGAAACGTTCGTTTTCGTCTACATCAGCTGCGTTTTCTTTTACTTCGTTTTGCGCAACTTCTCTGAACAACTTCTGCATAAGTTTTTGTTGTTCTGTTAAATTGAAATCCATAAATGAAGTTCTCCTTTCCTTTTCTGAACCATTCGATTTTTTGGATATCGAAAAGCATGATAAAGATAAACTTTTCACACAGACTCATTTTACAAGGTATTTTTCATGTAGTCAATGAATTTGTGAATTTTTTAATTAGTTATTTTTTGACTTTTTTTAACAAGTATTCTACACAAATTATTTTTTTCACAAAGTGTTGACAAACCCTTTCCTTTTGTCTAGTATGTGACTGTAAAAACCTATTATATAAAGGTAGAAAGTGAGTGTAAAAAATGAGAAAAGCTTATATCGTCGCTGCAAAACGTAGCGCAATTGGTACTTTTATGGGCAGCTTGACAGACGTTGATGTTGCCGATATGGGAGCAACCGTATTAAAAGAAACAATCAAACAGGCCAACATTGATCCTGCAAACCTTGATGAAGTTATCATCGGTAATGTAATTGCTGCAGGACTTGGACAAAACATCGCCCGTAACGTTGCTTTTAAAGCAGGTATTCCTGTAGAAGTATGTGCTCAATCCATTAACATGCTTTGTGGTTCTGGTTTAAAAGCTGTAATGGAAGCAACTTTAAGAATTCAGGCAAACTTTGGTGATCTTTATGTAGCTGGTGGTGTTGAATCAATGACACGCGCTCCATTCTTATTGAGCTATAAGAATCGTAAAGGTGTTAAATCTGGTGATATGACGGTCGTAGACTCTATGTTGCATGATGGTTTAACAGATGCTATGTATGGAATTCACATGGGTGTAACAGCCGATAATATTGCCAAAAAGTATAACATCTCTCGTGAAGCACAGGATGAATTTGCTTTAGCAAGTCAGCAAAAAGCTTTGGCAGCTATTGAATCTGGTCGCTTCAAAGATGAAATCGTTCCTATCACTTATTCCACAAGAAAAGGTGAAGTAGTTTTTGATACAGATGAGCATCCTCGTCAAACAAGCATGGAAAAACTAGCTAAACTTCGTCCAGCTTTCACAAAAGACGGAACCGTTACAGCAGGTAATGCTTCAGGTATCAATGATGGTGCTTCTTTCACGATCATCGCAAGTGAAGACGCCGTTAAGAAATATAACTTAAAACCGATCTGTGAAGTTGTGGGATTTGGTCAAGGTGGTGTTGATCCACGTGTCATGGGACTTGGCCCTACTCCTGCTATCTTGAACGCATTGAAATATGCAGATCTTAAGATTGAAGATATGGAATTGGTTGAATTAAATGAAGCGTTTGCTGCACAATCTCTTGGTGTTATTCATGAACTTGAAGAAGCTACAGGTATGGATCGTGAAGAATTCTTGAAAAAGACAAACGTAAATGGTGGTGCAATTGCATTAGGACACCCAGTTGGTGCTTCTGGTAACCGTATCCTTGTTACTTTGATCCACGAAATGCAAAAACGTAATTTAACTACAGGTCTTGCATCTCTATGTATCGGTGGAGGTCAAGGAGCAGCTGTTATTATCAAAATGTGCAAATAAACTTATATCAAAAGAAAGCACAGAGAAAAATTTCTCTGTGCTTTTTTCTATGCCAGATCTTTTCGAATAAAACGAACTAGCCCTATAATCCGAACGGGTGTTTCCTCTACCTCTTTCATTGTAAAGAACTTTGATTCATACTTTGAGTTAGCCGGTTCTAAAATCATAAGATTATCTTTGAAATATACTTTTTTGATCGTTGCCTCTTCCTCGATCATTACGATAGCAATTTGTCCAGATTGAACAGTGTCACACTTCTTAACATATACAAGATCACCATCATAGATATGTGCTCCTTCCATAGAATCTCCGACAACTCTTAAAAAGTAATCACCTTTCTGAGCATCTGATTGCCCAAGTTCCAAATATCCTTCGATATCTTGATCTGCCCAAAGATCATACCCTGCTTTTACATTCCCTAAGATTGGTTTGATACGATCTGTTTCTTCAATTACTTTTTCAACATCGCAATCTAAGACAGTTGAAAGTTTTTGAATGGTCGTTTTTTTTAACTTTGTGCTTTCACCATTGATCCATCGATAATAAGTTGATACAGATACACCAACTTCTTTAGCTACATCCGCATGACTTAAATTATTTTGAATTTCAAATTGCACTAGCAGTTCTCTTAAGGTCATATGCATCACTCCATATTACATATGATAACAAATATAATTTTATTTGCAAAATTAAAACATTAAATAATTCACAAATTCCCAAATCTATCTTGTTTTAAGAATTGGATAGTTATAATATGAATTCACAGAGGAGTGATATAGATGGACAAATATTATTTATGTATCGATCTTAAATCCTTTTATGCTTCAGTAGAGTGTGTAGAAAGAGGACTAGATCCATTTAAAGTAAACTTAGTCGTTGCCGACCCTACAAGAGGGCCTGGTGCTATTACTTTAGCGGCCACACCTGCAATCAAAAAACTTGGCATAAAAAGTCGAGGAAGGATCTTTGAGATTCCCAAGCACATCAAATATGAAATTGCCATGCCAAGAATGAAATTATACATGGAATATGCGGCCAGGATCCATGAAATATTCTTAAAATATATATCCAGCGAAGATATCCATGTTTATTCGATCGATGAATCTTTCTTAGATATCTCTTCATATCTAAATCTATATAAAATGAACCCAAAACAAATTGCTTTGATGATCATTCAAGATATTTTTAAAGAAACCGGCATAACTGCAACTGCTGGAATTGGAACCAATTTGTTCTTAAGCAAGATTGCCTTGGACATCATGGCGAAACACGCTCCAGATTATATAGCTTATCTTGATGAGGATATCTTTAAACAAACATTATGGTATCATACACCTTTAACGGATTTTTGGATGATTGGACCAGGAACCGTAAAACGATTGAACGCTTTAGGAATACAAGATCTATATGGTGTAGCTCATTATCCTGAAAAAGATTTATATAAAACTTTTGGTGTCAATGCAGAATACTTGATCGATCATTCCTGGGGCAAGGAACCAACAACTATTGCAGATATCAAAAATTATGTTCCACAAGCCAATTCAATTTCCAATTCTCAAATCCTTTTTGAAGACTATTCCTATGATGATGCTTATTTAGTCATGAAAGAAATGGTTGATATCAATGTTTTAACTTTAATAGAACGACATCTAGTTACAAATCACATTTCCCTTTTCATCGGATATTCCAAAGATATCATTCCCCCTTCTCGAGTGAGTCGACAAATAACTAACACAACAAATTCGTGCCGTGTTTTATTAGACGAATTTAAGCGATTATATAAAATAGGTGTGAATCCTAACTACCCCATCCGCCATATTGCCATCAGTTTTGGCAACGTAAAAAGTGAATTATATGAGCAATTTGACTTATTTACCGATCCTGAAGATATTGAAAAAGAAAAAAGAATCCAGCAAACAATCCTGTCAATTCATCATAAATATGGCAAGAATTCTGTCTTAAAAGGAATGAATTACTTAAAAAGAGCTACAGCCAAAAAAAGAAATACATTAGTAGGTGGTCACAATGCCGATTAGAGTTCGGGCTCAACGAGCACAGATGTTTCAATCGTTTGATTCTTTAAGAGGATTTCGAGAAATCATCAAACAAACAGAAAGGATCATTGTACCAAAAAGAGAGCTTTCCAACGATGATCTTGAACTTTTAGACAGAACCGTTCATCAAGTACAACCTGGTATGGTGATTAAAGTCATTTATTATGATAAAGGTCAATATGTACAATTTAAAGGAAAAGTAGCAAAACTTGATTTTGAAAACAAAAAGATCCAAATTGTCAAAAAGACTTTGGATCTTAATGATATTGTAGAAATGGATATAGAATGATCTCTTTTCAAAAATCTCACTACTAAATTTTATTCATCTCCTGTTTTTAAGATGGATAGAACATATAATGTAAGAAATGCAAGAGTAACCAGGAAATATAAAGGCCAGGACCAATATTCCTGTGAAAATCGATTTGAAAAAGGATACATCAAACTTGGCGCCTGTAAATAGTCAAAATATTGAATAAAAACAAACAACCCAAAAGAAATAGAAATTATGATCAGGATTCTATTAGTATTTCATACAATTTTATTTTATGAAGGATTGATTTATCAATTCCTAATTGATGATAAATCTTTATCTTGTCTTTAACATCAGCATTTTTTTGTCTAAACAAGATATACTGCGTAAATAAAACAATAGCTATAACAATTGTAAGAATCACAGAATTTAAGACCATGTTATTTTGAATCGTTTCCTGCTGAATTCTTTTATTCTGTGCATTGTTAAAAAAACTGAGATCATTTTTTGCGCAAATACTAGCATAGAAAGCTTCCGTTGGTTCCTGCTGTATGTTTTTATCTAAATATAGGTAAAGTTGATTTACCTGTCCTTTTGAGTCAAAGAAAGTTGGAGAAACGAACACAGTATAAGGCGTCTCGTTATTTAATGATGGATCGTATTCTTCAAAAACATGACGAATGATTCCTCCAACTTTGGCTTCTTTTTGAAAGCCATCCGCTGTTCGTAAAGTTAATTTTGTTCCGATCTTAATTGTGTCTTCTTGAACAACCTTATTTAAATCATAAAATGTATTTGGATCAGTACTGACGTATGCCGTATTCTGTGTATCGAATAAATTTTCTGTTGTATATTCAGGAAGATAAATATAAATTTCTTTTCCCTTTAAGAAAGCTTCTTCATTAAACTCTCCATCATCTATGTTGTCTTTTAAAAATTTTAGATACTCGGTTTGTTTTGCACTGTATACATTTGGAAATAAACACTTTTGATTCTGCCAATCATAATCCATAAAGTGCGTTAAATGGTTTTCCATACCTTTCTTGTCCCATAAAAAAGATTGTTCTATTTCAGGCCATGTAACAGCAACATCGTAATTCAAATTTGAACTATAGTAGTTTTCAATGGATTGATTTGAAAGCAAGACATCCAGCTGGTCACTAATATCTTGCTGCTTCGTTCTATAACCGATTACTCGATCGCCATTATCATCAACAACTTCATATTTAAAAGAAGTTACATTTTTACCAGCTATCTGAATATCCGGTTGTGTATAAATTTCATTTAATTGATATTGTTCATGAATTTGTAAGGTCAATGAGTGATACAACAAAGTTAATAAAACTACAGATATGGAAATACGTAATAGTTCTCTTTTGTGATGAAAACGAAACGAACGAACAAACAATGAAAAAGGTGTTTGTTTCTTGTATCGGACTTTAATTGTTTTCTTTATGATTGTTTTTTGACTTGAAAAGGAATTTACATTGATTGACACAGAAGAAATATAAATATAACAAATCAAAACGATCATACTTAAGCTAAACAAATAAACCATCAAACTGATTAAAGATACCCATATATTTATTGATAAAACGATACAAATGATCAAATAAACACATAAAGGAAGACAAATCGACTTAAATAATAAAGAGGTAAAATCTTTAACCAGCATCTTATTATCCGTTCCTAATGATTTTAAGATTTGGATTTCTTTTGTATGCTGATTTGCCCAATGAATAAAGACATAAGCGATTAATAAAATAGAATAACAAACCGTGAATATGCCTAATAGAGTAAATGGTATATTTTGATCAGAAAAAGGATCATAAGTAAATTCAACATATGCATTCATGACAATATCATCATCAATTTGAATTTCATTAATCGAATCAATATATCCTTCTTTGGCAATTAAAAACAAATTTTTAGATATAATTGTATCTTCACTAGGAAATATAAAGAATGATGCAAGCGTTCCAACAGTTGTCCAACTTGACGAATAGTTATTAATGACACCCGAAAGTACATACTCTCTATGAATAACAGAGTCATCCATGTGTATGTCTAAATTTACT
Organism: Faecalitalea cylindroides ATCC 27803; assembly: GCF_000469305.1. Taxonomy (GTDB): domain Bacteria; phylum Bacillota_I; class Bacilli_A; order Erysipelotrichales; family Erysipelotrichaceae; genus Faecalitalea; species Faecalitalea cylindroides. The sequence goes on from NZ_KI270948.1 coordinate 48,013, forward strand.
TTTTGATCTAATTCATAATCAATGCCCAGCAAATCCAAAACATATGCTTCAATCGCAATTTCGTTTTTATTTTCAGGCATATGTCCTGCTTTCATAGAAATATTAGACATTTCAAGAAAATCTTTATCTACATACCCGATTGAACCTTTATATTCTGTATCTTCTATAACCTCTCCGACAATGTTCATGTTTCCAATAGAGCGGATCATTTGATTGGACACAATCTTTGATTCAGAAGTTTCAGAAATATCGTAAACTGCTGCATTCCATGCACCATAAACAGCCTGGTTTTGCTCTCTTTTTATTTCAAAAATTCTTATCTGCATGAATATAGAAAAAAGTATGATCATTAAAGATACAAACAGGATCAAAGAAAGTGAGAAAGATAATTTCTTATTTTTTGAATAGTATTTGAATTTTCTTTTCATACTGTCTCCTTACGATCCCATTTTAATAAACGCAAGATTACAAATGCATCACAATTTAAATATTAATTCTTTCTAATTTGTTGACAGGTAAAAGAATCCTAAAAGTAGTCTTATTTTCTTGGGATGAGACATCGATGCTTCCAAAATGATGTTCAATAATTTCCTTTGTCATATTTAAACCAATACCATAATGGTTATCATTATGATTTGATGTTTCATACCGCTTAAATAAATCTATTTGCTTATCAACTGAATATCCGTGATCCTGAATTTGGATGATAGCTTGATTCTTTTCTTCTTTTAAATCAACGTAAATTTTAGTATTTTCAAAGGCGTATTCTAAACAATTGATCAGAATACTTTCAAGAGCTTCTTGTATCCAAAATGGATCCATAAATAAATAAAACTCTTTTGTATTTAATTCAAATTGAATGTTCTTCTGATAAGCCTGTTCTTGTACATCCAAAACAACTTGTTTAATACACGATTCTAAATTATAAAATTTAAATTGATAATGAAGATTGTTTTGTCGAATTGAATATCCTTTTAAAAAGTCATTTGTCAGTTTATTTATTTTTTCTAATTGGTGATCGATCCTTTCTATATATCCCTTATTTCCCTCATCATCATTTAATAAGTCTACATTCAAAAAACATGTAGATAAAGAAGATTTGATTTGATGTGCCATATTTTCATATTCTTGATTTTGTTTTTGTTGATCCAACGACATCGATACAATCCTAGCCTCATATTCCTTTTTAATTTTATTCACCTCATATACAATGTCATTTTCAAGATCTTCCTGACCCTGAATGGCCAGGATCGTTTTTTCTTTATCTTCATTCATTAACTTTTGCCGGCGAATCAAATAGAATAAAAAGCCAAAAAAGATTAAACAAATCAAGATCATAATGCAACAAAAATATGTATTTTTGAATAAGCATATAAAAAGATATGTCACTCCACTTTGCCCATATCCAAGATTATCTAATTCATCATATGCATGAATAATTGTTGTTTGATCAGGCTTATTAAAAAGAGAATATAAAGGGTCTTTGGCAGTCGCAATCGTTATCATCTGATTTAAATAATCATGCGCCAAAAGAAATAGAAAGAATAAGATCAAAAATAGTATGATAGCTAGAGGAATGAGTAATTTATAGCTTTTTTTCATAAGATCCACCTATATCCTTTATTTCTAGAACTTTCAATATATTTACCATTTAATTTGCTATTTAATTCAGAAACTCGTGTACTTACAGTAGCTAAAGATGTTTCATGATTGGTCTTTGAATAAATAGCTTTTGCTAAATCTTGTCGACTTACATAATTAGGATATTTTGAAAATAAACTTTCCACGATAGCAACTTCGCTAATAGATAACGAAAAAGTTGTTTCCTCAATTGTAAGTGTTTGCTGATTTAAGTTTAATATTGAATCGTTAAGTGAGATTGTTTGATTCCATTTCCCTGCTCTTTTTAAAACAGATTGAATTTTTGCTAGAAGAACCTTTATACGAAATGGTTTTTCAATATAATCATCTGCATCAAATTCATAACTTTTTAAAATACTTGATTCATTTGTATCTGAAGAAATAAAGGCAATTGGAGCATCGGTAATTTCTCGAATTAATTTACATAAATCTAATCCACATCCATCCGGCAATCGATTATCTATTAGATAACAGTCATATGCTCTATTTAATTCTTGATAAGCTTGTTCAAATGTATAACATATCATGACATCAAAAGCATTATGTTCCAGGATATCTTTTAATGTATAAGCCAATTCTTTATCATCTTCAATAATTAATATTTTCATAATAAATTCCTTCTATAAACATTTTATTATTAAGAAACATATTATGTAAAATGAAATTATTAAGTTGTTAAAAAAAAGATGATTTTAACTTGTGAAAAAAATAATTTGTTCATTGATTTTAAGAGTTACCTGTGATAAAGTCATGTGTGTAAGATAATTTACTTATCTCAATAATGGAGGAAATGAAAAATGAGTAAAAAAATTGTTTTAGCTGGTGCTTGTCGTACTGCTATTGGTAAAATGGGCGGTGCTCTAAGCAATACACCTGCAGCTGATCTTGGTGCTATCGTCATCAAAGAAGCTTTAAATCGTGCTGGTGTTAAACCAGAACAAGTTGATGAAGTTTTGATGGGATGCGTTATTCAGGCTGCACAGGGACAGAACGTTGCTCGTCAGGCATCTATCAAAGCTGGTTTACCTATTGAAGTACCTGCTGTTACATTAAACGTTGTTTGTGGTTCAGGTCTTAACTGTGTTAACCAGGCTGCAGCTATGATCAAAGCTGGTATGGCTGATATCGTTGTAGCTGGTGGTATGGAAAACATGTCAATGGCTCCATATGCACTTACAAAAGCACGTTTCGGTTACCGTATGAATGATGCTAAGATCATTGATACAATGACTAATGATGCATTAACTGATGCATTCAATCATTACCATATGATGATCACGGCAGAAAACATCTGTGATAAATATGGTTTAACTCGTGAAGAATTAGACGAATTTGCTGCTAATTCTCAGCAGAAAACTGAAAAAGCTCAGAATGAAGGAAAATTCGATGATGAAATCGTTCCAGTTCCAGTAAAAGTTAAAAAAGAAATCGTTGAATTTAAGAAAGACGAAGGCCCTCGTGCTGGATCAACTGTTGAAACATTATCAAAACTTCGTTGCTGCTCTGGTAAAGAAGGCGGATTGGTTACAGCTGGTAATGCTTCAGGTATTAACGATGGAGCTGCTGCAATCGTAGTAATGAGCGAAGAAAAAGCTAAAGAATTAGGCGTTACACCTATGGCTACTTGGGTAGATGGTGCTCTTGCTGGTGTTGAACCAGAAATTATGGGTATCGGACCAGTTGCTGCTACAAGAAAAGTTATGGAACGTACAGGTTTAACTGTAGATGATATGGATCTAATTGAAGCAAACGAAGCTTTCGCTGCTCAGAGCGTTGCTGTTGCTAAAGACCTTAACTTTGATATGAGCAAAGTTAACGTAAACGGTGGAGCTATCGCATTAGGACACCCTGTCGGTGCTTCTGGATGCCGTATCCTAGTTACCCTACTACATGAAATGCAGAAACGCGATGCTAAGAAAGGTTTAGCTACTCTTTGCATCGGTGGAGGAATGGGTTGCGCTACAATCGTTGAACGCGACTAATTAAATCTCCCAATAAAAGTAAAGAAGAAACTCTAAATTGAGTTTCTTCTTTTTTAATAATTATATTTTTAAAAATATTAATAATCAATTTTTCAATAAAGTGATAAAATCAAATTAGATTTTAAGGACGATATTATGATAAAGAAGAATAAAGAAAAATTTATTTTTACATGTTTCTTGTTATCTTCAATATGTATTTTGTTTGTAGCTCTTATGAACTTTTTAGATGGGAATACAACAATTGGTATAACATTTTTACTTTTAGGGCTATCTTTTTTTCTATTATCAACAACTCATTTAAAGAGTCATTCGTGAAGTAGTTTTTTATAAGCTATTTTATATAAGTATGGAGGAAAGATATCTTGTATAAACAAGTTTTTAAAAAATTAAAAGAAATTGGTCAGCACACATCTGATATAGATTGTATTCTTGTCGTAGGTTCAGTCGCAAGAGGAACAAATATTATGGGCTCAGATTTGGATATTATGATTATTTCAAGTAATAAATCATTTTTGGTACATGATAAAAGTTTTATAGAATACTTTGGGATAGTCTGTAATTCCAAAATAGAATGTTATGGTACTTGTACATCCATTCGAGTTTGGTATCAAGATGAAAATGAGATTGAATTTTGAATCGTGGATCCTTCATGGATTTCTTTACCTTTAGATTCTGGTACAAGAAAAGTATTAACTGGAGGGTATAAGATCATCATTGATAAGAAACATTATTGTCAAAATTTACCACTTTAAAAAATATATCTTTTTTTGTAAAAAATACTTGCGAAAATTGTGTATATATTATATTATATTAAGGCAGTTGGTTCCGTAGCCAAGCGGTAAGGCAATAGACTGCAACTCTGTGATCACCGGTTCAAATCCGGTCGGAACCTCCAA
>NZ_KI270949.1 GCF_000469305.1 Faecalitalea cylindroides ATCC 27803
ACCGATTTCTTCGTATTCAAAAGCCGTTTTTGTCTTTTTTTCTTCAGTCGTTACAGTCGCGGATTTTAAAGCTTCTCCAATCTTGTTGACTTGTATTCTTCCTTCAGTTTCTTTTACACGATAATTAAATGACGCCTGCCTAGGAGTTGTTTTACCAAAAGAAGCCAACGTTTGATTTTGTGGATTAAAATATGCAATGCAATTATTGTTTGCTTCATTTCTAGAATACAATCCATCAAATGTGATTGTACCTGATTCTGCACTTCCTTTTTCCACCCATAATCTTAATGTGTTTCCATTTTTTTCAACATGCACACCTGCAATCGATGAATTTAAGACATAGTCGGATAAAATCCCATTTGTGTCTTCAAGAGTTACTGCATATTTTTCACCATATCCGTTTAATTCTACAGTCTGATTTTCAAATGATAAAGATGTATTCATCTTACGAATTCTTTCATTGATCACATCAATACGGGCTTGAATGTCCGCCGGAATATTTGATATCACATCGCCAAAATGTACTTGCCAAATTCGCACCTGTGTTGCTGCATTCATTTCTTCTGAAAAATCATTGGCATATCCATACCCTAAGCTTGAAATCAATGCCATTTCATTAATTTGAGAATCCGAATAGCCTGCGGTATGAAGTGCATTTAAGGCAGCCTGTCCATCCAATATTTCCATTGCAATCGAAGGATAAATTTCAACATTTGGCTCTACACAATAAGCATTTTGTCCATTAATACTAAAATTATCGATCCTTATGCTCGTTATATTTCTTTGAGTTTGTAGATAACGATCATAAAAAACAGTGGATAATCCCATCCTCCATCGATCTCCGTGCGTATCCAAAGATACATTTCCTGTTGCAGCCGAAATAGGCATGCTTATTCTAAAAATAGAAGTAAGCAACAAAACAAGTATAAACAGTTTCTTTCCAAATTTTTTAAAATTCATATTCTTTCTCCTTTCACTGTTCACTTATCTATCACACCGGAAATGAGCAAAAGGACAAAAAAATTATGAAATTTTTCGGGATTTTTTGGGATTTATATCTAAAAAAAATAAAAACCCCTTTATATAAAGGGGTTATGAGCATATGGCGGAGAGTATGAGATTCGAACTCATGGTAGCTTTCACTACACAGCCTTTCCAAGACTGCACCTTAAACCACTCGGACAACTCTCCAAGCTTTAATATAGTACTAAATTAGAATTTTTCTGTCAACAAAAACATAAAAAGCCATGATAGACAGGATTTTTTAATTTCCACTATCATAGCTTTTTCTTAAAACATATTTTGAATCGTATCTAAGACTTCTTCAAATCCAATCTTTTCTGTACTTGAAACACCATGTACTTGTTTTAACGGGATTTGTAAACACTGTGAAATGTTTTTTAGAGCTTTTATTCGTTTTGTCTTAGGTACTTTATCGATCTTAGTCGCAACAATAACAATAGGAATCGATACTTCTTTAAAAAAATCAATCATCTCTTTATCATCTTTGGTAGGATCATGTCGTGCATCAATAAGTTGAACAACGCACTTGATCTGTTCTCTCTCATTGAAGTATTCATCCATCATATGCCCAAGTTTTTCTAAACTTGATTTAGACATTTTCGCATACCCATATCCTGGCACATCGACAAGCATCCATGTTTGATCAATATCAAAGAAATTTAATAATCTTGTTTTTCCAGGAGTGCTTCCTACATAAGCGAGTTTTTTTCGATTTGTTAAAGCATTGATAAAACTTGATTTTCCTACATTACTGCGACCAACAACAACTACTTCTGGTAATGTGGTTTCTGGCCATTCAGATTTTTGAGTGGCTGAAGTAACAAACTGTGCGATCATCTTACTGTACCAAAGCTGCGTTCAAAACTTGTTTAACAGTCGAAACAGGAATAAAATGCACAGATTCCTTTACTTCTTCTGGAATATCATCCAAATCTTTCACATTGCCTTTTGGAATCAAGATCGTATCAATTCCACTTCGATGTGCTGCCAGTGATTTTTCTTTCAAGCCACCAATTGGAAGTACATTTCCACGTAGTGTCACTTCACCAGTCATAGCCAAATTAGCTTTTACTGGAATTTCTGAGAAACAAGATACTAAAGCTGTTGTCATTGTAACACCAGCACTTGGCCCATCTTTAGGAACTGCTCCTTCAGGAACATGAATATGAACGTCCATTTTTTCAAACATCTTAGGATCGATCTTATATTCTTTGGCATGCGCACGAATAAAGTCTAGGGCAATGCTAGCACTTTCTTTCATGACATCTCCTAATTGACCTGTTAAGATCAAGTTTCCTTTACCTTCAAATTTATTTGCTTCAATTTGAAGAATGTCTCCACCAAAACTAGTATAAGCTAATCCAGTAACTGTACCAACTTGATCTTTTTTCTCTTTCTTTCCGTATTCTACTTTTTCATTACCTAACCATTCTTTAATTAGTTTCTTAGAAATAGTAATGGATTTCTTTTTGTCTTTTAAGATAGCCAATACCGTTTTACGACAAATTGTTGCGATCGTTCTTTCTAGCTGACGCACACCGGCTTCGCGTGTATAGTAACGAATCAAGTATAAGATCATGTCATCAGATATTTTCAACTGAGATGGTTTTAAACCATTTTCCAACAATTGTTTTGGTAATAAATGCTGTCTTGCGATATTGACTTTCTCAATATCTGTATAACTTGAAAGCTCAATGATCTCCAATCTATCACGTAATGCAGGTGGAATGTTTTCCAAATAGTTTGCAGTAGCGATAAACAAGACCTTAGAAAGATCATAAGCTTCTTCAATGTAATGATCTGAAAATAAGCTGTTCTGTTCAGGATCCAATACTTCTAGCATTGCACTGGATGGATCCCCTTTGTAGTCACTAGCCATTTTATCCAATTCATCGATCAAAAACACTGGATTGATCGTACCAGCTTTTTTCATACCTTGAATGATACGTCCAGGTAAAGCACCTAGATATGTTCGACGATGACCACGGATTTCTGCTTCATCACGAACACCACCTAAAGACATCTTAACAAATTTTCTTCCTAATGCTCTAGCTACGCTTTTCGCAAGAGATGTCTTACCGACACCAGGAGGGCCAACTAAACAAATAATTGGTGCTTTTAAAGAATTAGTCATTTGTTTTACCGCAAGGTATTCCATGATACGTTCTTTAACTTTTTTCAAGCCATAATGATCCGCATCTAAAATATCCTGAGCAGCGCTTAGATCTTCATTATCCTGTGTTGTCTGCCACCAAGGAAGATCCATTAACCAATCAATGTATGTTTTGATGACACCCGTTTCTCCACTTGCCATTGGAAGCATTTCGTAACGAGCTAATTCTTCTTTTACTTTTTTCTTTATATAGTCAGGGTATGGATTTTCATCCAGGCGTTTACGAATCTGTTCTGCATCTTTATCCTGCTCAACAACATCGCCCAATTCTTCACGAATCGCATGCATTTTTTCACGTAGATAATAATCTTTTTGACCTTGATCTATACGTTCTTTGACCGTTTCATTGATTTTCTGTTCTACTTCTGACATACGTTTTTCTTTTTCCATATCAGCCAATAACATTTCTAAACGATCATTAATACCAAGTGTTTCAAGATACTCTTGTTTTCTTTCTGTTAATAAAGGAAATGTTTGAACCGCTTTATCACTTAATACATCGGCTCCAATTCCTTTAGAAAGTTCGATCATCAATTCCTTTGATAAGAACTTTTCAACATGTGGTAAAGCTTCAAAAGCACCGGCAATCATTCGAACCAATGCAACTTCTTCCACTTCATCTTGACGATAGCTATGCAAGATATCTACCGTACCCATATCACTTAAAGAACCTTTTGACCATTCTTTTAATTCTACACGGTCTAATCCTCTAAATTTAATACGTAAGAAATTTTCAAATTTACGTACATGACGAATTTCGCATAATGTTCCAACATGATAAATATCATCGAATGTTGGATTTTCCTGTTGAAGTTTTACTTGAGAGAAAAGTACGACTTTGTCTTCGTAATTATCTCTGGCATTTTCCACAGCTTTTAAAGATGCTTCTCTTCCAACATCAATTACAATTTCCTGATCCGGGAAGATAATGACACCTTTGGTACATACTAAAGGATAAGTTTGAGACATTAGTATTCCCCCTTGTCTATTTATAAAAAAGACGCATAGCGCCTTTTTATTTTATATATTCTACTACTTTACTGACTCTTTAATCAACTCTAATGCTTTTTGTTGAGCTAAGTCATATTTTACGTTTTCTGGATTGATGATTCCTTTGATTTTTTCAACATCCATACCGTAAGTTTCAGACATCTGCTTGAATTCATTTTCAACAGCTTCATCATCGATTGCGATGTTTTCTGCTTTAACGATTGCATCCAATACTAGACTTGCTTTTACATTCTGTTCTGCACTTGGACGCATTGTTTCTCTTAGCTGAGCTTCTGTCTGTCCTACAGCTTCAAGATACTGTTTAGCAGTAAATCCACTCTGCATCATACGGTTTTCAAAATTCTTATATTCACGATCGATCTGTGATTCGATCATTACTTCTGGAATTTCAACAGTAGCGTTTTCACAAACTTTTTCAATTAATGCATTAACGAAAGCATCTTCAGCTGATTTTTCTTTCTGCGCTTTTAGATCATCAGCTTTCTTTTCTTTGAACTGTTCAAGTGTTTCAACACCATCCATCTTTAATTTTTGAACTAATTCATCATTAGCTTCTGGAAGTTCTTTGTATTTGATATCGTGAACAGTAACTTTGAATGTTGCTTCCTGTCCCGCAAGATCTTTTGCCTGATAATCTTCAGGGAATGTAACAACTACATCTTTCTGATCTCCTGTTTTTACACCAACAAGCTGTTCTTCAAATCCTGGAATGAATGTTCCTGATCCCAATTCCAAAGGATAGTTTTCACCAGATCCACCTTCAAAGGCAACACCATCTTTTTCACCAACGAAATCGATTGTTACCTGATCTTTTAACTGAGCTTCTTCATCTTCTTCACGAATTACCCAGTCAGCATAACGATTCTGGATACGTTCAACTTCTGCGTTGATATCTTCTTCAGTTACTTCCACTTCTTCTTTATGGATATCTAGGCCTTTATAATCTCCTAATGTCACTTCTGGAGAAACAACACAATTGAATGCCATGACAACTTTGTCATCATTTGCTTCTTTAATATCTAAAGTAGGGCGAGCTACCAATTCAAGTTTATTTTCATCGATACCGTGAACTAAAGCTTCGTTTGCGATTTCTTCTGCAGCTTCAGCATATAATGCTTCTTTAGAAATCTGTTTTTTGATCAAAGCTTCTGGAACCTGTCCAGGACGGAACCCTTTGATATTAATACGTGATTTGATCTTTTTTAAAGCTTTATTCTGTGCTTTTTTCCAAGCATCACCTTCTACTGTTACTTCAAGAACACCAGTAGATTTTTCATTTAAAGTCCAGTTACTAGTCATCGTTATCTCCTCGTCTTTCAATTTCTAATGGCATATCAGCCACATCCTGCAACTCATGTATTTGTATAAAAGCTGCTAACTGGTCGGATTGTCCAAAGGCTTCCAACACCAATCTGACAATTGCTTTGGCCAGAACATAAGGATCCTGATCCATAAAATCAAATGGTCTAACTTCCAAAACTTCCTGCTCTAACAAACGATTACAGAAATTTTGAAAAGCTGGATTGTTGTTTGAAAACCATTGATCAAACAGTTCTCTGGCTCGAATCAATACATCATCTTCATCTTTTGAAATGATCGAGCTTGGAATAAATGTTATTTCCAATCCGTTTTTGATCACTGTATAAGAATCGTCGATCTTTTGTTCCATCAAACTTTCGATCAACTCTCCTTTATATTCATCAAGTAGCTTAGAATCTAGAAGAGTCTGAACTTCATCATGATAATTTCTTAGATTCAGATTTTGCAACAGTGAAACAGCTTTTTCCTGTTGTTGCAAACTTCCTTGGATCCATGCCTGTAATTGCTCATCATCGGCAGAACGAACCGGTCTATCCATGTGGCTCAGGCATTCTTTTTGATACTCTTCAAGAACCTCCATAGCTTCCTTGGGAACATATGGCAATTCTAATTCTTGATGAATCAAATCGTACGCTGTTTGATAACTTTTATCATCAATCTGTTTTTGAATCTCTTTTAATAAAGATAGATAATATGCGTTCACGTTACCTCCTAGCGAAACACGTTAAGTTTAACATAAAGTACCCCAATAATCAACGGATACCCCTGCTTTTCAAGCGATGTTAAATAGTATATAATGACGATAACGAAAGGAGCAGTTATGAAGTCAAGATTAGGCAAACTATTTTTTTGTCTGATCATATGTTTTTTCTTTGGCAGTTCACTAACCGTTGTTAGAGCAAGCGAAGATACACTGGAAATCAATAATTACATTAACGACTATGCTAATTTAATTGATGAAGAAACAGAATCAAAGATGAATCAAGCTGGAAGTACACTGGAAAGAAACACAGGTGCACAGGTTGTATTCATCACTGTAGATTCTTTAGAAGGACAGGATATTCGTCAAGTCGCTTACAAAACTTTTAATAAGTATGGCTTAGGTGATGAAAATCTTGATAATGGTATCTTATTTATCGTCAGCATGGAAGAAAAGGAACGATACATGGAAGTTGGAACAGGACTTGAAGGTACAATTACCGATATCGCAAGTCAACATCTACAAACCGACTACCTTGTTCCTCAATTTCAAGATGGCAACTATCAAAAAGGATTGGAAGACTTATACTATCAAATCATTGATGCCATCACCAATGGGATTGACAGTGGTGAATTAGATGCAGCTGCAAACACGAATCAGGAAGAAGAAAACGGATTTTTCAATTTGATCTTTACAATCATTTTGATTGCTATTATTCTGTTTATCTTATTTTATTACAGTTTCTCTGGTTCTTCGAATGTCGAAATTATCCTTAAACCAGGACAAAGATATAAACTAAATGTCAGAGGATATGATTTCAATGATGAAAGTATCCTCGTATCCAGCCAAGATCCATCAATTGTACAAGTTGAAGCGGATGGTTGGATCACTGGTGTATCCATTGGGAAAACTTTGATTACCTTGCAAAAACTAAATGAACATACAAAGAAACAAATCCCCGTTCACGTAACTCGCAGACCAAATTCCTCAAGACGAAACGATCGTACTTTAGAATACCTTTTATGGGGTTCTATGTTATCGAACCGACATAGATATACTTCTCATAGAAGCCGTGGTGGTTTCGGTGGTGGATTTGGT
>NZ_KI270950.1 GCF_000469305.1 Faecalitalea cylindroides ATCC 27803
TCGTTGCCTTGTTAACGGAAGGCAACCGGATAGACTTACTTTGATTTCACTCTATCAGCTCAAAGGTGAGTTCATAAACACAGGTTCACTGTTTTCCACCAACCAACAGCTCGCTATAGAACGCTCATGTTTATTTTTTCCTTATCAACGCTTTCATAAATTTATGTTTTAATCATAATGAAACAAAATTCATTTGTCAAGAAAGAAAATGTAAGAGAATGTAAATTGCAATTGTAAATAAATAAAACTCTGTCAAATAGACATTTGATCCTTTTGGTGCTAGACTAGGGACATGAAAAAAACAAATACATATAGATATAATGATGAAGATGACCGTCTTCTCATTGAAGATATATTAGATTTTATAAAAACATTTCTAATCTGCTCTTTGATTGTGATCTTTATCAATACTTTTTTATTTTCACCAAAACAAGTTTCTGGGCGAAGCATGCATCCAACATTGCAGAATCACCAAAAAGGTGTCACAAATGTGTTAAATGCCAATATCAATGGCATTCAACGTTATGATATCGTAGTCGCAAAGATCATTGAAAACAATGAAACATCCGAAGTCATCAAACGTGTAATTGGAATGCCCAATGATACAATTTCCTGTAAAGATGAAGTTATTTACATTAACGGCGAACCCTTGGACGAGCCTTATTTGAACACTTCGTATAAAGATGATTGGGTCTCTAAGAATTATTACTTCACAAAAAATTTCAGTGAAGTAAAACTCGGTGAAGATGAATACTTCCTCATGGGTGATAATCGTCCCTTATCACAAGATTCACGTGATTTTGGTCCTGTCAAAAGAGAACAGATCCTCGCAAAGGATTTTCTTGTATTATGGCCACTTAGTGAAATCAGCTATCTAAGCTAAAAGGCAACCATTATGCGGTTGCCTTTTCTATTAATGCCATTTTTTCTTCCCATTCATTCATTAGGGCATTGATTTCATTATGTTTATCATCAATTTGTTGATCTAATTCTTCCATTTTCTGATAATCTTGATAATACTCAGGTTCATAACGCAGTTCTCGCAATGACTCTAAATCAAGTTCAGCTTCTTCCAACATTTTTTCTAACTTAGCCACACGATTTTTTAGAGCTTTAGAATCCTGGAAAGAAACTTTTGTTGCCGGTTGTTCTTTAACTTCCTGTACGCTTTCTACCAATTCATCATTTTTGGCCTTTTCAAGATATTCTTCATAAGTCAGATTATATACAAAACTTTTATCCGCTTCCATTTTCAAGATGCGATTAGCCATCTTTTTCAAGAACATACGATCGTGACTTACAAAAAGGATCGTACCATCGTATTTCATCAAAGCTTCTTCCAGTGCTTCCTTAGCCGGAATATCCAAGTGATTTGTCGGCTCATCCAACAATAATAAATTATCATGATCCAACATTAACTTTGCCAAAGCCAGACGCACTCTTTCTCCACCTGAAAGTGAAGAAACATCCTTAAAAACTTCTTCCTGCGTAAAAAGAAAGCTTGCCAGGATATTACGAATCTCCGTTTGTGTCGCATTTGGATCTTCATCCCATAGTTCATCCAAAACGTTCTTGTTTGAGACCATCTGAGCACTTTCCTGATTGAAATACCCAACGTCAATCTGGTGACCAAATTTAAATTCACCAGATATTTTTTCGATCTGTCCCACCAAGGTTTTGATCAAAGTAGATTTTCCAATTCCATTTGGACCAATGATACCCATTCGCTGCTTCTGAAGCAATTCAAAAGAGACAGTTGATAACACGTTATCACCATAACCAATCTTTAAATCTTCAACGCTCAAAACACGTTTTCCGCCTTTTCGATACGATGAAAAATTGGCCTTGATCCTGGAAGAATCTTGTTTAAAATCTTCGATACGTTCCATACGATCCAAATATTTTTGTTTGCTCTTGGCAAAAGCAGCCTTGTTTTTCTTATAGCGAAATTTATCGATCAGTGTTTCCAATCGTTGAATTTCCTGCTGCTGACGAATATAAGCTTCATGATTTTTCTTTAAATATTCTTCTTTGGCTTTGATATAGTGCGTATAATTTCCCACATAGCGCATGCTCTTGCCAAACTCAATTTCTACGATCTCATCGACAACATTATCTAAGAACATACGGTCATGGCTTACCAGAATAACCGCAAATGGATAATGTTTGATATAGTTTTCCAACCATTCGATCGAATCCATATCCAAATGGTTTGTCGGCTCATCCAACAGTAAAATATCTGGCTTGCTTAAAAGAAGTTTTACTAAGGCAATTCGTGTTTTTTGCCCTGAGCTGAACTGGTTTAATGGTTTATCTAGATCTTCTTTTGTAAATTGAAAATGAAAGAATACACTTTGAAGTTCTACTTCATACTGATATCCATTTAAAGCTTCGAAACGCTGTTGAAGCTTATCATACCTTTCTAATTCTTTCTCATTGGCATCAAATTCTAAGCGATTTGCCTGTTCTAATAATTGTTTTTCTAAAGAACGAACTTCTTTAAAGGCATCCAACAGTTCTTCATATACCGTTTTTGTCTCATCTAAGAAGGTAATTTGAGAAAGATAACCAATCTTTGTTCCATTGGCAACAAACCTTGAACCTGAATCCATAGGCTCTTTTTCACATATGATCTTTAATAGAGTCGTCTTTCCACACCCATTACGCCCTACAAGCGCAATTTTTTCATTATCTTTGATCTGAATGTTCACCCTATCAAGCACGACATCAGCTCCATAGGATTTCACAACATCATTCAGTTGTAGTTTCATCCGTTTCCCCTTCTATCTCATAATAATTTGTGATCGCATCCGCAATACTTGTTGCGATCGTTTCTTTGTTTTCTAAATAATAATTAATGCTGTCGGTACTGGCTAAATTGGCAAACTGAAAATATATCGAATTCATTCCATAATAATCCGCATATGCTTGATTCGACTTAGAGCTTTCTGCTTGTCCAGCAAACGTAGCTTTTCCTCCTGTTTCTCTTAACTGAGGATATAATTCAAATTTCGTACTATTTCCTTCTTCATCCACACGAAGTGAATCATATAAGATACCTAGATTTAAATTCTCCTGCGCACTGATATCTGGCAATTCTATTCCATTCTGCAACAAAGTATATGAAACTTCATTCGCCAGCAAACCACTTGTATATGGTGATATCATCATAATTGGTCGAGTTTGTGTTTCATCCACAAGCATGCCTAAAGAAATAAATACTTTAGCCTGTTTCTCATAACCAATACCTGCTCTGCCACTCTTTCCATAATAGCTAGGTGTTGACTCTGCATCTCGTGTTAATTCCACACGTAAACCCTTGGCCTCTAATTTTTCTTTTAACATCTCAGCTAATTCCAAACTTGCCGATGCCTCATTGATCAAGTCGTTGCCAACGCCATAATCAATGGAGTTATCTGCTTCATTGTATACATTTCCACCTGGATCGATCAAAACGTCAATGGTCCTGACCATCGGTATATTATCCACTACAGAAATAAAAACATAGTTTTTATCCATATTGACTCCAAAGTCTTTTAAATAATCTTTAGAAGCATGAACCTGAACATTTTTAACCATTTCATTACGGCGCATAGTAGAAAAATTTAAAGATTCTTCTTCATCCTGGAAATATAATCTTTTTTTGACATAGTTATCATATACATAGACTTCATACAAACCTTGTGAAAGAGAAGCTAAACCAATCCCAGAATCTACACCACCAGAAAAAGTATAGCTGATTTCTTCTTCTGTCTCTACATTTCTAAGAAGTACATTCATCCCCTGCATTGGATCTACATTGCCATCGTATTCATTGGCATAGAACATCATATTCTCACCATAAATCAAATAATCATTGGCTTCATATGCATTCTTGAATTTCTCTGAAACATTTTCTTGAACAACACTTCTATCTAAAAGTTCTAAATATGATATACCCAGTTTATCTAATTGTGTTGGTCTTGTGACATACAAAAAAACAGAAACGCAGCTTAAGGCAATCACGATCACAAATAAGATACAAGTTCTTGGATTATGTAATGCTCGACCAAAAGAACGTAACAATTGAATAAATTTTCTAATTCCTCGCACAAATTTTTTCATACGATATTTATATCAAAGCCTCTAAAAAAAAACAAGACAGGAAATAGCTTAGCTAACATCCATAACGGTATTATTACTATTTTTTAAAATTTTTTTGTCCTTTTTATCATTTGAGGTGTGATAGATAATTAGGAGGACTATAAGATGAATACAGTATTCTTAAATAAGCAGTTCAATGACAACCGTTTCATTCTGTGCTATCGTACACTTGAGGATAAGGATGGATCCTGCCTATGAATCGATTCGATACCGTTTCCAACCGCTTCTGGTATGATCCTGCTCGCTTTGCCTCTTTCATGAACGCCAATCTATATGCAGGCAAAGATATCATACAGCCTGATGATCTTGTTCCTGTCGATCGCAGATATGATCACTATACCCGTGATGTCATCATGAAATGGACAACAGACAAACAGGAAATGTATCTTGCCATTGAAAACCAGCTGGTCGAGGATCTGACCATGCCGTATCGCAATGCCATGTATGATATGAAAAGCTATGAATCCCAGATAAGGAGACTAAAAAGAAACCACAGGGAAACCAGGGATCTTGAAGATCCTCTTGAAACCATATCCAGGATCAAGAAAGAAGATAGACTGATCCCCTGCATCACATTTGTGATCTATTACGGGCAGGAAGAATGGAAGCATCATAAAAGCCTGAAGGATATGTTCGGATACAAACAAATAAACGATGCGAATATGCTGGAAAGCAGAATGAACCTGGTCCAGATCTGTAAAGATGATCCAAGACGATATAGAAACAGGGATATCTAGATGTGCATCGACATTGCTCAGCTGATGTTTCAAAAGGATCTGGAAACGATCAAGAAGAGATACAGACAAAAGATCGACAAGGAAGTCGTGATGATGGTGTGTGCTCTGACAGGATCCAGACGACTGGAATTGATCATAAGCAAAGAAGAAGGAGATGAGATAGATATGTGCAAGGCCATTGAGGAATGGGAAGAAGAAGTCAGCAAACAGGCAAGAAATGAAGGAAGGTTAAAAGGCGAAAGAAAACAAATTCTTCAATTTATTCAGGAAATGCTAGAAAAAGGATATACAGATGAAATGATCCTAGGCTTTAAAAGTGTGACAAAACAACTGCTGAAACAAGCTAAATTAAGCCATTAAAAAATGCCAGGTAACTCTAACTTAGAGCTGCCTGGCACTACTTTTTTATAGATTAGAAAATCAAGTTTCTTGGTGTTCTTGGGTATGGTTGAACATCACGAATGTTCTGTACACCACTTAAGTACATTAACATACGGTCAAATCCTAAACCAAAACCACTATGCTTGCATCCTCCAAAACGGCGAAGATCCAAGTACCACTGTAGCGTTTCTTGAGCAATGCCCATTTCTTTGATCTTAGCTTCTAAAACATCATAACGTTCTTCACGTTGTGATCCACCTACAAGTTCTCCTACATATGGAACAAGCAAATCACATGCTGCAACGGTCTTTTGATCATCGTTAACACGCATATAGAAAGCTTTGATTTCTTTTGGATAGTCAATCAAGAATACAGGTCCTTTAACGACTTTTTCACAGATATAACGTTCATGTTCACTTTGAAGATCCATGCCCCAGAAGATATCTTTATTTTCGAAAGTATCTTTTACCTTCTCTAATTCTTTGATAGCTTCAGTATATGTCATGCGCTTAAAGTTCGAATTAGCTACTTCTGTAATACGCTTGATACAGTCTTTATCGATCATTTTTTCAAAGAATTCCATTTCTTCTTTAGCATGTTCTAGACAATATTTAATACAGTATTTGATCATCTCTTCAATGCAGTCCATATTGTCAGAAAGATCGGCAAATGCCAATTCCGGTTCGATCATCCAAAACTCACTGGCATGACGAGTTGTGTTTGAATTTTCTGCACGGAATGTAGGTCCAAATGTATAAACATTACGATATGTCTGGGCAAAAGGTTCTACATGAAGCTGACCGGAAACTGTTAACTGAGCATGTTTGCCAAAGAAGTCTTTTTCGTATTCATCATCTTGACGACATGTTACTGTAAAGCATTCTCCTGCACCTTCTGCATCATTTCCAGTGATTTCTGGTGTATGCACATACACAAATCCACGATCCTGGAAGAACGTGTGGATTGCCATGCTTAAAACACTTCTTAAGCGGAACATAGCATAATATGTGTTAGCTCTAGGACGAATATGAGGAATTTCTCTCATATATTCAAAACTGTGACGTTTTTTCTGAAGCGGATAATCGTGATCACACAATCCCAAAACTTCAACACTCGTTGCCTGAATTTCAAAAGGCTGCTTTGCCTCTGGTGTTAATACCACTGTACCTTTTACTTCCAAAGCGGAACCAAGTGTAATCTTAGATACTTCATCAAAATTATTCAAAGCATCTGTATATACAATTTGTACATTGGAAAAACAAGATCCATCGTTCAATTCAATAAAGCCTAAAGCTTTTGATTTTCGATTCGTTCTTACCCATCCTTGTAATACAACTTCTTTTTGATCATACTGCTCAAATGTTTCTTTTAATTTTTTAACTAACATAATACCTTTCCTTTCCATAAAAAAAACGTCCCTGTATCAGGAACGATAATAACCGCGGTGCCATCCGATTTCATACAAAAAGTATGCTCTTTAATGAAAAGATAACGGTCTTCAACCGAAACTGTCTACTTAATTTCTCCAGTTTAACTCAGCAGCTGTTACCTTAGAAAACAAGTACGATCTATCTTTCACCAACGATAGATTCTCTGTAACGCCTTTATTTACCAGACTTCTGCTTCTTTGTCTTTGATTCCAGTGAATTGGTCATAAAAACCAGTTCTTGAATAGATGATACCACATCAATACTTTTAATGACAACCCCCTTAGGTGCCAAAAAATGCTGATGTGTAAAATCTACGATACCTGTAATTCCACAATCGACTAAACGATCCACAGTCTCTTGAACATTATGCGAAATCGTTAAGATCGCTATACGACATCCCTTAGGAATTTTTTCCTCTAGAAGATCCATAGAATAGACCTCTACACCAAACTGAGTACCGCATTTAGCTTTATCAATATCAAATGCGCACTCAATTTCACCAACGACATAATCCCATTTATTATAATTCATCAAGGCACGGCCCAGGTTTCCAGCTCCTACTAAAATGATCTTTTCATCAAAATTTACACCAAGCTGTCCATTGAAAATTTCGATAAGTTTGTCCACATCATAGCCATATCCTTGTTTACCAAGATTTCCCAGAAAAGAAAAATCACGACGAATCGTTGTTGGTTCAATATCAACAAAACTTGAAAGTTCCTTTGACATGATTCTCTCAACACCGTTTTTTTGTAAGCGACGAAGCGCCTTAAGATAAACTGGATAACGTTGAAGAGTGGCTTTAGGTACATTATTTGTTGTCATAAATACATCTCCATCTGTTCTATTCCTATTCTATCACTTTTTTTACATTTGTGAAATAGTGAACAAATAAAAAGTCATCCTGCGATGACTATTCATGTGAGTTTGGATGAACAGAAAGATCGACTGCTAAACACAATGGGTCAAGCTCTTCCTGCAATACCATTAATCGATTTTCAAAAACATAAGGATACCCTACTTGAATCAAAGTAATATAAGAACCCACATACATGATCAAAGAAAGGATCCAACTTAATACAAAGCTAACATTACAAACCAAAACGATCAAAGCTAAAAAAATGATCGATATAAATAATGATATAAACAAAGCTTTTTTCTTAAAATCTAAAGCCATATTTTTATAATATGGTCTTTTTTTATTTAAGAATGTTAATGTATATTCATCAAAACTATCACTAAATTCAATATTTTTGATGTTCTTGTTGAATTTTTTCATTTTCTTGCATTCGGCCATTTGTTGAATACGCAGTATGCAATACATCATAGCCTTTTTCTTTTCCTGTTTGTGATATTTTTGATAATAAAGCTCCAACAGTTTCATATAATCATTGTCGGATAATTTTGTAGAAATCATGGATTCAGCAATCCCATCAAGGCGCTCGCTCAATACATCGCTAAAAATCAAAGTATTATCTCGAGAGCGTCGTTCGATCTCTTTTAATGCTCCTAAAAAATGATCTGCCATAATTACGCTTTTTTATAAGCCTTCAATGCCTTCGCAATTTGATCTGGGCAGGAAGTCGGTTTATTGTGACAACGAATTCCTTCAAGTTTTTCGATTGCCTCATCAATTGGCATTCCTTTTAATAATGCTGAGATTCCTTGAAGATTTCCATGACATCCTCCAATGACATTTAGATTGTTGATCTTATCATCCTCTACTTCAAATTCAAACAATCTTGAACATACCCCGCTTGGCTGATAATTAAATTTCTCCATATTTTACCATTCCTTTCTGTACTCTTATATAAACCTGATTGCTGATGATTGCAATCAATAAGCCACTTACAATAGATAAAGCCAATAATATCGGCAAAAATAACTGCATAAAATATTGCTGGTATATCAATGTTATCATAATAACCTGGCCAACGCTGTGAAAGCAGGCACCTATAACACTAATTCCATAAATTGAAAAAACTTTTGCCTTTTTAAATATGGTCATCATGATCAAAGACAAGAATCCCCCAGATAAGGACAACCAGAAACTGACCGAAAAAATCGTTCCCATCATCAAAGAAGCTAATACGATACGAAGCAAGGCGACACACCACATAGAGGGTATATCCCATAACATTAATGTCAATAAAGAAACGATATTCGCAAAGCCAATCTTAAACCCAGGCACAAAGATGACAACAGGCACAAAGCTCTCGATAATTTGCAGCATGATTCCACATCCAACCATCAAGGCTAGAAAAATAATCTTACGTGTGCTTTTCATTGTATCAACAGATCCTCTTGGGGATTATCCGCTTCTATGGTAACGACCGTATCATTTGGCAGGCAAACAATAGGAACGTTTGGATCTGAGACAAATCCCTGTTTAGAACAAATATGCTGCGGACTGTTTTCCTGTGTTACGCGAATTTGATTATCTTTGACTTCGATATGTACTTTTCCATTTGTGCCATCAACTTCATACTCTTCATCTTGACTTAGATCAATGCGTAATACTTCTTCATTCTTAACGGTAACAACCGCTGTATTAGAAGCTGGAGCATTATTCAAGATAGGTATGAATAATAAGATCGAAGCTATCATCATAACAACGATCAAAACCTTATCTGCCTTTGTCATAAATGAATTATACAACAAATTAACCCAACGTACTATCTAAAATCATCATGCAGACAAATCCAAGAGCAAATAAGATCGTTCCTATATTGGAGTGTTTGCCATGCTGACTAGAAGGAATCAACTCTTCTACCACGCAATAAACCATTGCACCTGCCGCAAAAGCCAATAACCAGGGAAGCAAAGGCCTGATCAAATGACTGGCAAATATCGTTATGATCGCACCAATTGGTTCAACGATTCCCGAAGCACTACCATATAAAAAAGCTTTAAAACGACTCATGCCTGCCTGATGCAAAGGCATAGAGAGAACCGCACCTTCAGGGATATTTTGAATCGCAATTCCTAGAGCCAAGGCAAAAGCTGCTCCCGTACTCATGGCAACACTTTGATCTACGATTGATGCAAACACGATACCTAAAGCCATTCCTTCAGGAATATTGTGTAATGTCATCGCTAGAAATAATTTAGTTGTTTTCGTCCAGGAAGTTTTAATTCCTTCTTCTTCATCGCTGTTCACATGAACATGCGGAATGACAACATCCAGCAGCAACAAAAAACCAATACCACCAAGAAATCCTAAACTTGCGATCATCCATCCAATATTTCCATCATTGTCTGCCTGTTCAATACTAGGTAGTAAAAGACTAAATACACTAGCTGCCATCATAACACCACCGGCAAATCCAAGTAGAGCTTTCTCGACAATTTCCGGAAAATCTTTTTTTAATAAAAATACCATGGCACTTCCTAAAACCGTACCTAAAAACGGAGCCACGACCCCAATCATCACATTAAAGTCCATAATACCCTTTCTAAGTAATATTCACATGTACATTTTTTTCAACCGCATTGCCATAGCGATCGGAAATTTTCAATACGATATCCACACTGCCTGCCTGGGCAGTACTGAAATTTTGATTCACACTATAGGAAACACCACTTAAATCACTGGCATCAAAATACTGTGACCAGTCAATAATCGTTTCTCTGGCAACACTGATTTCAGTTGGTGCATTGTTTACTGTTGGTGGTTGAGTGTCTTTGATCTTGATCTTAAACGGATACTCTTTATCCCCATCAACGATCTTAAAATCATATTCCCCTACAACTAGATAATCCATACCACCTGTAATGAATCGATTATCCATCTTTCGAATCCCACTGGAAACAGCTTGAACACTCATATTGGATGTATCATAGTTTTTATCTTCTTTTACATATAGAGCTGGATTAGCATAGACATCTTTTCCCAATTCAATCGTAAATGTCTGTTTTTGAAGTTCAATTTGGCTCGAACATCCTGTACAGACCAACAAACAAATTAATATAATCCATAATTTACGCATTTGGATCCTCCATTACTTCCATAGCCAATTCTTTGATTTTTGCCAAACGATGCTTCATTCCGGATTTTGAAATAATATCTCCATATTCACGATATACTTCATCGCATAACTCATTCATACTTGCTTCTGGAAATTTCTTACGAATCGTAATCACATTTTGGATCTTCTTCGAAATTTTAAGCTTCGATGCATTTTTTTCGATAATCTCGATATATTCCAATTGTTTTTTAGCAGCTTTCATAGCCTTCATTTCATTGGCCACTTCACAATTATCCAAACGTGTAATTTGATTGTAGAAATCTCTTTGAATACGTGAATCTTCAAATTCAAATAAAGCATCCGATGCATTACACAAACGTAAAAAATCAGCAATTTTTTCTCCCGCCTTCATATACACGACAAATTGATTTTTGCGTTTAATGATCTTGGCTGGAAGATAAAAACGTTCCATGAGTTTTTGAATCGTTTTGGCAAGGTCTTCATCTGTACAAGTAATTTCCATATGGTAGTTTGTCGTCTTGGGATCATTGATTGATCCACTAGCTAAAAAACAGCCTTGAAGATAGGCTCTTGCCATTTTTTCAGAGCGAATCATCTTGGAACGAGGCGTTGTATGAAGTCCAGTATCTGTCATGATCTGAAGATCCTGCAATATCTCTTCAGCTTTTTCATAAACTTGAATACGATAGATATTGTTCTTTTTTAACTGCATTTTTTTTAATACCGCTAATCGTGGATCGACATGATAATTTTGTTTCAAAAGTTGAAATACGTGTTTGGCAATCGTCGCATTTTCACTTTGAAAAGACAAATACATACCCTGCCAGTTCATATGCAAACTAGCACGTATTTGAAAAAGCGCACATAACTGTGCCTTGGAGGCATTGGCATCGACTTCATCTTTACATATTTGATTTTTTACTTCACTTGTAAATGACATGCAATTCCTCCTTCTATATTGTTTGTATCACTTCTTCGATCACTTTCTTTACTGCATCAGGATTATGACGAATTCGACCTTTTTCATCAAACATGATCAATTTACGAACGATAATTCGATAAGAATGTTCGTGTTCCTTGATCTTCACAGGATAACTTCCTTGTTTTGCATAAGCTTCCAATATGTTTTGTGGAATATAAGAATCATTTACGATCGCCAGATCGACCGCATTTTTAAATGAATGTTTTTCAATTGCACGAATATGATCTTCCACACTAAAATCATCGGTTTCTCCAGGTTGAGACATTGCATTGCAAAAATAAATTTTCTGGCATGGATTCCGTTTGATTTCATCTACAATTTCCGGAATGATCAAATTTGGCATGATCGATGTATAAAGCGAACCGATTCCATAAATAATTAGATCGGCTTTACGAATTGCCTTTAGTGCATCCCTTTGGGGTTCCACTCTCTTTTGATAAAACACATGATCAATAGAGTTATTTAGAGTTGGTATATTGTTTTCTCCACGCACTAAAGTTCCATCTTCCATCATAGCATATAGAGTCACTGTATCTAAAGTACTTGGCAAAATAGTTCCCTTCACTTTTAAAATTCGACTGATTGCCTGAATAGCCCCCATAAAAGAACCTGTTATATCCATCAAAGATAGAAAGATCAAATTTCCTAAATTATGTCCTCCGATATCTTTGCTTCCTTCAAAGCGATAGCTCATCATATCACGAAACAGATGTTCATTTTCATCCGACAATTGTATTAAATGGTCTTTGAA
>NZ_KI270951.1 GCF_000469305.1 Faecalitalea cylindroides ATCC 27803
ATGTTTTATTGTCGATGACAAAAACATGACAAGTCGTGCCGGTATTTATGCCGGTGGGGATGCGGTAACGGGAGCTGCAACAGTTATTCAGGCTATGGGAGCTGGTAAAAAAGCTGCAAGCTCTATTCATGAATATTTATCAAAATGAAATGTTTCAAAAAAATCATGAAAGTGTTTACATTTTCCTAAAAACGTTGTATTATTAAGTCGGATAAATTTGGAATCAGGCTCAATTCCAATATTTCATGTACCACCATCCTTCCTTTTGGTATATGAAAAGATTTATTCATATCGATTCCTTTTGATACTGGTAAAAAGCACATTATTGTGCTTTTTACCTTTTTTATGGTCTTTTATATTTTTTGGGTTTGTCAAACATGCTTTATATAAAGGCTTTTTATTGACAAATGTGCCTTTTTTATTAAAATGAATAAGGTATGTAAAAAAGGAGACTGAAAATTATGATTAGTTCGAATGATTTGAAACCTGGATTAACAATACAGGTCGATGGAGATATCTATGTTGTATTAGATGCTTCACAGAATAAAACAGCTCGCAGCGCTATGGTCGTTAAGGCAAAAGTTCGTAATCTTCGTACTGGTAGTAACGTTGAATTATCATGGGGCGGAGGAGAAAAAATTGAACCAGCTTTGATTGAAAAACGTGAAATGCAGTACTTATACGATACAGATGATTCTTTAGTATTTATGGATAATGAAACTTATGAACAAATTGAAATTCCTGCGGATCGTCTAGAATGGGAAAGAAAATTCATTAAAGCCAATGATAATGTTAATATCTCAAGTTTTGAAGGTGAAATTCTTGGTGTAATTCTTCCTGATAAGGCAACTTTACAGGTGGTTGAATGCGAACCGGCTGTAAAAGGGGATACAGCTACCAGTGCCAGCAAGAATGCAGTTTTAGAAACTGGTTTAGAAGTTAAGGTACCATTATTCATTGGACAGGACGAAATGATCGTTGTAAATACAAGTGACGGGAAATATTCTGGACGTGCAAAATAGTTTCATTAAAGAGGGCATTTGTATCTAATTATACAAATGCTTTTTTTCACTACAATATAATGTACGAAAGTTAGAAAATATAGTATTTTTTTAGTATAATATATTCGAATATTTATTAGGAGGTCTATTATGGCTCAATTATCAAGAACAAAAAAATATCAAGATTTACGTGATAAGCTAGAAGAAGAAACAACAGAGGCTCAAGTGCAGACATCACCTTCTCGTCTATCAAGAGTACAGGCCAGCAAATTGTCACATGCGAACCAGCCTTTATATCCTCATGAAGAAATTAACGCTAAACCAATCTCAAAAGAATTACCTAAATCTCCAGTCATGGATGATCTTTTAGATGAAGTAAAACAATATAATGTTGAAAATGGATATCGTTATACTGATGATACACAAATCAACATCTTGAAGCAGCTGGATGGAAAAGAAACACGCAGACGTAATGCACATTTTATTCCAATGGAAGATGATGAAGATGAATTAGGTTCAACAATGCAAATGCCTAAACCTACTTCAGAAGAAGTCAATGGTGTTGCCACATACATGCCAAATCAAAAATTAACTCGTATCAATCCAGTTCGAGTTGAAAAAAAAGAACCAGTAAAACAGCCTGTTGAAGAACCTAAAGAAGCTGTAAAACCAAAATCAGAACGCATCGTACTAGGAAACGCTGACATTCGTGCTGATGATCCAGTGGAAGAAAGTGATAAGCTAACGTTTTTTGATCAGAATACAGATGAGTTTGATCGTACTTTAGAAAATAGAGTAGAAACAACCTCAAAGAAAAAACCAAAGAAGGTTAAAAAGACAAAGAAGAAAGCTACAAAAGTTCGTACAAATACCCAGGATGCTCCAAGTGCAAAAATGAGGATGCGTGCTGGTGATATCGATAATATTCCTGCGCAGAAAAAGACAAAAAAATCAGGAACGATCTTAAATGTCATTCTTGTTATTTTGATCTTGTTATTGATTGCATCTATTGGTGTAACAATTTACTTCATTTGGCAGATGGGACTATAAAATGGCGAAGATCAATATAGCAATTGATGGGCCCAGTGGGGTCGGTAAGAGCACAATAGCCGATATTGTGGCAGATAAACTTAATTATGTTCATCTTGATACAGGGGCAATGTATCGTTGTGTTGCCTACTATGTTTTAAAAAATGAGATTGATTATTCAAACGAAGAAGTTTTAGAAAAAGCATTAAGTGATCTAAAGATTTCTTTTCAAAATGATCACGTATATCTAAATGGTGAAGATGTCACAAAAGAAATTCGCACAAATGATATTTCCATGATGGCTTCCAAAACAAGCGCTGTACCAATGGTGCGACAAAAATTGGTCGATCTTCAAAAAGAAATTGCCAAATCCAAGGGGTATATCTTAGATGGACGCGATATATGTACAGTTGTCTTGCCAGATGCAGAAGTAAAAATCTTTATGAATGCAGATGCCAAGGCTCGTGCACAGCGTAGATATGATGAATATATCAATAAGGGTATTGATGCGGATTATGAAACAATATATCAAGATATCATAGCTCGTGATTATCAAGATTCGCATCGAAAAATTTCTCCTTTAAAAAAAGCTGATGATGCGATTGAAATTGACACATCGCATTTGACGATCGATGAAGTTGTTGATGCTGTATTAAACATAATCAATAAAGAAATTTAGAAAGGACGGTGTTGTATGATTCGAGGAACCGTAGCTATAGTAGGTAGACCGAATGTAGGAAAATCTACGATATTCAATCGACTGATAGGTGAAAGAAAGAGTATTGTAGATGATACACCTGGTGTAACTAGAGATCGTATCTATGGAACGGTGGAATGGCTTACACAGTCTTTTCATATTATTGATACAGGCGGTATTCAGATTGAAGATCAGCCTTTTTCTGAAGAAATCAATATGCAGGTAGATATTGCAATTGAAGAAGCTGATGTCATTATCTTTATCACTTCTGCCAAAGAAGGAGTTATGACAGATGATATGGCAATCGCTCGTAAACTTCAGAAGTCTAATAAACCAGTTGTGCTTGCGGTAAACAAAGCTGATAATCAGGAATTACAGATGGCAGTATATGAATTCTATTCTTTAGGTTTAGGAGATCCTATGACTATTTCTGGCGCTCATGGAATTGGTTTGGGCGATTTGTTGGATAAAGTTATTGAATTAATGCCTAAAAAAGAATTAAAGCCTTATGAAGGAATCACTTCTTTTTGTGTCATTGGTCGACCAAATGTTGGGAAAAGTTCTTTGGTTAATGCGATCTTAAAAGAGGATCGTGTTATTGTATCCAATATTGAGGGAACAACACGAGATGCAATTGATACGCCTTTTAAAGTTGATGACAAAGAATATATGATCATTGATACGGCCGGAATTCGAAAACGAGGAAAGATTTATGAGAATATTGAAAAATATTCAATCCTTCGCGCAATGAATGCCATAGAAAGAAGTAATGTTGTTCTATTTGTTATTGATGGTGAATTAGGTATTCGTGAGCAAGATAAACATGTTGCCGGTTTGGCACATGAAGCTGGTAAAGGCGTAATCATTGTTTACAACAAATGGGATACGGTTGATAAAGATGAAAAGACTATGAATGCAATTGAGAAAGAAATTCGCGCTCAATTTGTATACCTTGATTATGCGCCAATTGCCTTTACAAGTGCATTGACTCACAGCAAGGTCAATAAGCTGATTCCTTTGATTGATGAAGTACATGATTCTTGCTGCATGCGCATTATGACCAATGTATTGAACGATGTAATCTTGGATGCACAGATGATGAATCCGCCAAAACCTCATCTCGGTAAGCAGTTAAAGATTTATTATGCAAGTCAAGTAAGTGTTGAACCGCCCACGATCGTATTGTTTGTCAATGATCCAGAACTCTTGCATTTTAGTTATTCAAGATATATAGAAAATAAATTAAGAGAAGCTTTTGGCTTTGTAGGAACTCCGATTCGTATCATTGCCCGAAAGAAATCTTAGGAGGCGTTTAAGATGAAAACAGTTGTGATAGGTAGCGGTAGCTGGGGAACAGCTCTTGCGCAAGTTTTAGCCGATAACAAAGAGGAAGTCATCATTTACGGTATTGAGAAAAGCGAAATTGATGACATCAACCTGAATCATGAAAACTCTAAATATTTTGAAGGAGTGGAATTAAATCCAAACTTAAAGGCAACCGATGATATCACGGTTGTAAAAGATGCGGATATAGTTTTATTGGCTGTACCTACATTTGCGATTGAAGGTATTTGTCTTCAGATTGATCCTTACTTAAAGAACAATATAATCGTAGTTAATGTATCAAAAGGATTTCATCCAGAAACCAGTGAAAGAATGAGTGAAGTAATTCGTCGCTGCATCTCAAAAGAACATTTAAGTTCTGTTGTTTCTCTAATTGGACCAAGTCATGCCGAAGAGGTTGTGATACGTTTATTAACGACAATCGATGCGGTTAGTTTGAAAGAAGAGGATGCACAAGCGATTCAGCGTACTTTTTCTAATAATTATCTTCGTATTTATACAGGAGATGATGAAATTGGTAGCGAGCTTGGCGTTGCAATCAAAAATGTCATGGCTATTGCGTCTGGTATTTTAAGTGGTTTAGGATATCAGGACAATACTCGAGCAGCCTTGATCACGCGAGGCTTGCAGGAAATGATTCGCTATGGTGTTTTCTTTGGTGGTAAACAACAAACTTTTATGGGCCTAACGGGAATAGGAGATTTGATTGTTACTTGCACAAGTATTCATTCTCGTAACTTTGAAGCTGGATATCAGATTGGTAAAGAAAACGATGTTACAAATTTCTTAAAGTACAACAAGAAAACGGTTGAGGGTGTAAGAACCGCTAAGATCGTTCATAAGGTCGCCAAGGAAAACAATATTGACATGCCAATTTGTGAAGAAGTATATCAGATTTTATTTGAAGGAAAAGAACCTAAAACTTGTGCAAATGACTTAATGCTTCGTGAATTAAAGAAGGAGTTTTAGTATGGCTAAATTTGTAAACAGAGAATCTTTGGCTCAAGTTCTTTGTGATAATTTAAATATCTCTAAGAAAGATGCCAGCTATGCAATTGAGCTTATATTTAATGAGATGTCAGAATCTTTGGCAAGCGATGGTTATGTTGATATCAGCGGTTTTGGAAAATTTGAGATCTTCTTTCGAAAAGAGCGTATGGGGATCAATCCCGTAACAAAAGAAAGAATTATGATTCCAGCAACTAAGTTGCCAAAATTTAGACCGAGTCAAACGCTAAAAAATAAGTGTAATAATCGTTAATGGGAATATCTTCGGATATTCTTTTTTATTTTCTTTAGCTTTATAAGTGAATGTGTTATAAATAAAGTAAAGAAAGGACATAGGTATTTATTATGAAAAAAATTTTAAGACTCGTAATGGTTCTGTTTGTTTCCATAGGGCTTTGTGCTTGTTCGAATGCAGATGAAGAACCACAAGTAAGAGAGGTGATTGACAACTACTTTACGAGTATCCAGTCTGGAGATTATCAAACTGCAATGTCTTATTATACTGCGGATGTTGAAGATGGTTTTGGTATCAAAGATTTGGATGAAGTTGTAGAGCAGGAACTTACGGCTGCTGCCTTAGGTGAAGACTTTGATAATGCAGCGAAGGATTGGTTAAAGTACACGATTCAAAACACGTTTGACAGCTATAATATTGATGAAGTGACATTTGATTCGGATACAGCTACAGTTATTGTTTCCGGTAAAGGTTTGGATTTTGATCAGTTTAATTCGAGTGAATTCCAAGACAGCATGACAACTGTGACAAATGATTATGTCAATGAACACATGAATGAGATGCAAGATCTTTATCTATCTCAAGGAGAAGAAGCAGCTACCAATCAGTTGATCAGCGATCTATCCAACTTTGTCTTTGGTGAAATGAAAACATATGTGGATAATATTGAAAGCAAGGACTATAAGACTCGATTTACATTGGTTAAGGAAGATACAGATTGGAAGATAAGTAATATTGAGCATACGATGAGTTCATAAGGAAGAAATATTTCTTCCTTTTTTGGAGGGTAAAATGAAGACGATTTATTTAGCTGGAGGATGTTTTTGGGGTGTTCAAAAGTATTTTGATCTTATTCCTGGAGTGATTTCAACCACAGTAGGATATGCCAACGGGCATATTAAAAATCCTGTATATGAGGATGTTCGTTCGCAAAAAAGCGGTCATGTTGAAACGCTCAAGGTTGACTATGATGAAAATATAATACTTTTATCACAAGTTTTAGATGCTTATTTTGAAATCATCGATCCATTTTCTTTAAACAGACAAGGAAATGATATAGGTTCTTCTTATCGTACAGGAATTTATTATACCGATAAAAAAGATGTACGTATCATTCAAGAAACTTTTCGTCTTCAACAAGCTAAATCTGCTCAAAAAATTGTGGTTGAAGTATGTCCGTTAGATAGCTTTTATCCAGCTGAAGAATATCATCAAAAGTATCTTGAAAAGGATCCGGATGGATATTGTCATATCCCCAAAATTAAATATGAACAAATTCATATTCAAGAGATGAGCGCATACGAAAAAATGTGTCGAAAAGAACTTTTTGATCCTTCAGATGCCTATTTAAGAAGTTTACGTAAGAACACGAATCGTATATTAAACGAACTCAATCATACAGATAATTCTTTAAAGGAAAAACGATATGAACTCTTTAAAGAATTGTTTGGTCGTGTGGGCAAGAATTTAAATATCAAATCAAATTTTCATTGTGATAATGGATATAATATATATTTTAAAGATGATGTCTTTGTCAATGTTGAATGCGTATTTTGTGATGTAGGTAGAATTTATATCGGCAACAATGTATTGATCGGACCGCAGGTTGGAATCTATGCCGTAAATCATCCACTGGATATGGAGTTAAGAAGACAAGGCTTAGAATATGGTGACGATGTCATCATTAAAGATAATGTATGGATCGGAGGCCATGTGACGATCAATCCAGGTATTACTTTAGAAGAAAATGTAATTGTTGCATCTGGATCTGTCGTTACAAAATCCTTTGAATCGAATGTTATGATTGGTGGCAATCCAGCAAGAATTATCAAGCACCTTAAATAAGAAGATGAATTATGTTATAATCATATCGGTGATGTAAATGGTAAAAAAAGGAATGATCCTTCTTGTTTGTTTATTAATCGTAACCAGCATGGTTATTGGAACGATTTCGACATTTTTGTAATAAAAAAAGACTGGTTGATCAGTCTTTTTTAGAAAGGCTAAGATGAATAAGGGAAAATACATCTTTTTGGATGTAGATGGTGTATTAAATCATCATGAAACGTATAAGAAAAAACATGTGAATTCTTTATATCCAGATTTAGATCCTGAATGCCTCGCTCTTTTTAGCAAGCTTGTACATTCAATCGATTATGTGCATATTGTACTTAGTTCAAGTTGGAGATTGATTGAGTCGGATATGGACCGCCTAGAGGCAGCTTTTAAGGAATTTGGTATTCCAAAATGGATCGATATAACACCATATTTGGAATATGAACAAGGTAAGACAAGAGGTAAAGAAATCAATCAGTGGTTAAAAGAAAATCATGTTCGTAAAGATCAAATCATCATACTGGATGACAATACCGATATGGCAGATTTAAAAGATCGTTTGATTCAAACAGATTTTATGAATGGTGGATTTAAAGAAGTTCATTTTAAAAAAGCTTTACATATGTTGAAAGGAAATCATATGACAAAAGAAACAAAAGAAATCTTGGAAGCTCTTGAAGCAGCAAATAACACTCTAGATAACTTATATAAGGCTCTTAATGCACTTGATTCGGCTAAAAGTTGGTCGATTGCAGATATTCTAGGCGGAGGATTTTTAATGACGTATATGAAGCGTTCTAGAGTTAAAGAAGCACAGGTCTATATTGATAACTGCAAGGCTTCTATTGAAAAGTTCGCCAAAGAATTACATGATGTAAACGAAGATATTAATATTTCATTGGACACAGGTGAATTTATTAAATTTGCAGATTACTTTTTTGATGGGATCTTGGTTGATTGGTATGTTCAATCTAATATTACAACAGCTCAAACACAAGTCTCTAATGCAATCAGTCGTGTAGAGCATATTAAAGAACTATTATTACACAAATTGAATGGTGCATCTGTACAATAGATGCATCATCATTTTATTGAATTCTATACTAAAAACAAAGGGAGATAGAGGTACATATTGTTGACTCTGACATAATTCAACTTTACGCTTATATTGGATGAAAACAAT
>NZ_KI270952.1 GCF_000469305.1 Faecalitalea cylindroides ATCC 27803
AAGTAGGCAAAGGAGGTAAAAAGACATGAGTCGTAGTTTGAAAAAAGGACCTTTCTGTGATGACCATCTAATGAAAAAAGTTGAAGCTTTAAATGCTAACAACAAAAAAGAAGTCATCAAAACTTGGAGCCGTCGTTCAACTATTTTCCCTAACTTTGTTGAACATACATTTGCCGTTTATAACGGAAAAGAACACGTTCCAGTTTATGTAACAGAAGACATGGTTGGACATAAATTAGGTGAATTTGTTCCAACTCGTAAATACACTGGTCATGCTTCTGATGACAAGAAATCTAAGAGATAGTAGGAGGAGAAGAAATGGAAGTAAAAGCAACAGCGAAAACTCTACGTATTCAGCCTCGTAAAGCAAGACTTGTCTTGAACTTGATCCGTGGAAAAGACGTAGAAGAAGCAGCTGCAATTTGTAAATTCACACCTAACAAAGGCGGTTACCTTGTAGGTAAAGTATTGAAAAGCGCAGTTAGCAACGCAGTAAATAACAATGATTTAGACGAAAGCAAACTTTATGTTAAAGCTTGCTGGGCTGATGAAGGTATCACTATGAAACGCTACATGCCTCGTGCAAAAGGTAGTGCAAGCCCAATTAACAAACGTACAAGCCACATTACAGTTGTAGTGGCTGAAAAGGAGTAGGAGGTAAGCTATGGGACAGAAAGTAAGCCCAATCGGGATGCGCGTAGGTGTCATTCGTGACTGGCAGTCAAGATGGTACGCTGACGATAAAGAATTCGGAACTTTATTGATGGAAGATGTTAAGATCCGTGAATTCATCGAAAGCTACTATGCTAAATTGTCAAATGAAGCGCAGGACAAACGAAAAGCAGATCCTCAGATCTCTCGTATCGAAATCGAGCGTACAAAAGGTCGTATGACTGTAATTATCCGTACAGCTCATCCTGGTGTTGTAATTGGTCAGGATGGAAAATCAATCGAAGGATTGAAAAAGAAAATCGAAAAAATGGCGAGTGCCAAAAATGTACAGATCAATGTAGTAGAAGTTGCTAATCCAAACTTAGATGCTCGTTTAGTAGCTCGTTGGATTGCAAATGAACTTGAAGCTCGTAAGAGTTTCCGTGCTACTCAGAAAAAAGCAATTCAGAACACTATGCGTGCTGGAGCTAAAGGTATCAAAACTGCAGTTTCTGGTCGTTTAGGTGGAGCTGATATGGCTCGTACTGAAGGATATAGTGAAGGCGTTGTTCCTTTGCATACACTTCGTAGTGATATTGACTACGCTTGGGAAGAAGCATCTACAACTTATGGTCGTTTAGGTGTTAAAGTTTGGATTTGTCGTGGTGAAGTATTGCCTGGTGAAATGGTTAAAGAACCTGAAGCTCCAAAACAACGCCCAATGCGTAAGGGTAAAGGACGTCGTCGTCCTGCTCGTAACCCTAGACAAGCAGCACCTGCACAGAATGCAGAAGCTCCTGTAGAAAAAGGAGGTAACACTGATGTTAATGCCTAAGCGTACAAAGTATAGACGTCCTCATCGTCTAAGCTATGAAGGTCGTAGCAAGGCTGGACGTACTATTGACTTTGGTGAATTTGGATTGGTTGCCGAAAGTGGTAACTATGTATCTAACCGTCAGATCGAAGCTGCCCGTATTGCCATGACACGTTATATGAAACGTGGAGGTAAAGTATGGATTCGTATTTTCCCTCATATGGCTAGAACTAAAAAACCTCTTGAAGTACGTATGGGTTCAGGTAAAGGTGCTCCAGAAGGTTGGGTTGCAGTTGTAAAACCTGGTCGAGTTATGTTTGAAGTTGGTGGAGTTAGCGAAGAAGTTGCTCGTGAAGCATTACGTCTTGCATCTCACAAACTTCCTGTAAAAACTCGTTTTGCTAGAAAAGGAGAAGTTGAATAATGTTAGCTAAAGAAATTCGTGAAAAAACAAATGAAGAGCTTCTTCAAGAAATCGATACTCTAAAAGATGAACTTTTCAATCTCCGTTTTCAGCAGGCAACTGGACAGTTGGAAAACACAGCTCGTTTAAAAGCTGTCAAGAAAACGATTGCTCGTATTAAGACAGTGTTGACTGAACGTGAAAACGCTGCTCAACAGGATTAGGGAGGACCAATCGATGGAAAGAAATGCTCGTAAAGTATATCGTGGTGTTGTAACTAGCGATGCTATGGATAAAACTATCACAGTAGTTGTTGAAACTAAGAAAACACATCCATTGTATGGAAAACGTGTTAAATATTCTAAGAAATTCAAAGCGCATGATGAAAATAACGAAGCACATGTTGGAGATCGCGTAGTTATCATGGAAACTCGTCCATTATCAGCTACAAAACGTTTCCGTCTTGTTGAAATCGTTGAAAAAGCGCGTGTATAAGAGACTAGGAGGGCGAAACAATGATTCAAAATGAAAGTAGAATGCGTGTCGCCGACAATACAGGAGCTAAAGAAGTTTTAGTTATCCGTTGTTTAGGTGGTAGCGTTAGAAAATTTTCAAATATCGGTGATGTCGTTGTATGTACTGTAAAACAGGCTACTCCTGGTGGATCCGTTAAAAAAGGTGATGTAGTTAAAGCTGTTATCGTTCGTACTAAACGTGGTGTACGTCGTGAAAATGGTTCATATATCCGTTTTGATGATAACGCTTGTGTAATTATCAAAGATGATAATACGCCAAAGGGAACTCGTATTTTCGGGCCAGTTGCTCGTGAATTACGTGACAAGGATTTCTTGAAGATCTGTTCTTTGGCTCCAGAAGTACTATAGGAGGTGTGCCAAGTGAGAATTAAAAAAGGTGATAAAGTTAAAGTCATTACTGGTGCTTACAAAGGCACAATCGGTGAAGTAAAACAGGCTTTCCCAAAAGAAGATAAAGTCATCGTTGAAGGCGTAAACATGGTTAAAAAACATTTGAAACCAACACAGGCTAATCCAGATGGTGGAATCATCGAAAAGGAAGCTAAGATTCACGTATCAAATGTAATGCTTTATGATGAAAAAGCTAAAGCTGCATCTCGTGTTTCAATGCAGATTAAAGAAGATAAAGAAGGAAACAAAGTTAAAGTCCGCGTATTTAAAAAGAGCGGTAAAGAAGTAGGAGGGAAGAAATAATGAACCGTTTACAGGATAAATATCAAAACGAAGTAGTCCCTGCTATGATGAAAGAATTCAACTACAAATCAGTTATGGAAGTTCCTGCAATTGAAAAAGTAGTTGTTAATATTGGTGTCGGTGATGCGATCCAGAATTCAAAATTATTGGATGAAGCTGTTGAAGAATTGGCAGCAATCACTGGACAGCAGCCAGTTATTACAAAAGCTAAGAAGTCAATCGCTAACTTCAAACTTCGTGAAGGAATGCCAATTGGATGTAAAGTTACTTTACGTCGTCAGAAAATGTATGAATTCTTAGACAAATTATTCAATATCTCTTTACCACGTGTTCGTGACTTCCGTGGTGTTAGTGACACAAGCTTTGATGGTCGTGGAAACTATACACTAGGTATCAAAGAACAGATCATCTTCCCAGAAATCGATTTCGATAAAGTAAATCGTTCTCGTGGTATGGATGTAGTAATCGTAACGTCAGCGAAAACAAACGAAGAGGCAAAAGCTCTATTAACTAAGATGGGCATGCCTTTCAAAAAGTAGGAGGAACAACATGGCAAAGAAAGCAATGATCAATAAACAGCAGCGTCCTCAGAAATTTAAAGTTCGTGAGTATACTCGCTGCGAACGTTGTGGACGTCCACATTCAGTACTAAGAAAGTACAAATTATGTCGTATTTGCTTCAGAGAATTGGCTTATAAAGGTCAGATTCCTGGAGTTAAGAAGGCTAGTTGGTAAGGAGGCATATTAAATATGATTATGACTGATCCAATTGCGGATATGCTTACAAGAATTCGCAACGCTTTGCAACAAAAACATGAATCTGTTAGTATGCCTGCATCAAAGGAAAAACAAGCAATCGCTAAGATTTTAAAAGATGAAGGTTTCATCACAGATTACAGTGTTGAAGGTGATGTTAAGAAAACTTTAACGATCACTTTGAAATATGCTGAAGACAACAAACGAGTAATTTCAGGTCTTCGTCGTATTTCTAAACCAGGACTTCGTGTTTACGCTAAAGTAGATAATCTACCACGTGTATTGAACGGACTTGGAATTGCCATTATCTCTACAAGTAATGGTATGATGACAGACAGAGATGCAAAGAAAAACCACTTAGGTGGCGAAGTAATTGCTTACGTTTGGTAATATAGGAGGAAAATAAGTAATGTCACGTATCGGGAATAAACTGATTACCATTCCTGCTGGTGTAACTGTTGAAGTTGCAGCTGGGAATGAGGTGACTGTTAAAGGTCCTAAAGGAACTTTAACTCGTAAATTTTCTGATTTGATGGAAATCAAAGTTGAAGAAAATCAAGTCACTGTAGTACGTCCAAATGACGAAAAACACACAAAACAGCTACATGGTACAACTCGTGCTTTGTTACATAACATGGTAGTTGGAGTTTCTGAAGGATTTACAAAGAGTCTTGAACTTGTTGGTATCGGATTCCGTACAGCAGTTAAAGGGAATGTATTGACAATGAATGTTGGTTATTCTCATCAGGTAGAAATGCCAATTGCTGATGGACTTCAGGTAACATGTCCAAGCGCTACTGAAATTACAGTAGCAGGTATTGATAAACAACTTGTTGGTGAATTTGCTGCAAACATCCGTGCTGTACGTAAACCAGAACCTTACAAAGGAAAAGGTATTCGCTATAAAGGTGAACATATCCGTCGTAAGGAAGGTAAGACAGCTGGTAAGAAATAGTAGTGGGAGAGGAGTAAGAGTATGATTAATAAAGTATCACGTAATGAACAACGTATTCGTCGTCATAAACGCGTTCGTAGAAAAATTAGCGGTACTCCTGAATGCCCACGTCTATGCGTATTCAGAAGTAACGCAAACATCGAAGTTCAAATCATTGATGATGTTGCTGGAAACACATTGGTCAGTGCTTCTAGTGTAAACATGAAATTGGAAAATGGTGGAAACATCGAAGCCGCTAGCAAAGTTGGTGCAGAAATTGCAAAACGTGCAAGCGAAAAGAATATCAAGAAGGTCGTATTTGATCGTGGTGGATATATCTACACAGGTCGTATTAAGGCACTTGCAGAAGCAGCTCGCGAAGCTGGCTTAGAATTTTAGGAGGTCACATCATGGCAATGGAAAGAAAACCTAGAAGAGACCAAAAAGAATTTGAAGAACAAGTTGTTGCGATCAACCGTGTTACTAAAGTAGTTAAAGGTGGACGTCGTTTCCGCTTTGCAGCTCTAGTTGTTGTTGGTGATCGTAAAGGGCGTGTTGGTATCGGTACTGGTAAAGCAAATGAAGTACCTGATGCAATCAAAAAAGCAATCGAAGATGCTAAGAAAAATGTATTTACAGTTCCTATTGTGGGGACAACAATTCCTCATGATATCGTAGGTAACTATGGAGCAGGTAGCGTATTTATGCGCCCAGCTACAGAAGGTACTGGTGTTATCGCAGGTGGTGCTGCCCGTGCAGTTCTTGAACTTGCAGGTATCAATGATATCTTGACTAAATGCTTAGGTTCACGTACTAAGATCAATGTTGTTCGTGCTACAGTTGATGCATTGCAGAACTTAAGAACATTAGATGAAGTTGCTGCGCTTCGTGGTAAGAAGCCAGAAGAAATTCGCGGGTAAGGAGGACAAAGTTAATGAAACTACATGAAATGACTAGTACCGAAGCTCGCAAGAGTAGGAACCGCGTAGGTCGTGGACCTGGAAGCGGAAATGGTAAAACATCTGGCCGTGGACAGAAAGGTCAGAAAGCAAGAAGCGGTGGAGGCGTTCGTCTTGGTTTCGAAGGTGGACAGACACCATTAGCAAGACGTTTACCAAAACGTGGATTCACTAACTTCAATCGTAAAGAATATGCAGTTGTAAATGTTGAAACTTTAAACCGTTTTGAAGATGGAACAACTGTTAATATGGCTCTTCTAATTGAAGAAAAAATTGTTAAGAAAGAACTTTGTGGATTAAAAGTTTTAGGCAATGGTGAATTAACTAAAAAATTAACAGTTCAAGCTGTTAAATTCTCTAAATCTGCAAAGGAAGCAATCGAAAAAGCAGGCGGAACAGCCGAGGAGATCTAAAATGGCATTCCGTGGCAAGGCAATATTTACAAACAAAGATATTCGTAATCGTATCTTGTTTACATTATTTGCCTTTCTTGTGTACCGATTAGGTTCAGCTATTACAGTACCAGATGTAAATACAGCAGATCTTGTTGCGGGTATCGAAGATAATTCGTTATTCGCAATGATCAATCTGCTTGGTGGTGGTGGCTTGGAGCAGTTCTCAATATTTGCGTTGGGGGTTACACCATATATTACAGCTTCTATCATCATTCAATTATTAAGCATGGATGTAGTGCCTCATTTATCTGAGCTTGCAAAGAATGGGGCAACGGGAAGAAAGACATTGGATAAATACACTCGCTATTTAGCTGTTGTATTTGCTTTTGTTCAATCATTCTCTTTAGTTTATGGATTCTCTCAAACCTATACGACATTGATCGAAGGTGGAGTTACCATGGCTAAGATCATGTACATTGCTACGATCTTTACTGCAGGAAGTATGTTCCTTGTATGGATTGGTGACCAAATTTCGATAAAAGGAATTGGTAATGGTATTTCAATGGTAATTATGGCTGGTATCGTAGGTCGTATGCCTCAACAATTTACAGATGCATGGACAACACTTATTGGAGCAGAAAGTACAATTGAAAATGGAACCTGGTTATTTGCAGGATATATTTTGGTTTATCTATTGATCATTATTTTTGTTACATTGATCAATACAGCAGAGCGCCGTATTCCAATTCAATATACTTCAAGTTCAATTCAGTTAAGCAAACGTAGTGAGAGTAATTATCTTCCACTAAAGGTTAACTCAGCAAGTGTTATTCCAGTAATCTTCGCCTCATCTTTGATGATGGCACCATTACAAATTGCAAGTTTTTTCCCGTCTAATGACATCATTCGTACGATGCAGGATTGGTTGGGACTACAAACATGGTATTCATTAGTGATCTATGTTTTGTTGATTTTATTCTTTACATTCTTCTATACGAAGATGCAGATCAATCCTGAAAAAATTAGTGAAAATCTTGGAAAATCTGGTGCTTACATTCCAAGTGTTAGACCAGGAACAGAAACTAAGAACTACGTAAATAAGGTGTTATCAAGAATTACAGTACTGGGTTCAATTTGTTTGGCTTTGATTGCGGTGTTACCTCATATCATGCCACTTATCTGGACTGATATGCCAACTAGCATGGCTCTTGGTGGAACTGGAATGATCATTGTTGTCGGTGTTGCAATTGAGACCGTACGACAAGTACAAGGTTTGATCACACAAAAATCTTATAAAAAATATTTTGAAGACTAAGTAGTCTATGGAGTAAAAGTATGAATATCTTTATCATGGGTGCTCCTGGTTCAGGAAAAGGAACATTCTCAAGCCGTATCAAAGAGGAATTTAATTTGAATCACATCTCAACCGGTGATATCTTCAGAGAAAATATTGCTAACGAGACTGAGCTTGGATTGCAGGCAAAATCGTATACTGAAAAAGGTTTGCTTGTACCTGATGAGATTACCAATAATATGGTTAAAGAATACTTGAGCCATTTAGCTGATAAAAAGAATGGATATTTGTTGGATGGATATCCAAGAACTTTAGATCAGGCAAAAGCATTTGAAGAAATGACAAAAGGAACAGACTTAGCTGTTGAAAAAATCGTAGTTATGGATGTTCCATTTGATGAACTGACTCGCCGAATCACAGGTCGTCGTCTTTGTAAAAAATGTGGAGCTATCTTTAATATTTATTCAAAACCTCCAAAAACAGAAGGTGTTTGCGATGAATGTGGTAGTGCATTGACTCAAAGAAAAGATGATAATGAAGAAAGCTTGAAAGTTCGTTTAGATGAATATGCAAAAAATACCGAACCGGTA
Source organism: Faecalitalea cylindroides ATCC 27803 (assembly GCF_000469305.1). GTDB lineage: Bacteria > Bacillota_I > Bacilli_A > Erysipelotrichales > Erysipelotrichaceae > Faecalitalea > Faecalitalea cylindroides. The sequence continues at coordinate 8,026 of NZ_KI270952.1, forward strand.
ATCGCATATTATGAAGAAAAAGGCATGGTTTCTCGTATTGATGCTTCAAAAGCTATCGATGCGATATGGCCTGAATTAAAAGAAACCTTGAAAAACAAGTAGATTGCGCTTATAATAAATAGGCGCAATTTGCTTGCGTTATTTTATATATCACGTTTCTGCTAAAATCCGTATATTTATATACGCATTTTAGAAGGTACTTTAAATACGTGATAGGAAAGGACAGAGAAATGAAAGTAAGACCATCTGTAAAACCAATCTGTGACAAGTGTCGCGTAATCCGACGCAAGGGGCGCATCATGGTAATCTGTGAGAACCCAAAACACAAACAGAGACAAGGAAACTAAGAAAAGTAGGAGGAAAAACATGGCTCGTATAGCAGGAGTAGATATTCCAAACGATAAGCGAGTAGTGGTCTCATTGACATATATCTATGGAATCGGAAGACCAACTGCAGAAAAAGTATTGGAAGAAGTAAACGTAGATGAAAACATCCGAGTAAAGGATCTAAGCGAAGAACAGTTGAACGCAATCCGTAAGGCGATCGATGCGATCAAGGTCGAAGGAGATCTAAGACGAGAAGTACAGCTGAACATCAAGCGATTGATGGAAATCGGATGCTACCGAGGGATCCGCCACAGAAAAGGATTGCCAGTTCGCGGACAGAGAACGAAGACAAACGCAAGAACAAGAAAAGGGAAGGCTAAGACAGTAGCCAACAAGAAGAAGTAAGAAAGGGGAGTAGAAGGATATGGCAAAGGTACAGAAGACAAGAAAACGTCGTGTAAAGAAGAATATAGCACGCGGATGTGCACACATCCACTCAACTTTCAATAATACGATCGTAACGATCACAGACGAGGCGGGAAATGCAGTTGCATGGAGCAGTGCAGGAGCCTTAGGATTCAAGGGAAGCCGAAAGAGCACACCATATGCAGCGCAGCTGGCAGGAGAAGCAGCCGGGAAAGCGGCAATGGATCATGGAATGAAGACTGTGAGCGTAGAAGTAAAAGGACCTGGACCAGGACGAGAAGCAGCGGTAAGAGCGTTGCAGGTAGCTGGACTAGATATCACAATGATCAATGATGTAACACCAATTCCACATAACGGATGTCGTCCACCAAAACGACCTCGTGGATAGTAAGGAGGCAATAGATGCAGGAATTCGAAAGAGCTTCATTTCACAAAGAGTTTGTAGATGAAGAAAACAATACTGGATCTTATGTTTTTGAACCTCTTGAAAGAGGCTTTGGAACTACAGTAGGCAGCACAATTAAAAATACAATGTTATCAAACTTGCCTGGTTGCGCTGTTATTGGTTTTAAAATTGAAGGATGCACAAAAGATCAGACTGTGATCAAAGGAATCCTTGAAGATGTAAATACTCTTTCTTTAAATTTGAAGGCTTTAAAAATTTCTTGTGAAAGTGAAGGAATCAAAGCACTTCATATTTCAAAAAAAGGACCAGCAATCATTCAGGCAGCTGATATTATTTGTCCTGAAGAGGTTGAAATCGTGGATTCTGAACAAGTGATCTGTACTTTAGAAAAAGGAACGTCACTTGAAATGGATCTATATGCTTGCCTTGGAACAGGATATAAAAGCTCATTGGAAAATGAAGAAGAGTACGATTTAGGTGAAGATGTTGTATTCCTAGATGCAATGTTTACACCAGTAAAAAGTGCTGACTATCTATCTGAACCAGCACGTGTAGGACAGGATGCAAAATATGACAAGGTTCATTTTACCGTAACGACAAATGGAACAATCACACCTTTACAGGCTATTAGTCGTGCTGCAGCGTTCTGTGTTAAGAATTTAGATGTGTTAGTACCATTAGCAAATCTAAAACTGGAAGAAAGCTTTATGGTACAGCAGCCACATGTTGAAGATACCAAGAAAGTCAATACAATGATGATCGAAGATTTAGATCTGTCTGTACGTTCTTATAACTGCTTAAAACGTGCAGGTATTCAAACCGTGGATGAATTAACTCAAAAAACTGAAGATGAAATGATGCATGTTAAAAATCTAGGAAAGAAATCATTGAAAGAAGTAAAGGACAAAATGTTCCAGTTAGGTTTGTTCTTTAAATCTTATGAGTAGCAGGAGGAGCAACTATGTGGAATCGTAGATT
>NZ_KI270953.1 GCF_000469305.1 Faecalitalea cylindroides ATCC 27803
GTATGAATGAAATGGGGAAATAATAATATGACCAGATGACATTCATTGTCGCCTGGTCTTTTTTTGTTTGCATAGTAGGCATATTTTTGATACATTTTATAAAGAGTATTGGAGTTGGATTCATATGAAAAAAATTATTTCTGTCATTACAAGTCTTTTTTTATTCTTAGGTCTTTGTGGGTGTTCAAAAAATACGTCTGTTACGCTTAAAGAAGACGTTATTTTTCGATTGGAAGATGTTATGAAGATCCAAAATAAAGAATCGAATTCAATATACTATTACTATATGGCCATCATCGAAAATAACTCTGATTCTAGTTATGATACCTCACTTTTATCTTATTCATTGACCGATGATAAAGATGAAAATATCAATGCGATCGATCGCTATATGTCTACACCATCAAGTACCATTGCCAGTAATGAATCAACCTATGTTTATGGATATGTAGGTTTCCCAAATAATAATCAAAAAGATATTGGTTTCTATTTTCCTAAAACTGAGGATTTCTTATCCTTTAATGCAGCTGATGTAAGAGAAGCCGATAATACACAAATTCAAGAGCAGGGAAAAGAAAAATTCACTTTATTTGAAGATAGAGCCATGGCAATCGAAGTAGATGCATCAAAAACAAAAGCTGATTTTTCAAACGGAACCACAAAGCTTTCAAATCTTCAAATCACGTATATAAATAAAACCGATCACAACATTGTAATTCCATATCTAGAACCGCATGGTATCTTAAATGGTCTTGATCTCACTCAATATAGTGATAAAGGAGATTTCTCTGGGATGTCTTTAGAGGATTATAAAAAGATTGACTTTTCAAACGATGGACTTGCTCCAAAGACAGAAGATTATGAAGGAACAGCCACAGGATATATAGTTTATTTTCTTGAACCACAAAAGGAAATGACATGTAATATTGAATTTACTTTTGAAAATGTTGGAATCGATTTTTCAGACAAAGATACAAATGTATTCACGATCAATTTGATCTCCAATAGCTTTGGAAGTACGACTACATTTGAAATTTCATATTAGCTAGGAGATTAATTATGCGAATTGTTGTTAAAGTAGGAACATCAACCCTTGCCCATGAAACAGGCAGGTTGAATATCCGTCATATTGAAAAATTAGTAAAAGTACTTAGTGATCTTAAAAATAGTAGACACGAGATTATTCTTGTTTCCAGCGGTGCAATTGGAATGGGTGTCGGGAAATTAATGTTAGCCAATCGTCCTAATGATATGCCAACTAAACAGGCGGCCGCAGCGATTGGACAATGTGAATTGATGTATACATATGACAAGTTATTTAGTGAGTATAATCATACGGTTGCCCAGATCTTATTGACAAAAGAAGATGTCGAGCAGGAATCAAGAAGAGTAAATTTTCAAAATACCTTATACCGTTTATTAGAACTAAATGCCTTACCAATCGTTAATGAAAATGATACGATTTCTACCAGTGAGATTTCCGTTGGTGATAATGATACACTAGGTGCTATTGTATCTTGTTGCATAAAAGCTGATTTATTGATCCTTTTAAGTGATATCGATGGTCTATATACAGATGATCCGCATCAAAATAAAGATGCCAAATTAATTCCAATCGTACAAAACTTGGATGAAGATATCATGCATCTAGGAAAAGATAAAGGATCTATGTTAGGTACTGGTGGTATGGTTACCAAGCTGCAGGCAGCCAAGATCGTTACAGATCATGGTATCGATATGATCATCTGCCATGGTTCAAAACCTGAAAACCTTTATGATATCCTGGAAGGAAAACGAATTGGAACATACTTTATGGGAAAGGCAGTGAAATCATGAATACACAAGAGATATTGATTCAAGCAAAACGTGAAAGCAATAAAGCTCCTTACTCAACAGAAGAAAAAAACACTGCCTTGAGAGCAATGGCAAAAGCTTTAATTGATCATACAGATGACATTTTATCGAAGAATAAAATCGACATTGAAAATGCCAAAAATAAAATTTCAGAAGTTATGCTCGATCGTTTGTATCTAGATGCATCCAGAATACAAGATATGGCTAAGGGAATCTTAGATGTGTCTAAATTACCAGATCCAACTGGAAGAATTCTCTCTACCCATACATTAGAGAATGGACTTATTGTGAATAAGATTTCCGTACCAATGGGAGTAATAGCCATAATCTATGAAAGTCGTCCAAACGTTACAAGCGATGCAGCTGCTTTAACCATCAAGGCGGGAAGTGTATGTATCCTTCGAAGCGGAAAAGAAGCTTGGAACAGCGCGAATGCGATCGTAAAAGCTTTGCAGGAAGGGCTTGAAAATGTTGGTATGAGTAAAAATCGCATACATTTGATTGAAGATACAACAAGACAGAGTTCTTATGATCTTATGAAAGCAAACGGATATGTCGATCTTTTGATTCCTCGCGGAGGAAAAGGTTTGATTCAATCTGTCATTCAAAATGCGACCGTTCCATGCATTGAAACTGGTACTGGTATTTGTCATATCTATGTAGATAAAGATGCCAATTTAGATAAGGCAGTCAAAATCATCGAAAATGCAAAGACACAAAGACCAAGTGTTTGCAATGCAGAAGAAGTTTGTCTTGTCCATAAAGATATTGCCCAGGATTTCTTACCAAAGCTTAAAGAAGTATTGGTAGAACAGAGAAAAGCTCAAGATAAAATACCTGTTGAATTACGTTTGGATCCAATTGCTCATCAAATTATTGATGGAACACTAGCAACCGATGAGGATTTTGATACTGAATTTTTAGATTATATATTAGCTATTAAAGTAGTGGATTCTATTGAGGAAGCTATAGAACATATTCAAGAACACTCAACACATCATAGTGATGCGATCATTTCTGAAAATGAACAAGCACAAACCAAATTTTCCAGTACGATCGATAGTGCGGCCGTTTATATTAATGCGAGTACACGTTTTACAGATGGAGGCGTTTTTGGTCTAGGATGTGAAATGGGAATCAGTACTCAGAAACTTCACGCAAGAGGTCCTATGGGACTGGAAGAATTGTGTACATATAAATATATTATCAAAGGAAATGGACAGATTAGAGAATAGAGAAGGGAAGGATAAAAAATCTAAAAATCTAACATTACCTTAAACTGTATTGAGTATCAAACGAGAAAGAGGAGAGATTATGAAGACAAAAAATGAAAAAGCATCCGTTTTTGAGCTAAATGGGATTCCATCGCTTAAAGAAGCATTTCCATTAGCATTACAGCATGTTGTTGCGATGATCGTTGGTTGTGTAACTCCAGCCATCATCATTTCACAAGTTGCAGGACTTGGTGTCCATGATCAAGTTATTTTTGTGCAGGCAGCCTTGGTCATTGCCGGTATCTCAACATTGATCCAATTGTTTCCAATTGGTCGCAAGATTGGATCTGGACTTCCTGTGATCATGGGGGTAAGCTTTGCTTATCTTCCAAGCATGCAGGCAATTGCCGGCACCTATGATATTGCGACAATATTGGGAGCTCAGCTTATTGGTGGTATTGCAGCTATCTTGGTTGGAATCTTTATTAAAAAATTGCGTAAATTATTCCCGCCAATCGTAACAGGGACTGTTGTATTTACGATAGGATTATCGTTATATCCTACAGCCGTAAATTATATGGCTGGAGGTGCTTCTTCAGCAAATTATGGTTCATGGCAGAATTGGTTAATAGCCTTTATTGTTCTTGCAATCGTAACTGGATTAAACCATTTTGCCAAGGGAATCTGGAAACTATCTTCAATTTTAATCGGTATCATTGCCGGATATATAATCGCAGCATGTTTTGGCATGATTGATTTTTCATCCGTTACACAAGCTTCAATGTTCCAGGTACCTCAATTTATGCATTTTGGTATGAAATTCGAATTCTCTGCCATTTTAACATTTGTTATTTTATTCACAATTAATTCGATTCAAGCTATAGGGGATTTTTCTGCAACAACATCTGGTGGTCTTGATCGTCAACCTACTGATGATGAATTACAAGGCGGAATCGTTGCCTATGGTATAACTAACATTCTTGGATCTTTCTTTGGTGGTCTTCCAACAGCAACTTTCTCACAGAATGTTGGTATCGTTGCGACAACTAAAGTTGTAAACCGTTGCGTATTAGGACTTGCTGCTTGTATTATATTGATTGCTGGTTTTGTACCGGTTATCTCAGCGTTACTAACAACAATTCCTCAATGTGTTTTAGGTGGTGCTACGATCTCAGTATTTGCTTCAATTGCGATGACAGGTATGAAGCTAATTGCATCTCAACCTTTGGATTATCGTAATACATCAATCGTAGGTCTTGCGGTTGCACTTGGTATGGGTGTTACGCAAGCTTCCGCTTCATTAGAAACATTCCCATTATGGGTATCAACTGTATTTGGTAAGTCTCCAGTAGTTCTTGCGACCATTACCGCAATTATACTTAACTTAATATTACCAAAACCAAAAGACAGATAAATCGCTTCAAATTAGGTCGTAACGATACGACCTTTTTTATATGAATTCATTTTAAGACAAAGTATCGTAAACTTAAAACAATCACGATCTTCTAATTTGCATCGAAAACCGAAAAAATGAACAACTGGTCGTCTCGATGCAAATGAGTTAGAAGAGTAAATTGGTATTGAAGCCTTTCAAACGATAAAAGATGATCGTATGTAATTCATAAATTAGGGGAATTAAAAAAATACATTACTAAAGGTAATTGAGCCCCTTCAAAAGTGCTTTATATAAAGGAGAATTCGATCTCCTAAAAATAAACTTCCAAAAAATTACATAATATACATTATACGAAGTATTCAGTAAAGGATGCCGCTAAGCATCCTTCGTTTTGGTTTAAGTTCATAGAAATCATATAAATAGTG
>NZ_KI270954.1 GCF_000469305.1 Faecalitalea cylindroides ATCC 27803
ATTTAACGTTACCGATTTTATCATTTTTTCAATTTTGGTAACGTTAAACGGCTTTTCTCATATATACTATTCGAACTCCTTATATGTATTATCATTTCTCATATTTATTATCTAAATGATGGCTATTTTGGCTTGTTTCATCCATATTATCTATATCTTATTTTACCTATCATATTTTTTGTTGCAAAATTCGTTGCAACTGTTCGTTTGGAATAGTTCCTGATGGCTAGCAGCTTCCATTAGGGTACTAAATAATTCTTTCTTGAAAGTACTGTTTAACCGTACTTTAATCGAAAACCAGAAAATCAATGCAATTTTATAATGTCATATAACTCTTTTGCATAACGATCAGCCTGGTTAATAGAAAATTCACCGTGATACATAGACGGGAGTATGTGTAAATCACAATTTTTGATCACTTCTCTGATCTTTTTTGCAGAAAATAAGATACGTTTATTTTCCCGCTCTCCAACAAACAGATGAACCTTCGCTGTACACTCACCAAGAGTTTTTTTCATAGAATACATAGAACTTTCTTGTAAAAAAGCAATCATATTTTGCTTTGTGATACCACAAGTGTCTTGATAATAGTCATCGAACAGTTCTGGTTTTATTCGAAGCGAACGAAATTGTAATTTAGAAAACCACTTTTGTTTGATCAGTCCATAACACGTTCCAAATGTTGGTCGTATCAGAGAGTAAGTTAGTTTAGACGGAATAACTGATGCGCTTTCTACAATTGCATAACGACAGATGTTTTTTCGCTGAGATAACATTTCAACTAGTATTTGCCCACCAAGAGATAACCCGCCAATCAATAATACCGAGCCACCAAAATTCCTATCAATGAAAGAAATGATTTCGTCGGCATTGTCTTTAATTGAAGTAAAATCTTTATCGCTGCCTGTGTGTCCGTCTAGTATTGGGATAATTATCTGTAAATCATTTTGAAGTAATTCAGAGATTTCTCGATAATTCCACCACGATAAGCCTCCACCGTGCAGAAGAACAATCACATCTTGGTTTTGTTTTCCATATACCTTATATTGCAAGTCGGCCCTCCTCACATAAATAAATTAATCACTCCACATTTTAAACTAATTATAGCAAACAACAAAATATCTTTAAAGTTTGTAGCCAAATGGCAATTCTATAAATCCAAATAGCAATCCTATAAAGGTTTACTCACTTTCAATATGATTTTCTGGATTATAAAGCCCATTAGCTACTGTCAATATAAGCGATATATTATCCATTAATTCATCATCTATATCGTCTGATGGTTCCAGCCTTTTTAATTCATCGAGAACTTCACCAAGCCGATCAAATACAGCTCTATGAACTTTACAATTAGCTTGTACATTGATCGTTCTATCCAATAGTTTACTGGTAATAAAATCTTGTTTAGATAATCCTGTTAAAGACACAGCAATATTTATTTGTTCATCTTCTTCAGGTGATACTCTAAACGCAATTGTTTTTGAGCGAAACCTATTGTGATTGTCTGGATCTGTTCGAGCAATACCATTGACGGTTTCTTTAAGCCAAATTCCTTACCTAATATTATGTGCGACGGTAAGTATCTTTTCTTTAATACTGTAGTAAGCGAAGCAACGATAATAGTTGGAGCGTTGGTATTAAACTCATTAGCTTGGACAACCAATACCGGACGCACTCCAGATTGAATCGATCCTTCTCTTTCTCCAAAATCGTAATAGAACAAATCGCCACGTGAAATCTTCTTTTTCATTTCCATTCCTCATTTCAATTTGTCGCTTTTATTTCTTTAGGAAAAAATTTAGCATAAAACCAAAAATAAATCTACTTCTTTTCAATCCACCTTCACGATCCGCCCCGTATGTTTATAGTACTCGACCCTTACGGTTTGACCCTGTTGCAGCCTGCCATAGTCTTCGCCCGAAATCTCTAATCGAAGAATTTCATCCTCATTATCAGAACCAGTCAGATAATAATGGTGCGAAAAAATTCCCGTATGTGCCAAAGATTCGCTGACTTGTATATCCTTTAATTCAACCGTTTGCGAACCTGACGACAAATCAAGCACCAGATCCTTAGAAAACCAGAGCGCTAAAGCAAAACACACGATAACAACGCCTGCTCCCAGAGCCTTTCTGGAAGCCGACAGCAAAGTCCTGTTTCGCACCACCCGGATGACCAGATAAGCACAAACGATCCATATAACTGATAGATCACAAAATTCATCCAGCAGTACCAGTTCTCCTGTTTTGGGCAGAAGCAGACCAGCGGCTATGACTGCCAATACAAGAACAAAAAAAATGATTTCCTGTTTTTTTAACCTTTTCATATTTAGAATATATTGTTCCCTTCCAACAAATGGATCAAATCATTTCTCCATGAAAATTCTTCAGCATAATCAAGGCAAGTTTTGCCAAAGTTATCTTTTTCACAAATATTTGATCCTCGATCCATCAAATATTGATATACCGGCATGATTGTCTTCGTCGGCAGTTTCACAGCGGTAATCGCATACTGCAGCGGTATCGCGCCATATTTATCTTTTTTATTGATATCCACTCCAGCCGCAATCAGAAGCTGCGTTATTTTTAACATGTACTGAGGCTCAGGTCTTAAAACAGAAAAATAAAATATATGCAGCGCATTTCTTTGATCTTTTGGACTCAGAAAGTTAACATCCGCTCCCTCAGAAATCAAAAAACGAAGGATCTTTATTTTTTCATCTGGATAACGGTCATTGACAACAGACAATTGAAGCAGACTCATCCCTGCATACTTATTGAACAAATTCGGATTTCCGGAATAAAAATCCATAAAGTCAAAGTAAGTTCCATCTCTTACGGCATCAAAAATGTCTGTGATCCTCATAAATCTTCCTCCTCAAATCACTAATCTTTCTCAATAACTTTATCGTCCTTTTCCTGCAGATACCTTTCTGAATCAAAGTGTGCTTCAATGATATTTTTTAGGAATTCAGTTTCTACAACTCTGTCATCCTCGTACAGTACAATTTCCGCCCCTTTTTTCTGGAGCTGGTCAATGAGCTCGTTCATACGCTGCAGTCCATCTATGTTTTCCAGGCTGCATATATCGATTTAGCCATTATTACGTAAGCATTCTCTTATTTCAACGTGTTCGACCAGCTCTTCCTGCTCTTCTTTTGTAAGCCGCCTGTTCAAAGCGTTCTAGATCGATGAAATCAATAACA
>NZ_KI270955.1 GCF_000469305.1 Faecalitalea cylindroides ATCC 27803
CTAACTTTTAACTGTTAGACCCCCTTTTTTTGATGTTCAGATGATGGTTGCTACCAAAATGCTACCACTTTAAAGAAATGAATAAGACTTGATCAAGATAACTTGGAAGAATTCGCTCATATAAAGAAGAGACTTTATTATATATTAGATAAGTTACGAAATATTAAATTAGTTTCTATACATTTTATATTGTTTTGATTCGATTTTTTATTGGATTATACATGCTTCAGACTTTATCTTATTCAATAAGTCATTCGTGAAAAAAGAAGATAATGCTAACATCAAGGTTTGAATAGGGTAAAAGAAAATGAGGAATGATGTTAAAGGGAAGCCAACCCAAAAAGATCACTTATTTTTAATTTTGGATTGCTTAACTTGGATAATTTTGGCGCAGTAAATTTTAAAAAATTGTAAAATTAACCCGATCCAAATTGTAAAGTCATGTGATTGTTATTGCCTAATTTAACATTGAGAACATTATGTAGGTGAGATTAAAAACTGGATTTTTTCGTGCTATACTTTTATAAGGATATCATTAAATCATATTGAGAAGATAGGAGTATGTGTATGGAAACTAAATATAAAAGGTATGGTGTGATAATAGGTGTCTGTATTATAATAGGATCGCTAATTTTTTATAGCTATTATCGAGAAGAAAAGAAAGAAGAACGGCGATATGACGAAATTTTAAAACTTGCGAATTTAGGAATTGATGCTATTAATGATGGAGATAAAGAAAAGGCGGATGAATATTATACATCATTGTTGCAAGTTGACGATTTTAATATTTATGGTCTCGACACGGTAAATCGCTTTTTTCATAAAATGGAGTCGTATTCTTCGTTAGATTATTTATCTTCATTTGATTTGTCAGGAATTGAAGGTTATTCTGAATCAGAATTAGATACTAAGAAAGATGAGTTAGAAGAATTGTACGCGAAAGTTTATAAAACGGATCCAAGTTATGAACAAGCAACAAATATTTATAATGAAAAGTTGGTTTTAATAAATTCGAGGTATGATCAAATAAGAGGAGTAGAAGAACAAAAACAGGCACTTTATGAACAAAATCGAGGTATGATAAAATTGTCGGAAACTTCAAATCAAACAACGTATAGAATTTGCATGAATAAATATGGCACATTAAGAATCACAGGTTATTTTTCTTCCACTTCATATTATGATTCGTTAAATGTTACTGTTTATGATCAATCTAATAATATCGTAGGTGTTTACTGTAATGATGAAATTTTACCGGGAGATGGTTTCCGTTTTAATTTTGATCAATCATATACTTTAAACGATGGCATTTATACAATAGTTGTAACAAGAAGTAATTCAAGAGTTGGTTGGGAGATTACCCCATATGGCAATTATAATTAAATAGAATCTATTAAAGAGCAGAAGAGAAAATTCTTGATATGATTCCACTAAAGTAGACACACGAAATAAAAACAAGTGTGACTACAGAGTTCGAGTAGTTGCAAAGGAAATAACACAATAAATGAATAAGAATGTTTAGCGATGACGCTTATTCCAATTTATATCAATCGCGGGCGAGCAAAAAACTGTTCGCCCTTTTTATTTTGTAAAGGAGGAACACTTATGAATAATCCATATACCATCGAAAAAGTTGTTTTAGAGATCTTAAAAGCAAATGAAGAAGCAAGGAATAATGATATGAAACTTTATTTGCTTGTTTGTGAAGCAGTGAATCCTTATCCAACTTGTGATCGGGATATTGGCTCATTCTCTTTTTCTTCAGTGATGAATCACTATAGAGAATTAAGGTTGCCACATTTTGAAAGCGTAAGAAGATCAAGAGCGAAGATTCAGGCATAGATTCCTGAGCTTGCAGGTGATCGAAGCTGTCATCAAATAAGAAAGGAACTGGAAATACTCTATCGTAGTTATGCACTTAACAAGGAGGAATAAACTATGCCTAGCGAATTCACGATGCAACAGAAAATAAAGGTCATCACTAAACTTACAGAATCTGGTTATGACACAGAAAAGAAACTTCAAAAGCTAGAGATGGAGAATATTCTACAAATCAAAGGAATCACGATTCCTGAGATGAGCATCATCTTGGCTCTACAAAAGAGTACAAAAAGCGGAAAGCTATACTCCTACTTATGTGGTGGCGATGATGAAGTAGATAAACAAGGTGAAAATAATGGCTAGGAAGTATGAACTTATCACCGATCTTTATTATCAAACGATTAACGAAGTAAGTGAAAATGCTGATAGCTGGAAATCTTTCTTAAAAACGGCAGGAAGAAATTTTCGCCTTCGTTTTGATGAACAGATACTTATCTATGCTCAAAGGCCAGATGCTATTGCTGTTTTAGAAATCGAGAAATGGAACAATCGTTTTGGAAGATGGGTCAATAAAGGTGCTAAAGGTATCGGAAACAAAAGCTTTTGATATGGAAGGGGCTCTCAAACAAGTACAAATGCTCATTGATGGAGGAATGAAAACCAAAGAAGCCATCAAACGGGTAGCCCAGGAAATGAATGGTTCTAAAAATGAGCTGTATGATGCTTATCATAAACACATTTGATCTTGCGAAAGCAGGATCTTTTTTTTGAGATGGAAAAATGCAGTTTTGGATCTATTTTTGTTCCTGATCTTTTCAATATTCGATAAAAATCAGGTATAATTATTTTAAGGTGTGATCATGAAGAAATTGTATAAATATCTATTAGATGCAGTGGTGGTTTCCACGGTACTTGCCTGCAGTGCATGTGCAAGTATGCCGGTTGCAGATCCTGCGGTAGAAGGGGATCAGCCGGAAACGCTAGAAAAAATTACTATACCTGCTTCGATATTTGAGTTCGCAAATTCTGATATCGAGGATAATTTTGAAGAGTTCAGTGATTATTGTTATAGCGTAGAGCGGGATGGAAACGATCTGATCCTTGGAGTTACGCCGCCGCAAAAAGAAGAACTTATAGAAATGTATGCTGCTTCCATTGACGATGTGCTTGAAACAATGACAGAAGAAGAACCAGGATACTATGTGGAGACCGATAAGGATCACAGACGGTTCGTATATCATTACGATGAAAAAATTGATAATGTTCTGCAGGCGAGAATGCTGTTGACAATTACGACTTCGGACGTTTTGATCAAAATCTTAGAGACTAAAGATCCAAACTGGAATGTACAGGCCAGGATCGTGAATTGTCAT
>NZ_KI270956.1 GCF_000469305.1 Faecalitalea cylindroides ATCC 27803
GAATGGATTAGGTCAAATCGTAAAAATATAAGATTGCAAAAGACTCTGGTGTTGGTGTTGTTGCCAAAGAAGATGGAATCATTACTTATGTTGACTCAATCCGTATCGTTGTCAAAGACAATGAAGGCGAAGAGCACACATATCAGCTAAGAAAATTTGCTCGCTCTAATGCAAGTACTTGCATTAACCAGCGTCCAATCGTGGAGGTTGGTGAAAAGGTTGAAAAAGGTGATATCCTTGCCGATGGTCCAAGTATGCAAAATGGTGAGCTTGCTTTAGGACAAAACGTAACAATTGCTTACATGACATGGTATGGTTACAACTATGAGGATGCGATCATCATGTCAGAAAGAATGGTAAGTGATGATGTATATACTTCAATTCATATCGAAGAATATGACATTGACTGCCGTGATACTAAACTTGGCCCAGAAGAAATCACCCGCGATATTCCAAACGTTGGTGAAGCAGCTGTTCGTCAATTAGACGAAAGAGGTATCATCCGTATTGGGGCTGAGGTTAAAGAAGGAGATATCCTTGTTGGTAAGGTTACGCCAAAAGGACAGAGCGAAGTAAGCCCAGAAGAAAAACTTCTATTAGCTATCTTCGGTGAAAAATCACGTGAAGTACGTGATAACTCATTGAAAGTACCTCATGGTGGTGCTGGAATCGTTCATTCGATCCGTGTATTCAAACGTGGCGATGGATCTGATCTTCCACCTGGAGTAAATCAGCGAGTTAAAGTATATATCGTCCAGAAACGTAAGATTTCTGAAGGGGATAAAATGTCTGGACGTCATGGTAATAAAGGTGTCATCTCTAAGATCCTTCCAGTAGAAGATATGCCATTTATGGCAGATGGTACACCAATTGATATCATCTTGAACCCATTCGGTGTGCCTTCTCGTATGAACATCGGACAAATCTTGGAAATCCATTTAGGTTATGCAGCTAAGAAATTAGGCGTTAAGTTCTCAACTTCAGTATTTGATGGTTTATCAAATGAAGAACTTGCAAGCGTAATGGAAGAAGCAAACATGACCAAAGATGGAAAACAGGTTCTATATGATGGACAGACAGGACAGCCTTTCGATGAAAGAATTTCTGTTGGTGTAATGTACATGATCAAGCTTGCTCACATGGTTGACGATAAACTTCATGCTCGTGCAACGGGACCTTACTCACTAGTAACTCAGCAGCCATTAGGTGGTAAAGCACAAAATGGTGGACAGAGATTTGGTGAGATGGAGGTTTGGGCACTTGAAGCTTATGGTGCTGCTCATACATTGCAGGAAATCTTGACAATCAAATCCGATGATATTCAAGGACGTATCAAAACGTATGAAGCTATCATCAAAGGTAAAGATATTCCAGAACCAGGAATTCCAGAATCATTCCGCGTATTGATGCACGAGTTACAAGGTCTTGCGATTGATGTTCGTTTGTTGGATGAAAATAACAATGAAGTTGATATCACAAGCGATGACGATGAACCAGGAACAGTGCATGAACATAATCACGAAGAACACAAGGAAGAACTTGTGAATGATATGGATGAATCAAATGATTCATTTGAAGAACTAGAAGAAGAGGAGGCTTAAAAATCTATGAGTATAAACAATTTTGCCTCAATTCAGGTTCGTTTGGCATCACCTGAAACGATCTTAAAATGGTCACATGGTGAAGTAACAAAGCCTGAAACGATCAACTATCGTTCTCAAAAAGCAGAACGTGACGGACTTTTCTGTGAGCGCATTTTCGGCCCTACAAAGGACTGGGAATGTGCCTGCGGTAAATATAAGAAGGTGCGTTTTAAAGGCGTTGTCTGCGATCGTTGTGGTGTTGAAATCACAAAAGCGAGCGTAAGACGTGAACGTATGGGTCATATCCATTTGGCTGCTCCAGTAGCTCACATCTGGTATCTACGCGGTATTCCAAGTCGTATGGCTTTATTGTTGGATGTGACACCAAAACAACTTGAAGAAGTAGTATACTTTGTAAGCTATATCGTAACCGATCCTAAGGATACAGATCTAGGATACAAACAGATCTTGTCTGAAAGAGAATATCGTGAAAATATGGCTATCTATGGAGCTGGTTCTTTTACAGCACAAACAGGTGCTGAGGCTGTATTGCGTCTATTACAGGATGTAGATCTTGAACAGGAATATGCAGATGTTCAAGAAGCTCTAGAAAAAGCTCAAGGTGAAAAACGTAAAAAATTGATTAAACGTCTTGATACGATCAATGCGTTTAGAAAATCAGATAACAAACCTGAATGGATGATCCTGACAAACATTCCGGTAATACCACCAGATTTAAGACCAATGTTACAGTTGGATGGTGGACGTTTTGCGACAAGTGATCTAAATGATCTATATCGTCGTGTAATCACTCGTAACAATCGTCTTCGTAAATTGTTGGAACTTGGTACACCAAATATCATCGTTCAAAACGAAAAACGTATGTTACAGGAAGCAGTTGATGCTTTAATCGATAATGGACGCCGTTCTAAACCAATCACAGGAGCTGGAGGACGTGCTCTAAAATCACTTTCACATTCATTGAAAGGTAAACAGGGACGTTTCCGTCAGAACTTGTTGGGTAAACGTGTTGACTTCTCTGGACGTTCTGTTATTGCCGTAGGACCAGATTTGAAGATGTATCAGTGTGGTATTCCTCGTGAAATGGCAATCAACTTGTTTAAACCATTTATTATTAATGAAATCGTAAATCAACAATTGGCAGCCAATCCAAAAAATGCTGAAAAGTTGATCGAACGACGTGATCCTAGAATTTGGGATGTTGTTGAAAAAGTAATTGATGGATATCCAGTTTTGATGAACCGTGCTCCTACGCTTCACCGTTTGGGTATTCAGGCCTTCCTTCCTAAACTTGTAGAAGGACGTGCTATGCGTCTACATCCACTTGTTTGTACCGCATTTAATGCTGACTTCGACGGTGACCAGATGGCTATTCACGTTCCTTTGTCTGAAGAAGCACGTGCTGAGGCATTGGTCATGATGCTAGGTTCTCATAATATCCTTGGTCCAAAAGATGGAAAACCAATCGTTACTCCAGGTCAGGACATGGTTATGGGGAACTTCTATCTAACAATGGAAGAAACGAAACAGGAATTGTTGGAAGAATCTCAGCATTATATGGATGCAGATTGTCCAAAAGAAGCTGCAGCTTGGAAACGCTATGCATTAAATGAAGGTCATGTATATTCAGATGTAGATGAAGTTATGCTTGCATATCAAACAGGGCAGGTTCACTTGCATTCACGTATTGCATTGCCTGTTAAGGGTATGAATAAAACTTCATTTAATCCAGTGCATGAAAATGATTACTTGATCACAACTGTAGGAAAGATCATCTTCAATGATATGTTCCCTGCAGACTTCCCGTATTTGAACGAAGTTTCAAAAGAAAACTTTGAAGAAACTCCAGCTAAATACTTCGTAAAACCTGGAGAAGATATCAAAGCATATATCGAGCAGCTACCAATCGTAGATGCTGTTAAGAAAAAAGACTTAGGTAAAGTTATTGCTGAAGTATTTAAACGATACTCTGTTGATGAAACTGCTGAAATCCTTGACCAGATCAAGGCAAAAGGATTTAAGTATTCAACAGTTGCTGGTATTACCGTTTCACTTTCTGATATTGAAGTGGCTCCTAATAAATGGGAACATGTCGATGAGGGTCGTGAAAAAGCGGATCAGTTAAAACGTCTACAGCGTAAAGGTATGTTGACGATGGAAGAGTGGGAACGTCATCTTAATAAGCTATGGGCAGATGTAAAAGATGATATCGTAGGTGAGTTGATGGCTAACTTACCTAGAAAGAACCCAATCAACATGATGGCTACTTCTGGTGCCCGTGGTAATACATCTAACTTTACACAGCTTGCCGGAATGCGTGGTTTAATGGCTAAACCTGGTAGTGGTAAGGGTAGAAGCGGTGAATATGTTCCTTCTATCATAGAGGTTCCTATCTACTCTTGTTTCCGTGAAGGTCTAAACGTATCAGAGTTCTTTATCTCTACACACGGTGTGCGTAAAGGTTTGACCGATACAGCCTTGAAAACAGCGGAATCAGGTTACTTGACTCGTCGTCTTGTTGACGTTGCACAGGATGTTATCGTAAAAGAAGATGATTGTGGAACTGATAAAGGATACTGGGTAGAAACATTGATGGATCGTAAGACAAACACTGTCATTGAACCATTGATGGATCGTTTAGTTGGACGTTATTCTAAACAAGATGTAACAGATCCAAATACAGGTGAACTTATTATTGCCAGTGATGAATTCATCACGGATGAAATCGCAAAACGCATCGTAGATGCTGGAATTGAAGGTATGTATATCCGTTCTGCATTTACTTGTAAGTCAAGACATGGTGTATGTCGCAAATGTTATGGACGTAACATGGCTACAGGTAAAGATGTAGAAGTTGGTGAAGCTATTGGTATCATGGCTGCTCAGAGTATCGGTGAGCCAGGTACACAGTTAACAATGCGTACATTCCATACCGGTGGTGTTGCCGGCGGTGATGGAGGAGACATTACACAGGGTCTTCCTCGTGTCGAAGAGTTATTTGAAGCACGTTGTCCAAAAGGTGTTGCCGTAATCGCACAGATTACAGGTGAGATCACTTCAATTGAACGTATTGAAGGAACAATGCGTCAGGAAGTTATCGTAACAAACGCTAACGAAAGCGTTTCTCATAAGATCAATGCAAACCAGACACTTCGTCCATGGGTACAGGTTGGAGCAACAATTCAGGCTGGTGTTGCCATGACAGAAGGTCCATTGGATCCAAAAGAATTGTTGCGTGTAGCTGGTGTTCGTGAAGTTCAGGATTATATCTTGAAAGAAGTTAAAAAGGTTTACCAGTCACAAGGTATCGAAATCAGCGATAAGCACATCGAAGTTATGATCAAACAGATGCTTAAGAAAGTTATCGTTGTAGACAGCGGAGATACAGATCTAAATGTTGGTGTTCAGTTATCTTTGAATAACATCACTAAAATCAACCGAGAGGCTTTACTTTCTGGAAAGACACCTGCTCAGTTCAAACCAGTATTGTTAGGTATTTCAAAAGCCAGTGTTGAGACAGATTCATTCTTATCAGCAGCCAGCTTCCAGGAAACTACAAAAGTGTTGACAGATGCTACGATCAAAGGAAAAGTTGATAATTTGATTGGTCTTAAAGAAAATGTCATTATCGGTAAGTTGATTCCTGCCGGAACTGGATGCGAAGGCGACCGTCCTCAGAATGCAATCGTTATGGCAAAGGCAAAAGAACTACGTGATAAACGTATTGCTCGTATGCATGAAGTTCAAGACGAAGAGTTTGATAACATCGTCAATGAAAATTTAACGGAAGAACTTCCAAAAATGGATGAAGAACCATCTTTAGATCAAGATGGAATCATCAATGACAGTGATGTTCTAGACAACCAGTCTATTGAAATCAATGAATAACATAAAAGATCCAGATATACGTCTGGATCTTTGTGTTATTATAGAAAGAGAAAAGAGGGATGATTATGGATTATAGAAAACTACAAAACGGAAGTGACATCCGAGGGATTGCCATTGAAGGAATCGAAGGCGAACATGTAAACTTAACCAATGAGGCCGTATATGATCTAGCTCGCGCTTTTTTAACTTTTATTCGTGAAAAACATAGTAAAAAAGATTGTCGTATTTCAATCGGGCATGATTCCAGATTAAGTGCTGATAGTCTATGCCATTCCATCATGGATGGTTTGATCTTTGATGGAGCACAAGTTTTGGATTGTTCTTTAGCGAGCACACCGAGCATGTTTATGTCTTGTATCTTTGAAGAATATGATTGTGATGGAGCTATTATGGTTACCGCAAGTCATTTACCATTCAATCGTAATGGTATGAAGTTTTTTGATAAAGATGGAGGGTTAAATAAAGAGGATATTGCCCGTATTATTGAAATTGCCAATACCCAGTCATTTATTCATGAAAACAACGGTTCCTGCACAAAAGCAAATTTGATGGATACGTATTCAAGACATTTACAGGAAATCATTAAAGAGGGTGTCAACGCCCCAGATCATGAACATCCGTTAAAAGGACTGCATATCGTAGTGGATGCAGGAAATGGAGCTGGGGGCTTTTATGTTGAAAAAGTTTTAAAACCGCTCGGTGCCAATGTAGAAGGTTCTCAATTTTTAGAACCGGATGGTCATTTCCCCAATCATATTCCAAATCCAGAAGATAAAAAAGCAATGGATTCTATTTGTCAGGCTGTAGTAAAACATAAAGCCAATTTAGGTATTATCTTTGATACAGACGTGGATCGAAGTAGTGCGGTTGACAGTCATGGAAAACCTATTAGCCGTAATGCGATCATTGCGTTAGCAGCAATGTTAGTAAAAAAAGATCATGCAGGAACTACGATCGTCACAGATAGTGTAACAAGTGATGAGCTTCACGATTTTTTAAATACTCACGGTTTAAAACACCATCGTTTTAAAAGAGGATATAAAAACGTCATTAATGAAGCGATTCGCTTAAATGAAGCTGGCATTGATTGCCAATTAGCAATTGAAACAAGTGGACATGCTGCCTTAAAAGAGAATTATTTTTTGGATGATGGGGCTTATCTAGCAACCAAGATCGTTATTGAAGCAGCTAAAACACCGGTGGATGAACTGATCAAAGATTTAAAATATCCATTAGAAGAAAAAGAACTGCGTTTTAAGATCAACGCAGAGGATTTTCAAGACTATGGAGATCAGCTATTGGATAGTTTAAAAGAGTTTGTAGCAAAACAACCAAATATGGAGCCCGCAAAAGATAATTATGAAGGATATCGTGTTTGTTTTGATCATGGTTGGTTCCTTCTTAGAAAATCATTACATGATCCAATCTTGCCTTGTAATATTGAATCCACAAAAGAAGGCGGTTGTAAAGAAATCGCCAATACGATGTATCCTTTCATGGTTCAGTTTGAAAAGCTGGATCTTGCATCATTAAGACAATTCATTGAATAAAAAAGATATCCAGATCATAAGATCTGGATATTATTTTTTAGACAGGTTTCAATCATTTCTTTAGGCCAGATACTGGCTTGAACTTCACCAATATGTGCTTTCTTTAATAGAAGCATGCATAGCCTTGATTGACCGATTCCTCCGCCAATAGTGTAAGGTAATCGCTTTTCCATGATTGCTTGATGGTATGGATAATTTAATCTTTCTAGACAACCTTCTTTTTCTAATTGAATTGGCATTGAGTTTTCGTCTACACGAATTCCCATACTGGAAATTTCTAAAGCACACTGCAGCGGTTCATACCAGAATAAAATATCTCCATTTAAGCTCCAATCATCATAATCTGGGGCACGTCCATCGTGTTTTTTACCATTTGATAACTTATCACCTATTTGCATGACAAATACGCAGCCGTATTTTTTTGTGATTTCATTTTCTCTTTCTTTTGCGGTTAGCTCAGGATATAGATCCAACAGTTCCTGGGTTGTGATAAAGGTAATGTCATCTGGAAGGTGATTTACAGCTTGAGGATATTTATACCACACTTCATGTTCCATGTGTTTGATGACTTTAAAGATACGTCTAACATGACTTTTTAAGACATTTTCGGTTCTTTCTTCTTTTGCAATAATTCTCTCCCAGTCCCACTGATCAACATAGGCTGAATGGAGATTGTCTAATTCTTCATCTTTACGAATGGCATTCATATTCGTATAGAGTCCTTCATGATTTGAAAAACCGTATAATTTAAGTGCCATACGCTTCCATTTTGCAAGTGAATGAACGACTTCAATATCTTCGTTTGGAATGGCATTCATTGAAAAGTGCACTGGAGATTCAAATCCATTTAAATTATCGTTTAACCCAGAACTTTTTTCTACAAACAATGGTGCAGAAATTCGGGATAGATGTAATTCCTTACCAAACTCATGCTGGAATGTATCTCGAATGTATTTGATAGCTTCCTGTGTCTCACGAACGGATAAAACAGGATTATAATCCTTAGGAATAATAAGGCTCATGAATATACCTCCTTGAAAACATGCTCATATTGTATCATATCAAAAAGCTAATGAAAATTATTTCTTGTTGTTTATGAAAGAAATTTGCGCATATCAAAATTCCATTGAAACCACTTACAATATTTGATAAATTATTTGTTAGGGAGGATTTGATCATGAGAGATCGTTTTTCAAGCCGTTTAGGCTTTATTTTAATCAGTGCCGGATGTGCTATTGGTTTGGGCAATGTCTGGCGTTTTCCGTATATTACAGGTCAGTATGGAGGAGCTGCTTTCGTAGTTGTTTATTTATTTTTCTTGATCGTACTAGGCTTACCGGTCATGGTTATGGAATATTCTGTTGGTAGAGCAAGTCAAAGAAGTGCTGCAAAATCTTTTGATGTTCTTGAACCTAAGGGAACAAAATGGCATTGGATGAAGTATTCCTGTTTGGTAGGCAATTATTTGTTGATGATGTTTTATACAACAATATGTGGTTGGATGCTTGTATATTTCATTAAGATGATCACGGGGGATTTCAATGGTCTAAGTACTGAGCAAGTCTCAGCTGAGTTTAATAATATGTTGGCTAATCCACTCATACAGGTAGGGTTTATGTTTATTGTTGTTTGTATCGGTTTTTGGGTTTGTTCCAAAGGCTTACAAAATGGGGTGGAAAAGATATCTAAATATATGATGATCGCACTTTTAGCAATCATGTTGGTGCTGGCAGTTCGTTCTGTTACTCTTAATGGAGCGGTTGAAGGAATTAAATTTTATTTATTGCCTGATTTTTCTAAAATGATTGATTCAGGCTTTGGTGAAGTTGTATTTGCAGCTATGGGACAGGCTTTTTTTACTTTGAGTCTGGGAATTGGAGCTATTGCGATTTTTGGAAGTTATATTGATAAAGAAAGAAGACTTACAGGTGAGGCGATTCAAGTTGTTTGTTTGGATACATTTGTTGCCTTAGTAGCTGGCCTGATTGTTATCCCCGCATGTTTTGCCTATGGTGTTAATCCCGGAGAAGGACCAGGCCTTGTTTTTGTGACATTACCTAATATTTTTGCCAATATGCCTATGGGGCAATTATGGGGTGCATTATTTTTCTTATTTATGGCTTTTGCAGCTTTAACGACAATTATTGCGGTATTTGAAAATATCTTGAAGATGACGGAAGAATTGACCGGATGGGATCGTAAAAAATCGGTTCGTATTAGTTTTATTCTTGTATTTCTTTTATCTTTGCCTTGCGCTTTAGGATTTAACTTATTTAATTTTATTCAACCATTTGGTACTGGTACGACTATCCAGGATCTTGAAGATTTTATTGTTTCAAATAATTTACTACCATTAGGGTCTATGATTTATGTGTTATTTTGTACGTCTAGATATGGTTGGGGATGGAAAAATTTTCTTCAGGAGGCCAATACCGGAGAAGGGATACGTTTTCCTAAATCGATTCGTTTTTATGTTGCATACATCATTCCTTTGATCATTTTGGTCATCTTTATTCAGGGATATTGGAGCAAGTTTTTCTGATATTATTGATTTATTAAAATAAATTGCCTATAATGTAAATTATGAAAATATATTGAAAATTAGGAGGAATATTATGAAAAAAATAATGAAAGCGGCTGTAGCAGCAACTTTGATGTTGTCAATGACGGCCTGCGGTTCTAGTGATGGGACATCCGATGCAAATACGAAAGTAGGTATCATACAATTAACAGAACATCCAGCTTTAGATGCTTCTTATGAAGGATTCATGGATGCCTTGAATGAAGCAGGATATACAGAAGAAAATACATCTTTTGACTATCAGAATGCTTCAAATGATTTATCGAATTGCGATACGATTGCCGATAAATTGGTGAGTGATGGAAATGATTTGATTTATGCGATTGCGACTCCAGCTGCACAAAGTGTTGCTGGTAAGACAAGTGATATTCCGATTGTCGTTTCTGCGGTAACGGATCCAGCAGAATCTGGATTGGTTGATTCTAATGAGGAACCAGGTACAAATGTAACCGGAGCTAGTGATTTAACTCCTGTATCAGAACAAATTGATCTTTTAAAACAATTATTACCAGATGCGAAAAAGATTGCAATTATGTACTGCAGTAGTGAAGATAATTCTATTTTACAGGCAGAATTAGCTCAAGAAGCAGCTCAAAAAGCAGGTCTGGAATATGAGATTGCAACTGTGTCTGATTCAAATATGATTCAGCAGGTAACGGAATCTTTGATTGGTAAAGTAGATGCTATTTATATTCCAACAGATAATCTTCTAGCGGAAGGTATGAGTACTGTAGCTCAAGTTGCCAATGCGAATAATCTACCTTGTATCGTAGGCGAAGAAGGAATGACAGAAAATGGTGGATTAGGAACGTATGGTATTGATTATTATGAATTAGGGAAATTGGCAGGCCAGCAAGCCGTAGCTATCTTAAATGGCGAAAAAACAGCGGCTGAAACACCAATTGCTTATTTACCTGCTGAACAATGTACATTAACAATCAATAAAGGTGTTGCCGATGAACTTGGTATTACAATTCCTGCCGATTTATTAGAAAGTGCAACAGTGATTGAATAATTATGAGTGTCTTATTAGCAATGCAGGGAGCCCTATCACAAGGTGTTTTGTGGGGGTTGATGGCATTAGGTGTATATATAACATATCGAATCTTGGATATAGCTGATTTAACCGTTGATGGATCTTTCGCAACAGGGGGTGCTGTATGTGCAGTGTGTGTCGTGAATGGAGTGGATCCCATTCTAGCTTTATTATTAGCGACAATAGCTGGAGCTGTTGCAGGGTTTGTAACTGGTTTTCTTCATACAAAGTGTGAAATACCAGCAATTTTGGCAGGAATCTTGACGCAGATTGGTTTGTATTCAATTAATTTAAGAATTATGGGACGTTCTAATACGCCACTTTTGAAATCGGAAACGCTGTTTAAAAACATCTCGGAAATGACAGGTCTATCATCAACCTGGACAGCTTTGATCATTGGTATCATTGTTTCTGTTGTAATCGTAGCTATCTTATACTGGTATTTTGGAACGGAAATAGGTTCAGCAATTCGTGCAACAGGAAATAATGAACAAATGGTTCGAGCTCTAGGTGTTAATACAAGTGTTACTAAGATCTTAGGTTTAATGATAGGAAATGCTTTGATTTCTCTTTCTGGAGCTTTGGTTACGCAATCACAGGGATATGCGGATATTAAAATGGGAATCGGTGCTATTGTCATTGGGTTGGCATCCATCGTTATAGGTGAAGTTATTTTTGGTCAAAAAGGAAATTTTGCTTTTCGTTTAACTTCTATTATTGTAGGGTCAATTATTTATCGTATCATCGTTGCGATTGTATTGCAGATGGGAATGAATACAGATGATCTAAAGCTTTTAACGGCTATATTAGTGGCAATTGCTTTAAGTGTTCCTGTGCTTATCTCAAAACGTAATCAAGTTGCTATGTATAAAAAGTTGACAGGGAAGGAGGAATAAAACATGTTAAAGATCAAAAACGTGTCAAAGACCTTCAATCCTGGTACGGTAAATGAAAAGAAAGCTTTGAATAATATCAATCTTGAAGTACATGATGGTGATTTTATCACGATCATCGGTGGAAATGGTGCTGGAAAGAGTACCTTGATGAATATGATTGCCGGTGTGTATCCGATTGATTGTGGATATATTTATTTGGCCGATAAGAATATTTCGCTTTTAAAAGAACATCAAAGAGCTCAGATGATTGGACGAGTTTTTCAAGATCCGATGTTGGGGACAGCTTCCGATATGGCAATCCAGGAAAACTTAGCTATGGCCAATCGTCGTGGAATGAAGCGAGGCCTTCGCTGGGGCATTACCAAAGAAGAAAAAGAAGTTTTTTATAAAACGCTTCAACGTTTGGGGTTAGGTCTAGAAGACAGAATGACAGTAAAGGTTGGACTTTTATCTGGTGGGCAAAGACAGGCATTGACTTTGTTAATGGCAACTCTAAAAAAACCTCAGTTATTATTATTGGATGAACATACGGCAGCTCTTGATCCGCGTACGGCTCATAAAGTTTTAAAAATTACCGAAGAAATCGTAGATGAACAAAAATTGACGGCTTTGATGGTTACACACAATATGCAGGATGCAATCAATATAGGAAATCGTTTGATCATGATGCATGAAGGGCGTATTATTTATGATGTTAAAGGTGAAGAAAAGAAACGTTTGAAAGTGGAAGACTTATTGAAAAAATTTGAAGAGGCAAGTGGCGATGTATTTGCTAATGATAGAATGATGTTAGGATAACGGGCACAATGTCCGTTTTCTTTTTAAGAAGGAAATTAATATGACAGAAAAAGAAAAGATGGAACAGGGTCGATGGTATGATGCCAACTATGACATTGACTTGGTTAAACAACGAATGCATAGTTATGATCTTTGTTTTGAATATAATCAGTTAAAGCCAAGTGACCCTAGAAAGAAAGATGTCCTTAATTTGATCTTAAATGCTTCATGTGAACACATTGAAGTGTTAAGTCCAGTCACATTTGATTATGGAAAAAATACAACATTTGGCGAAAATGTTTTTGTGAATATCAATTGTTATTTTATGGATGGCGCAAAGATTACAATAGGTAACAATTGTTTTATTGGACCATCTTGTGGATTTTATACGGCCAATCACCCTTTAGATCCTGATAAGAGAAATCAAGGTTTTGAGCAGGCATTGCCTATCAAGGTCAAAGACAATTGTTGGATCGGTGCCAATGTTTCTATTATGCCAGGGGTAACAATCGGTGAAAATAGTGTTATCGCAGCAGGGGCTGTTGTGACAAAAGATGTTCCAGATAATTGTCTTGTGGCAGGTGTTCCGGCAAAGATCATAAAGTTTATAGAATGAAAATATCTTACATTTTTAAAGAAAACTGTTTACATTCATTTATTTTTGCGTTATAGTTAATTAAACCAAAGCGGAAGAGATCAAACAGAAAGATGTGCGCAAAGCGAGTCGGGATGGTGGAAACCGATCGTAACAGTTCTGCAAATGGACTTCCAAGGGCGAGGTGAAAGAGTTTTCGAGTAGCTAAGACGGGTTCAACCGTTATATTGATGAGAATGTGATTGCATTCAAGAGGTGGGTATTCGTTTACCAATTCAGGTGGTACCGCAGATTATTGTATATTCTGTCCTGTGTCAAAGTTTTTTGATGCAGGACTTTTTTTATAAGGTGGTGAGACGATGGATAAAGATGATTGGAAATTAACAGAAGCTAGAATAAAAAAACAAGTAGAAAGAAAAAAGGAGAACATTATCATGAAAACAATTACGAAAATTTCAACCATTTTATTATCAACAACTTTATTGTTTGGGTGTGCATCCAATACAGATGATTCAATTCCTGTGGTAGGTGTAGCTCAGATCGTTTCGCACACATCATTAAATACAATACGTGATAGTTTTAGTGCACAGATGGAAGAACTAGGCTATATAGATGGCGAAAATATTGAAATCAATTATGCAGATGCATCCAATCAGCAAAGCAATCTAAATTCAATCATTACCCAGTTCGAAGATGATGAAAGTGATGTTATTGTTGCGATTGCGACGCCGACAGCTCAGGCAGCAGCCAATGCAGCCGAAACAATTCCAGTAGTATTTTCAGCTGTATCGGATCCAGTAGGATCTAAATTAGTTAGTGATCCAGAACATCCTGATCTTAATATCACGGGAACTAGTGATGAGGTTCAAGTGGATCAAATCTTAGATCTTGCCTTGCAGATTGATCCAAGTATCAAAACAATTGGTTTCTTGTATAACGCAGCCGAAACAAATTCAGTTTCTAATCTAGAGAAGGCAAAAGAGTATTGTGAAGCTAATAATTTAGAATTGATTGAAGGGACTGGAAAAGATATGACTGAACTACAATCAAGTGCGGTAAGTTTATGTGAGAAAGTGGATATTCTATTTGCTCCAAACGATAATACTGTAGCCAGTGGCATGCAGTCATTGTCGCAGATTGCCTTGGACGCTAAAATTCCTTTCTATACCGGTGCAGACTCAATGGTGCAGGATGGAGGCTTTGCGACAGTAGGAATCGATTACGAAGAACTGGGTAAGGAAACTGCAAATATGGTAGATCAAATTTTGAATGGAACGTCTGTAAATGATATTCCTGTTAAAGTCTTTAAGGATAATTTAAATATTTATATTAATCAGAATGCATTGGATACTTTAGGAATTCAATTAAGTGATGATATCAAAAATAACGACAGATTGATTATGGTGGAATAGGAGTGGTTTGATGTCTTTGACGATCATTTTAAAAGCAATTGAATTAGGACTCATTTTCTCAATCTTATCTCTAGGTGTTTATATATCTTTTCGTGTTTTAAATGTACCGGATCTTACAGTGGATGGCTCTTTTGCGACAGGATGTGCTGTTTGTGCTGTAATGACGATTGCAGGTCATCCTTATCTTGGTTTATTGTTGGCGTTTGTAGCGGGTGGCTTATGTGGAATGGTAACGGCATTTCTTCAAACCAAAATGCATATGCAGCCTTTATTGGCTGGCATATTGACTATGGTTGCTCTCTATTCGATTAATTTACGAATTATGAGTGGAGCTCCCAATATATCGTTGTTTTCTACCAATACATTATTCACGTTGATTGATTCGGAATTGTTGATCTTATTAATCTTTTCATTGGTTATCGGGTTTGTTCTTTTTGGTTTCTTTAAAACAAATTTAGGGTTGATGTTAAGAGCTACTGGAGATAATGAAGTCATGGTTCGTTCAAGTTCAATCAATGTTGATCGTATGAAGTTTATTGGTATGGCTTTATCCAATGGAATTGTTGCTTTATCTGGAGCATTATTGGCTCAATATCAAAACTTTGCTGATATCACTTCAGGAACTGGAATGATGGTTCTTGGATTGGCTGGCATCATTATTGGAGAAGCTATCTTAAGAAAAAGAACGATTGGATTTGGAATTGCATCGGCAATCATAGGAGCCTGCATCTATCGTCTTTTGTATCAATTTGCCTTACAGTTTGGAATTCCAGCAACAGATATGAACTTAATGTCTGCAATCTTGGTTGCGATTACGATATCGTTACCATATTTAAAAAGAAAGGGTGTCAAACATGTTAGAGCTTAAAGATGTATCTGTAATATTTAATCAGGGAACGCAGCTTGAAAAAGTGGCATTACATGATATGTCCTGTAAGATTCAAGATGGCGATTTCATTACTTTATTAGGGAGCAATGGAGCTGGTAAAAGTACTTTATTTAATGTGATCTCAGGATCGGTTGAAGTCAGCCAGGGAAGTGTGTATATGGATGGCATAGATATTACCAATGAGAAAGAACATGTTCGAGCTAAAAACATTGGGCGACTGTTTCAAAATCCTGAACATGGTACGGCAAAGCATCTGACAGTTGAAGAAAACCTTGCCTTAGCCTATTCTGCAAGAAAAAGAGGTTTGTTTTCTTTAGCGGTACATAAAGAAGATCGAGAATACTTTAAAGAGAAACTGAGAACTCTAGATATGGGTCTGGAAGATCGCTTAAAAACGCCGATTGGATTGTTATCAGGTGGTCAAAGGCAGGCTGTAGCATTAATGATGGCTGTCTTAAATCCACCAAAAATCTTATTATTGGATGAACATACAGCGGCTTTAGATCCAAAGAGTGCCAAAAAAATCTTAAGAATTACAAATGAGTTGATTGAAAAAGAGCATATTACTGCACTTATGATTACGCATAATATTAATGATGCCTTGGTTAATGGGAATCGTCTCTTCATCATGAATGATGGCACTTTGATCCAAGATTTTGAAACAGAAAGAAAAAAACAGCTGAAACCAGCTGATATATTAAATTACTATGAAGTTTGACAAAATCACCTTTTAAGCATAGAATGAAGCTGCGAGGTAATAAGATATATGAAAACTTTAATTGATGAATTAAAAGGCGTAAAAGCAAAAAAACACGTGGTAACTTCCATTGAATATGATTGTAAAAAAGAAGATAAAGAAGATGAAGTATTTGAAACGGTAAGAACAATCGTTTCTGATCACTTGGAGGAAATTGCCAAGATCACATATGATTTACAGGCCGATCATAAAGTCAAAGTAGAAGTCACTCAAAACATGTAGAAGGGAAATATCCCTTCTATTTTTTTGTGGTCTTGGAAAAAATAATGGCAGCAGCCAAGCAGGCAATGCCTAAATATAGACAAATAGAGTTTGTTGTAAAGGCATATCCAAATAGTAAGGCAGCAGCGCCAAAATATAAAAACATGCTTATAATGTGTTTGTTCATAATTTCACCTCAAAGCGATTATAACATAAAAAGATGGAATGTATCATTCCATCTTCGAAAGCAGAATTTCAAGGCCTTGGGAAACCGTATTGAGCGGATCATCGGTAACATAAATTGGGCATGGAAGCATAGTTTTTAGATTTTTTTCCAGTCCCTTTAATAACATCGTGCCGCCACAGGCAACGATACCACGCATATAGACATCTTCTTTTTGTTCATTACTTAAAGAATCAATGAAACTCATGATCCAATGAGCCCATTGTTGACAAAGAGGATAGAGAACATCCACAAGTTGATTTTCATTCAGTTCAAGAGAACATAGCTGCCCATTTGCACGATTAATTCCCTGGATGATCATAGTTTTTGGGCTTTCCTGCTTGATGGTTTGACCTATACCGCATTTTATCATCTCTATCATATCTTCAGTAACATCCAGACCATATTGTAAGCTGAGCCAATTTTTAATTTGCATGTTTACATGGATGCCAGATATTTTACATTCGTCCTTTTTTTGCATGGTTCCAGAGGCAAAGAGTGCAATATCACAATTAGAAGAACCGATGTTCATGACACAACTTGCGACTGGCAAAAATAAATCCAGCTTGGCACCAATTGCCGCAATCCAGATTTCCTGATCAAAATAAACGCGTGAAGCACCAAATTCCAATAAGTGTTTTTTTAGTTCTTCACAAAGCTCATTTGATAAATTTGTAGGATAGCTAAACAATAAAATCGTCTTCTTTAACATTCGAAAGACATGATAATCATAACATAGTTGATCAATCAAAGCATGCAGAGCATCAAAATCTATATTATTGGTCAAAAGTGGAGAGACGATACGAATATCGTCATTCATTAGCTCCTTCATATCTCTTGCTTCATTTCCGATTGCCAGAACGTGTCCTTTCTTGTCGAAAGCTACCATACTTGGTTCATCAAAAACCAAACCTTCTTCATGGCTGACCAGACGTATGTGGTCACAGCCTAAATCAATCCCGACTCGAATCATAGAAAATCCTCCTAACGATATAGTAACCCATTTTTGGTTGTGATACAATATTACAAACGCATTCGAATTAAGGCATGAATAGTAGAGAATTGTTAGAGTTAGAACAGAATCCATATATATTATTGTTTTTAGATAATTTATATAAAAAAAGAATTTGTGAATATCACGATCTTTTTAACAGTTGGACAAATTGTTTTATAGAAGCTGGAATCCAGGTGTTCATTGTAAAAAAAGAAATCAAAGACAAAAGGGATTTGAATCCAAATTTTATATATATAGACAGCTGTGATAATGAAGTATATAGTGATTTTCATATTTATCAAAAAAAGTCTATTTTTGGCAAAGAACAAATTATTTATAAATCATGTTTCTTTGTAATCTATGAGTCTAAAATCTTAAAGGAGTTTAAAAGGATCAATCAATTGACGTTGGAAAAAGCTCTATTCTTAGCTATAGATAAGAAGAATGAAAAAAATAATAAAAAAATTAAGAAAATGATTGACATGAATAAAAAGCTTTGATAATATTAATGAGCACTTGAGGAAACGGAGGTTTAGCTCAGTTGGGAGAGCATCTGCCTTAC
>NZ_KI270957.1 GCF_000469305.1 Faecalitalea cylindroides ATCC 27803
CATCAGTCCATTGTCATAGACATATTTTACAGAATTATAGAACCAGTCCTTTAAAAACACATCCGTAAATGGAAATTTTGTACCATCAACAAAACTTATATTTGCCTCTACATACATCTCTTGCTCATCATACTCAAATTTTTTGTCTATACATTTAAAAGTATAATCAAAAGAATTTATTTCGTTATTTGGTAGTTCCACAATACCACTTACTGGATTATAATTACATTCTTTACTTTCTATACTTACTCTAGAAAGATATTCTTGTGGTATATAGTTTGAAAGATCTACAATCCATTTTCCATTTCTTTTATATGATTCTACACTTATATCTTGTGGAGATGTATACAATATGTTTAATTTCGTATTATTGCTTAAATCAAGATATGGCAAGTGATTCGTATAACACGTTAAATTTGTTAATTCGGTATTATTTCCCAAATACAATGTATTCAGTTGATTCTCATCTAAAAACAACTCTTTCAATTTTAAATTATGAGATAAATCGATATTTGATAATTTTGATAGCCCAATACTTAGATGAACTAAATTAGTATTAGAACTTACATCTAGATGAGTTAAAGCTGTATCATATAAAGATATTTTTTGTAAATCAGTTAAACCACTAATATTTAACTCAGTTATATTCATTTCACTACATCCAAGTTCCTGAAGTTTTTTACATTTTGTTAAGTCAATACTTGTTATTTGATTGCCCCCAAAAGAAGCAACAAGCAACTCTGGATTATGACTCAAATCTAATTCTGTCAGTTCATTATTACTACAATATAATGTAGCTAATTTAGGATTATGACTTAAGTCAAGACTTCTTATTCTATTATCTCGACAGTATAAAAAATCTAGATTGGGATTCATACTCAAATCTAAATATTCTATTTGATTAGAGTCACATAGGATTTGTTGTAAATTTGGAAAAAATTCTATCCCTTTTAAGCTTTTAATCTCACGATTACTTACAGAAATATAAGAAAGATTATCTGCTAAAGACTTATTGATTTTATTATCGTTATCAATATCCCATTCATCTTTCATGTATTCTCTAAAGTTAGGATCTGGAAAATTTGTTTCATTAATATCTATATCTCCCTCGGCAACCTGCTGAGCATCAACATTTTGGTAACCAGAATTGTTTATAACATCTTCTGCATATACATTCAAATTAGTACAAGCTAATAAACAACTCAAAGTTAACATTGATATTGTTTTAATCTTCATAACATTATTCATCTCCTTAAAATAATCATAATTTTAATATCATATATTATATATGAAAACTGTTATTCAATTTTTCTACTTGCTGCGATAATTAAACGCCACATCAAATATTATGTAGGAAAATCATTTAATCACCTCATATCTAAAACGCAAATTGAAAAACTAAAATGAACAAACATTTCATTTTGAGTTAACTTTTCCATACTTTTTCAATTAATCAAATAAAAACAAAGCATTAGAGATAAAAATCAATTTTTTCTTTGCACTTATCTCTTTTATATATATATTAACATTGTTCTTAGTAACTATCTACATGTTATATTATAAAACAACGATTAGCCTTCAATTGTTGATATGTGATATAACTGTCATACATGATGTCAAATTAGGTGGTACCTTATAGATAAAGATAAGAAACGAGGTATCCTTTATGTCAATCAACTTTGAATCCAACTATCTTCTTCCTAGCATCTCCGATCAGCTCTGTGCTTACCAGAAAGATCGTGTTTCTCTCATGATCCGTGATTTTATCGAGACCAACAGGCAGATGAACCAGTTCCATTTTGAATACTGTCCAAAATGCGGACAGTTTCATCCCGTGCTCGTAAAAGCTGGAAAGACCAAAGCTGGAAAACAAATGTTGAAATGCACTTCCTGTCATAAGCAATTTGTTGCGCCATATAAACATTAGGTCCTTTGGTATAGATGTCTCTACCTACTACGACCTCAGCTGATTTCTTGTGGCAAACCTTTTTTAACCGATGTTACCATCACTGATTTTAAAGATATTGGGCTTCATCGTCCACGATATCTCTCGGGGTAATTCACGAATCCTAATTCTTTCATAAAGTCCTGATTTACTGTCTTGGTTTTACGTTTACCTTTCGGACTTCGGTTTGATATGCAACCTTATCCACCATTTAGTCTTATATCCGGTTTCTGTTCGTACGCTCGAAAGAATTGCTACAACACTTCCTCCATCCTTGACATCACTGTTAACGACTTGTGGTTCACTACACTTGGTGGTAACTACCTGTGGTTAGTTTGTCTCCAACTGAATTCGTGCCGTGTCCGGCACACATATAAACGGAAAGATTCGGACATATCTGATCGTATCCAATGGAATCATCAATTTCATACATGTCTAGGAAATTGGGTACATATCAATCACATAGATATGTAGAAATATGTTTTTTGACACAAGAAAAGATGGTATATTTCCAGGCTGACTGCTCTGTTATCTATACCATCTTTTTATTACTTATACCACAACAAACGTTAAAGCGTTATTCTTTAAAACCACACTCTACGTTAAATTAGCTAACTTTTTATTCTTTATCTTAAAACTCTTATTTACTAGCTCTTCCTTTTTCTACATACATTTTATCAAAGTAGTTTTGATATTCACCACTGATAATGTTTTCCCACCATTCTTTGTTATCTAAATACCATTGAATAGTCATTGGAATACCTGTGTCAAATGTATATTTTGGTTCCCAGCCTAATTCTGTTTCCAATTTAGTTGGATCGATTGCATAACGCATATCGTGTCCTTTTCTATCTGTAACAAAAGTAATCAAACTTTCTGGTTTGTTCAAGGCTTTTAAAACTGTTTTAACGACCTGTAAATTTGTTCTTTCATTATGCCCACCAACGTTGTAAACTTCGCCTTCACGTCCTTTACGGATAATCAAATCAATTGCAGTGCAGTGATCATATACATGCAACCAGTCGCGAACATTTTCTCCTGTACCATATACGGGAATTGTTTCATCATTTAAAGCACGAGAAATAATTAATGGAATTAATTTTTCTGGGAAATGATATGGTCCATAGTTATTTGAACAGCGAGAAATCGTTACTGGAAGACCATATGTTCTATGGTAAGCTAATACGAATAAATCTGCACTAGCTTTTGCACTAGAATACGGACTTGAAGTATGAAGTGGTGTTTCTTCTGTGAAGAATAAATCTGGACGATCTAAAGGAAGATCTCCGTATACTTCATCTGTAGAAACTTGATGATAACGTTTGATACCATATTTTACACAAGCATCTAATAATGTTGTTGTTCCCATAACATTTGTCTTAACAAAGATTTCAGGATCTTCGATACTTCTATCTACATGAGATTCTGCTGCAAAGTTAACAACAACATCAAATTTTTCCTTTTCGAATAAATCGAAGATAAATTCTCTATCCGCAATATCCCCTTTAACAAATTTGTAATTTGGTTTATCTTCAACTGGTTTACAAGTTTCCAAATTACCAGCATATGTCAATTTATCTAAATTTACAATCATATCTTCTGGATATTTGTTCACCATGTAATGAACGAAGTTTCCACCAATAAATCCTGCTCCACCTGTTACTAAAAATTTCATCTTATTTTTCCTCCTCTATTTTATAAATTCTATTATAATTGTTTGAATCAACAAATACCTCTGTATACTCTATATTTTGCTGATCTAGCAGATTTGAATAATCAACTGTTGACATAATGTAATCAACATTCCATTTCTTTATATCTTGGACATTTAAATTCAAATTCACCATATCCGGCGCTGTAGAATTGTCCATTGTTGTAGGTTGGTCAGTCAACGTAATAATTATATGAGCATATCTATTGTATACATCTGAATATTCATGATTTTCATCAATTAATTCCCACTTTTCAAAGTCTGGATAAAAGTTAACTGCATTAATTGCTTTAATTCCGTTAGCCAATAAAAAGTTTTGATTATAAAACGAATCAACTGCTATCCATGTTGCATCTTGATCTTCTTGTCTAATCTGTTCTAATGTAGGATTTACTTCTTGATTGGAAATTGCCTCGATACCAATACTAACAGGA
Source organism: Faecalitalea cylindroides ATCC 27803 (assembly GCF_000469305.1). Lineage (GTDB taxonomy): Bacteria > Bacillota_I > Bacilli_A > Erysipelotrichales > Erysipelotrichaceae > Faecalitalea > Faecalitalea cylindroides. The sequence continues at coordinate 4,091 of NZ_KI270957.1, forward strand.
TTAACTGTCATACCGGATACAAATATCAGAGCTGATAATACAGTTGCAGAAAATGAATATTTCTTTATAACGAACATCCACATTGCAAAGATAAGTAAAGCTATTGCAACAATATAATAGATTGACGGCATATAAGTAAAATATTCCTCTCTCAATGCTACATAGTTTAATAAAGAATAAACCAATATTAAAATAGCAAACAGTGGTTTTTGTATTGATTCTCTGTTCTTTACTAGGAAATTAATTGTCCAAATAGTAAATAATGAAGCTGTTAGTCCATAAGCTAAATTCATTCTGTTGATATAAGAGAATAAAGTGATTTTAGCCAACCATTCAGGAAAACCAAAAAGCATAAATTCAATTTGTATCAATAGCACAACAAAAAACGTTCCACCTACAATTAAATCTTTTCTATCTTTTATTCTCTTATTAAAAAATAAGAACGGATATAGCATTATGCAGAATACACCAAAATGATTGAATGTACTAACTGCACAATTATCAGTGAATGAAGAATCTTTAAATGGCGTAAGATAGCACATTAAATTTGAAAATAAATCTATAAAGTTCCTATCACCACCTAAACTAGCTCTTGACCCTGGATAAACTGTCGATGAAGTTTTCATTATTTCATCTAAAGCAGGAATCAAGTAACTTCCCACGGCTAAGCAAACAACTACCGCAACAATTATAACTCTAACTATATCTACTTTATTAAATGAAATTTCTTTTCTATCACGAACTAATGTAGCTATTAGAATTGCTACAGCCATTAACCCTACTGATACCTGTAATGAAGGAAATAATGCAATAATAAAACAAATAAATGCTTGAATCGCCAAGACAGTCGTTAAAACTTTTTTCCATTTTTCATCCCCTATAAAAAAGTGATACCCTATCGCAAGTAATGCTGCTCCCCAAAAAAATACATCATACATATGAGGGCAGAACCACCATTGCATGGCCGGAGAAAAGACAACATAAAACATTCCAAAGAATGAAATAAGGTTATTCTTTGTCAATATTTTAGAAACTTCAAAATAAACTAACATTCCTAAAAGTAATTTAGACATCCAATACCATGACAATCCATAAGCATTCCCAAACAAAATATATCCCCATGTAAAGGGTTTACCAATTAACAATAAATTAATTACAGGAGCATTATATCCTAAGATCATATCTTGACCACTAATGCTCATCTGATAACTAATTTGCTGATAATCATTATAGTACTGAGAAAAATAATATGGCAATTGAACGTTGAATTCGTCTGTTCTTATGGCTCGTGCTGCACCAAATAATTCATTATCATATGGATTTCCTGTTCCCATAGCTACCTCATACCAAGAAACTGAGCTACCATGAACTTGAAAGCATACGCATATCACAAAAATAGCTAAAGCAATTAAATATCTATATTTTATTATAAAATTAAAAACTGTGTTTGCTTTCTTAGAAACGACCAATAGATATAAAGAAAAAATGAATATAACACTAATTGGTAATAATATCGTTGCATTAGGCAAAAATAGTGCTGTAAATATACTTACAACTATTATTACAATAGTTTGAAAATATAATAATAAAATCTTTCTCCTTACATCTTCATTGATAAAATATAGAGCATTCAACCCTATTAATAGAGCACCATAAACAAAGATATATTTTGTTCCAGCAATTCTAAATGACAATAAACATAAAACAAAAATAAGAACATCAATCAGAAGACTCAATATCAACTTTTTTTTATCTTTTATCATTGATGTCTCCTCCTATTCCAAAAACATTTTCCTTGTTATAAAATTAAATACCATTACTATGGCAGTTGCTCCTATTTTTACTAGCATATAGTAAATATGCAACGTATCTACACCAAACCACATTATAAGCTGATTTAAGCCCAATCCAATTACACTAAACACTATAAACAAAATAAAATTTTTCTTTTGGCTTTTTTTCTGATTTACATCAAAAACCCATTTTATGCTAGCAATATAGTTAAACACTGTAGAAACAGAAAATGAAATTAAAGATGATATTAAATAATAGATACCAAAAAATTCTGTGCAAATAAACAATACAGAATAATCAATAATAAAAGCAATACCACCAACTACCCCAAATTTTAAAATCTGATTAATTAATTTTTTCACGTTTTGTCCTTATCCATACTAACTCAAACATTTGTCGATTCTTCTTTACAATGACCTCTAGAATCAACCCTGTTATCCATAACAACAAAGAAACAATTAACATGAATCCAGAAAAAATCAGTGTAGGAAAACGTTCTACCAATCCTGTCTGGAAATACTCATAAAATACTGGGGCTCCAAAAGCAACGGAAATAATCAGAAATAACAAAGCGAAAAGTCCAAAAAAAGCGGTTGGCTTATATTCCTTAAACAATCTAGCGATTGTTTTTAATACTTTTATTCCATCACTGTATGTATTTAATTTCGATTCACTACCTTCTGGTCTATCTCGATAATTAACAGGCACTTCTACCATACTCAAATTATTAGCTGCTGCATGTATTGTCATCTCTGTTTCAATTTCAAATCCCTTAGATAATACAGGGAATGTTTTTACGAAAGAATAACTAAATGCGCGACTTCCTGTCATAATATCCTTTACATGAACATTAAAAAGTTTATTAATTAGCCAACGAACAATTCGATTGCCTGAATTATGAAATAAACGTTTATTCTCTGTAAAATACGTACTTGATAAACGATCACCAATTACCATTTCTGCTTTACCTTGTAAAATTAAATCTACCATTTCTGGTTCTGGTGGATTAGTATCGTCACCATCAGCCATAATATAGCAATCAGCATCTATATCTTTGAACATACTTCGAATAACATTTCCCTTTCCTTGCTGATACTCATATTTAACTATTGCACCAGCTTTTCGTGCGATTTCATCTGTACCATCGGTAGAATTATTATCATACACATATATATCCGCAGTTGGGAAAGCTTCTTTATAATCTTTAACAACTTTAGCAACAGTTAAGCTCTCGTTGTAACAAGGAATTAAAACTGCAATCTTCATTTTATTCCTCCTCGTAAACAAATTGATTATCTGACTCTTCTAATGTAGGTCCGATTTTATCTTTCTCACTTAAAACTGGTTCGATACCATTTAATAGTTGACCCCAGTCAACATGGACTGTTGGATCATCGTATCGCATACCACCTTCTGATTCTTTATTATAGACATTATCCACTTTATATCTGAATTCTACATCATCTGTCAATGTTAAGAAACCATGAGCGAATCCCTGCGGAATAAAGAATTGTCTATGATTTTCTGCACTTAATTCAACTGAAACCCATTGACCAAAAGTTGGACTTCCTTTACGAATATCTACCGCAACATCGATAACTTTTCCTTTTGTACAAGACACTAATTTAGATTGTGCATAAGGAGGATTTTGCCAATGCAATCCTCTTAAAGTTCCCTTTTGTGCACTAAAAGACATATTGTCTTGAACAAAATCTACAGTTATTCCCATTTTTTCATATTTAGGTTTTGAATATGTTTCTGTAAAATAACCTCTATGATCCCCAAATACATCTGTATCAATAATTAATACTCCAGGAATTTTTGTTTCTGTTACTTTCATCCTTTAAACTCCTCCTCACCTTTAATATATTTTCTATCCATAATTTTCTTTAAATAAGCACCATATTGGTTTTTCTTGTAAATTTCATATGTCTCTTCAAGTTGTTTTATATCAATCCAACCATTATCATATGCAATTTCCTCTAAACAAGCGATTTTTCTATGCTGATGCTCTTCTATAGTTTTAACAAAGTTTGTCGCATCAACTAAAGATTCGTGCGTCCCTGTGTCTAGCCAAGTAAAACCGTCTCCTAACAAAGTGACAGATAATTCATCATTCTCTAAATAAATTCTATTTAAATCTGTAATTTCTAATTCTCCACGGGCACTAGGTTTTAAACTCTTTGCATATTCTACAACTTTATTGTCATAAAAATACAAACCAGTGACTGCATAATTAGATTTTGGATGTAATGGCTTTTCTTCTAGCGAAATAACCTTATCGTTTTCATCAAATTCAACAACACCAAAACGTTCAGGATCTTCAACATAATAGCCAAACACTGTTGCTCCCTTTTCTTTTTTTGCCGCAGCACGTACACGTTTTGTTAAACCGTGACCATGGAAAATGTTATCTCCTAAGATCATGGCACAGCTGTCATTTCCAATAAATTCCTCACCTAAGATAAATGCCTGGGCCAATCCATCTGGACTTGGCTGTACCTTATATGAAAGCTCAATCCCAAACTGGTGTCCGTCACCTAGTAACTCTTTAAATCTAGGTGTATCATCTGGTGTAGAGATAATTAAAATCTCACGAATTCCTGCTTGCATAAGAATTGACATCGGATAATAAATCATTGGCTTATCGTAAATTGGTAGTAATTGTTTACTTGTAACTTTTGTCAGTGGATATAAACGAGTTCCACTACCTCCTGCTAAAATAATACCTTTCATTGGAAGTTCCTCCTTAACATACATTATAATATTAAACCCTTACGTAACGTAAGGGTCAAATATGATAAATACTTTTATTTTTTCACAAGCAAAAACTATTCTTTCCAAATAATCTGCCACCATTCTTTGCCAAGATAATAAATTTTATCTAGCATATATCCAGTTGGTCCAGAAAAATCTCCGCTAAGTAGACGATCCATTATTTCTTGCTCAGCAACAGCTCCGGCTTCATGCATTTCTTTAAAGAATCGCCCATCATTTTCTATTTTTGTCTGGATTATTTTTCTTATGCCAGAATCAGCAAATTTAACCTCACACCAGCCATTTGATTGAAGATAAACCTCATTACCATATTGATCAATTGAATTACCATATATATATTGAGGAGTATAAGATTCTAATGGGCATCCATCTTCACCATATTCAACAAATCGCATGATGATCGTTGCACACTCTGCACGAATCGCATATCCTTGTGGATCTAATAAAGTTCCATAATTTTTGCCGGTAATAATACCATGTGCACTTGCCCAACCAAGTGCTTCAATCGCAAAACTATTAACATTGCTACCATCATAGAAAATATACAGTTTTTGTTGTTTTTTTGTATCATATCCTAGATAGTTTGCATATCGATACATCATAACTGCAATCTGTTCTCGGTTGATTGGATCTGCTGGTCCAAATTTTCCGGTATCTGAATACCCTGTAACGATTCCGGCATTACTAGCCCATAATATTGCATCTGTATACCATTGACCATCCGCCACATCTGGAAATTTGTTTGTATACTGTACAGATGGTTCATTATTCATTCTATACAATATAGTCGCAAATTGTGCTCTTGCCAAATTCTCTGTTGGTCCAAATGTTGTTGCATCCAAACCTGTCATCAATCCTTGATCATTGACATATTTGACATAGTCATAAAACCAAGAACCAACTGGAACATCTGTGAATGGAACTCCTTGTGCAAAAACAGGAGTCATCATAGAGATGCTAATCAGTACAGTTACACAGTATTTTAAAATTCTATTGATTGTTTTTCTCATACACGTCCTCCCTGTATTTTAATTATTTATAATATTCCATAAATCGCATGATGATCGTTGCACATTCTGCTCTTGATGCACTGCCTTGTGGATCGAGTCTTGTCTCGTTGTCTTTTCCTGTGATGATCCCTGCTCCTACTGCCCATGTCATTGCTTCCTTGGCAAACTCATTTACATTCTTTGCATCCTTGAATTTTGAAAAGTCGGCACTTGCGCTTGTGTCATATCCTAGATAGTTTGCATAGCGATACATCATAACAGCCATCTGTTCTCGGTTGATGTTATCCCCAGGACCAAAGTTTCCTGTATCGCTATAGCCTGTTACTACTCCTATATCACTTGCCCATAATATTGCATCTGTATACCATTGTCCAGTTGCTACATCTGGGAATTTGTTTGTATATACAACACTTGGTTGGCCATTCATTCGATGTAAGATAACAGCAAATTGTGCTCTTGCTAGATTTTCATATGGACCAAAAGTTGTTTCATTTAATCCTGTCATCAAGCTATTTTCATAAACGTATTTGACTGAGTCATGGAACCAATTTTGTAGAGTAACATCTAAAAATGATTCATAGAAATCAGGAGTTGTAAATTGCCATTTTTGTGCATCTGTTTTGTTAGATATATAAAGTTGCACATTTGATTCATTCGTAGCATTTCCTCCTGAAACATCTAAACAATATATAGGATTCAATGCTGAATATATTACATAACCATCTTCATTTTTTTCAATGATCCATTTTTGTGCATACGAACCATTTGACGAATATGCTTGAACATTACTTCCATTATTAGCTTTACCTGCATCAACATCCAACACAGTATTCGTATTTAAATTTTTAATTGTTACATAACCTATACTATCATGGCTAATTTGCCAAAATTGAGCAGTCGAATCATTTGATTCATAAATTTGCACATTTGCTCCATTATATGCAGATCCATTCTTGATATCTAACACATAATTATTATTTAAATTCGATTGAATCTCATATACTCCGTCTTTTATTACATCTTTATTTTCTTTTGCAAAATCATTAATCTCATCTCTACTTATTTTCTGTAAATTATATGCATTTGCAATCCCATTAGCATCTGCAATACCAAGTCTTTGTAATTTATCTTCACCATTTAAATAAGCATTATAATCTGCATAATTATCTCCAAAACAATGCTCAATGATAATTCCGGCAATCCCTTGTTTTTTGGCATGACGAATAACACCATAGTAATCACCTCTCGAACCGTCGGGATAATTATATTTTGGATCATCGCCATCATCAATATTTCTAATATGAATTCCTCGATTAGAAATTCCTAAAGCAACCAATTGATTTAAAACTTGTTGTGCTAGAATTTCACCTTCTGTTCCTAGCTCAGGGCGATAATTTGAATTAGGATAATATACTTCAGCTCCACGAGCAACTCCATTTAAAGCATTTAAATGAATACTGATAAAAACATTTGCGCCTTGACTGACAGCATAAGTAACTCGTTCTTCAAGCCCCATAGAAGTATCACCTGTTCTGGTCATCACAACTCGAACATTTTTATAAGTTTCAAGCTCTTGTTTACAATAATTCGCAATCTTTAAATTTAATGTAGCTTCACTTATTCCATAATAAGTAGTTGAACCTGGGTCACTTCCACCATGCCCTGGATCAAGAGCAATTACAAATACTTTACTTTCTTTATTATCAAAATTATTATCGATTGATAAACTTGATAATGAGGAAGGAGTCTTTGAAGATATTTCTTTAATCTTCTCTTCTATCAACGTTTCGGAATTCTCCATATTATCTGGATTTAAGGATACAATTGAGCCTTCAACATCTGACATATCTAAATTTGTTTCATTTGAATATGTTGCAACATATCCATCATACTCTTCATTAACACCAAATAGAGCATCTATCCCTAAATCAGATAATACAATCTGATACTCTTGATTATCAATAAAATATCTAATTTCAGTTACTTTATAAACTCCTGATTCCTCGTCTGTAAAAAGTCTTTTAAAATGAAAAAGTTGACCAACTCTATTAATATTCTCTATTTCTATTATTGAATCACCATGCCCTTCAATAATCAGATTCATCCGTGAAACATCTTCACTCCCATCTCCGAAAGAAACCACAAACTCACTTTCATCAGGTGTTTCCAAATATGGAGAACCAACATAAAAATAATTAACTTTTGCCGCATCACCTTTTAAAACTAAATTCAAAGTTTCTTCTGTATTATCTTTGACGTTGATTGCTTCATCTGTTTGATCATTTTTATTATTTGTTTCTTCTTCTAAAGCTATATTATTCTCTGGCTCAAAAAATTTATCATCTTCAATTGCAAATATTGGGGTTTGTATGTTTGTTAAAGATGTTAATAAAACAAGTGTTAATAAAATAATGATTTTTTTGATTTTTGACATAAATACTAAATTCCCTTTCTGCATGTAAATAACTAATAAATGATTATTCATCTTTTATTTTATAGTTTGACATTATCATTAAAAAAATATACCATAGACAAAAATGGAGGCATTTCATAAGCCCCCATTATCATAACAATACATAAAAACTAATTTTAAAACTTTACGACAGAAAGGGATTATCTAATGATGCATAATGTATATATTCTTCAAACACATATGGAATATACATTTTTGTAGTTCCTGCAACATTAACTACTAATTTAGGTTCATTATCATCTACATAAACCTTCCCGTTAGAATACAGATCTTTTTCCCACTTTTCTAAGAAATCATCATAATAATAAATTTCAAAAGAACCTGAATTCGAATCTATTTGCACAAAAGGCCCATACATCTCAAATACTGTTGAAAACTCAATTGCTTGTCCATTGGAAACTTCAATCTCTTGTACAATTGGGCGATCAACTTTCGTTATCGAAATATACTCATCCTTTATAGGAACCTCCCTAACATCTATTATTGATCCATTCTCATCTCGAATTGTTTCAATCAAATGACATGCTGCACTAGCATGCGTTCTTAATTCAATTTTCTCATGCTCACCATCTATAGGAGCTTTATAAGCTATTGTGTTTGATAATTCTGTATTTAAAACCTTATATGATCCAATCTGGTATTGTGATTCCGCAGACAAGTAATATCGTAAAATCTCAAATTCTAGTGGAGTCTCATGAAAATCACTTACTAATTTTATATCTTCATTTTTAATATCAACTATATATGTCTGATTAGCTTCTAAAATAATTTGATTATCTTCTTCGTCTATTATCGGATTGATCATTAAAACACCTAAATCTAATACCTCTTGTTTTTTAATCTCGATATTCTTTGATAAAGACTCATAACCATCCATTATTATTAATAATTGATATTTTCCAGAAGGTATTTCAGTTATGTGAACTTCACCATCCTCTGAATTTATTTTCTTTACAATTTCACCGTTTGATAACAACTCTACTATTATATTTTCTAACTTTTTATCTGGCTCTTTTGCATCTTGAATTTTGGCTACTAACTCTCCAAAATTTCTTGTACATGCATCTACCAATCCCGTTTCTTCAAAATGCAGGGATTCCAGATCGAATGCATTGCTCTTGTTCAACAGTTCCTTGTTAAACTCCTTGTCCAGTATGCCCGGCAACAGCTCCCCATAGATCTTCGCATAACTGTACATGTCCCCCTGCAGACAGTATTTCCATGGATCTATACTGATCACATCCAGCTTCGCATCAAAGGATTTGCCATACTCCGCTCCCAGCGTCATTACATCCATGCTGAAAAGCTCAACTCCCGGTTCGATCGCAAATCCGCCTCTCAGGCTTGCCTCCATCTCCATCTCTTTGATCCCTGATGAATTCTTGTTCACAAAGTTTAATTTCCCTTTTTTATAGTCGATCCCCGTCGTATTCGTATATTCCCATTGGAAATCGATGGTTCCATCCAAATTGTAAACAGCATACAGCGTCCCTCTTATCATGATCGCTCCATAGGCAATGGGGATCCGAAGCTCCGCCAAAGCGATCTTGTCCCCTATATTTCCGACATCTCCATGCAGTCCCGCATTAAATTTGCTATTTACCACGAAATATACTCGATTTACCTTCGTGTTCAGCCAGTTCAGCTTGATGTTCAGATCATAATCGATGCTTTCTATCTTAAAGCTGCCTGTTAGATCCAGCCCCTTGGCTATCGTTTTCTTAAAGCTTATCTCTTCAAACGCATCAAAGCTTCCTTCTATATTTGCTCGGCTCTGTGCATTCAGGAATTCCACACCTTCTGCAGGTGTGATCGTTCCGTTCTGCATCTCTTTTCCATTGACATTTACAGATGATACGACTTCGTTTACGTCCGGATCCGAATAATGAATCGTTGCCCTGTCTGAAGTTTTTGTTATGGTCTCTATCTTTATCGCATGGGTCAATTCATTGTTCTCTTCATTGACCAGTACCTTTATTTCTCCTTCTTTCCAGTCTTTGATCATCTCTTGATCATAAACGACTATGATCCTTTTTTCTGTATCTAGTTCATAATCCAGGCGGATCTCCTCCACACCTTCATGATAAGCGATCCCTTCCGGATTATCTCCCGATCCGTCGCCATTCTCCATGAAT
>NZ_KI270958.1 GCF_000469305.1 Faecalitalea cylindroides ATCC 27803
AGGCGCTGGACAAAGGCGACTTTATCCTGGCCGGCATTGATGAAAGATCCCTGTTACAGGCAGTGGATACAGCGGTAGAGCTGAACAAAAACAATGACCTTGGCATACCGGTACCGGACTATGTGGATGAAAACGTATCGACAAAGGTGGTCAAGATCATCCAGTCCTATACAGGTGTGGTCAACAAGATGGTCTGGAGAAAGTTTTAAAACAGTTTGATTTTATCAGACTGTTTTTCTTTAGGTCATTATGAATATATGGAATGAATGGATTGAAATCATCTTTAGTTTTATATTCTTTATTGGATATTATTATTTTGTGATAAGAAGACAGGAACACAGGATCAAGTATTGTGTTATAGGTATATTGTATTCTATATATCTAGCAGGAATGCTTCATTTTACTTTATTGCATCGAGTGATCCTTGATACAAGGCAAATTAAGTTTTTCTCATTGAACACAGGAGTTTCTATCTATGACATGAGTGAAACTTTTTATAATATCCTATTATTTATCCCAATGGGGTTTTTGACTCCTTTGTGTTTTAAGAATATAAAACTAAAGAGAATATTATTTCAATGTTTGTGTATTAGTTTTGGTATCGAAATAATTCAATTGATATTTCAAATTGGATTTTTTGACATAAATGATTTAGTGAATAATGTCCTTGGCGGCATAATTGGATATTTATTGTTTACGTTAATAGAGAAGGAGTTAAATAAATATGGGAAAGTACTTTGGAACTGACGGTGTTCGAGGCAAAGCCAATGAAGGCTTGACTCTAGAAATGTCCATCAAGATCGGGCAGTATCTTGGATGGTACTATGGAAAAGAA
>NZ_KI270959.1 GCF_000469305.1 Faecalitalea cylindroides ATCC 27803
GAGAAGGAGAGATTTGAACTCTCGCGCCAGTTTCCCGACCTATACCCTTAGCAGGGGCACCTCTTCAACCACTTGAGTACTTCTCCAAGAATATATGTCACTGAAATATCAGTGCCTTTGTATATTATCATGACTCTATAAAATACGCAAGCATTTTTTAGAAAAATTTGTCATTCTTTATTTTTCGGTGTAATAGATAGTATGAAGGTAAAAGAAATGAGCTTGGATCAAAGACCAAGAGAAAAAGCTTTGCGACAAGGATTAAACTCTTTGTCAGATCTAGAATTGATTGCATTGATTTTGCAGAGTGGCAGTAAAGATCGTTCTGTCTTTGATATTGCACAAGATGTGTTGATTGAAACAGAAGGATTAAGCCAATTGTTTAACATGCATGTGAACTCACTCATGAAGATTAAAGGGATAAGGGAGGTTAAAGCATTACAGCTCTTAGCGGGCGTGGAACTTTGTAAAAGAGTGTTGAAGACAAATGCATATCGTATGCAGATAAAAAATTCTCAAGATGTTATTCAGTGGTTTAAGGTGGAATATGGTTATTTGACACAGGAAAATTTTGTTTGTGTTTATTTGGATACCAAAGCAAGGATCATATCTCATCGTGTTTTAGCTATTGGTACTTTAAATGAGGCTTGTGTTCATCCACGAGATGTTTTTAAGGAAGCCTATCTTCAAAATGCAGCGGGAGTAATTTGTGTCCATAATCATCCTTCCGGAGATCCTTCTCCAAGTTTAGAAGATATAAATATGACTAAACAACTTGTAAGTATCGCAAAGATGAATGGAATTCAATTTATAGATCATGTTATTGTTGCGAAAAGCCGTTATTACTCTTTTTGCGAGGTTGGTATGTTAGCATCATCATAAATGTTCACATTGAAAGAAAGTCAAAATATCGTTATAATACATGTAGTTTGGGGGAAGAAAATGCGAAGATTTACGCGTCTACAAAGAATACTTATTATAGCGATATGTATATGTTTAGCTTTTGGATGTGTCATGTTTGGTTTGCGTCAAAATTCGCTTTCCAATGTAGGATACAGCGCATGGACGTATATAAAATATGGATTATTTGACTATCCTCTTACTTCGATAGCCAATGTTTTTAACGATTTATCAAATCTATGGCACGTTTATGATGATAATCAATATTTGAACGAACAACTTGCCAAACAACGAAGTTATCAAACTTTATATGAAGATGAACGTAATAAAAATGCTGAATTAGAGGATCTTTTGGAAATGCAGGGAAGTTTGGATAATGCAACAAAAATCAGTTGTACAGTTTTGCAAAGAAGTGCTAATTCATGGGATCAGACAGTAACGATTTCTGCAGGGAGTTCACAAGGTGTTGAAAACAATATGTTGGTTGTCACAAGCCAGGGAGCCGTTGGATTGATTGAAAGTACGCAAACGGCAACCAGCACAGTGCGCTTATTGACAAGTGAAGACTTGATCAATGACATCGCAATCATGATTTCAATGGAAGATGGTTCTAATGTTGAAGGGGTATTGCAGTCATATGATGCAGATCGTAATGCGTATCGTGTTTCACTTTTCGACAACAATGCTCAGATTTCTACAGGTCAGATGGTAGCAACTAGTGGAAAAGGAGGAAATTATCCAAGTGGCATATATCTTGGAACGGTTACAGATGTTACGATCAATGATGATGCTATCATTTCAACAGTGTATGTACAGCCTGTATCCAACATACAGTCATTTAACTATTGTATGGTCATTGGAAGTGGGGTCGTAGGAGAATGAAACCTAGACAAATGATCATATTGTTGTTGGTAATGGCATTGATTGATGACTTGATCAGCTTATGTTTTCCTGTCAATTTCCAGTTTCAAGGATATTCATTTGTGCCACATTTTTGTTTTATTACATTGATGTTGCTGATATATGAAAGAGGATGGCTTGATCGAGTGCTGATATCGGGTTTTTGTGGAGTTTTAACGGATTTGTTCTTTAGTGGAACTTTACCTGTTTACTTTATCATATATGCAGGTTTAGGTTATTTGTCCGGTATCTTTAATAAAGCAATGGAAGAAGATTCACGTATTCGTTTTTTTTCTTTATTTGTTCTGGTGCTGTTATTAGATCTTATACCATTCTTGGTGAACCTTGTTTTTCAAAGCATGAATGTATCTTTTATGACCTGGTTCATGCATCATGAACTTCTTACGCTAACTTTGCATGGAGTTTTAATTTTGATGATGATGTACATATTAGATGTCTTAAAACGTTTTGCTTTGATTCGTCAACATCGTAAACAATTAGATCAAAGAAAAAAATACGTAAAAATGAAAACACAAAAATAGACGTCAGTTTATCTGACGTTTTATTTCATTTTCAAGATATGATAAAATTAGAACATAGAAAATAGGTGAAATTTATGAGCAAATTATTATTATTAGATGGAAATTCAATGTTATTTAGAGCATATTATGCGACATTGTATACACATAGAATGTCTACTTCAAATGGTATTCCTACCAATGCTGTATTTGGTTTTATTATGATGTTGAATAAAGCAATTGATATTATTAAACCAGATTCGATCTTAGTTGCCTGGGATGCAGGGAAACCAACATTTCGCCATAAACAATTTGCGGCGTATAAAGGAACAAGAAAACCTCTGGATGAAGATTTGATCGTACAGTTTCCAATCGTAAGAGAGTTTTTAGATGCCACTGGAATCAAACGCTTTGAAATCGAAGGTTATGAGGCAGATGATATCATCGGTTCTATGGCTAAAACAAATTCAAAAGGAATGACAACCATCCTTACAAGTGATCGAGATTTGTTACAATTGATTGATGATACGACACATGTCTTATTAATGAAAAAAGGTTTAAGTGACATGGATCTCATGGATGTTGAAAACTTTAAGGATAAGTATAATTTGATGCCTAAACAGATTATTGATTTAAAAGGTATTATGGGAGATTCCAGTGATAATATTCCAGGTGTTGCTGGAATAGGTGAAAAGGGAGCTACTAAACTTCTTGTTCAATATGGTTCTTTAGAAAATGTTTATGAGAATATTGATCAAATCAAAGGAAAACAAAAAGAAAAATTATTAAACGATAAAGAGAATGCCTTTATGTCAAAAGAGTTGGCAACGATATATACTTCTATGGATTTTCCTTTTACGATTCAAGATTGTAAATTTGATGGATATGATGAAAAGGTCAATGACTTTTATCAAAAATATGAAATGCGTTCTTTGATTTCGAAAACAACAATGACTTCAAAAAGTTATCAAATTAAAACAATTTGCTCTTTTAAAGGATATGATTCAAAAGATCTTTTATTGATGCCGGTAAATTCGAAAGAAGCGTATTTAAACCAGAAACTGCATGGATTTATGTTTTTTAATAACGAAGAAGTTTTATATCTAAAAGTTGAAGATGCTTTGGAAGACAGTTACTTCAAAAACATGCTAAAACATGAAACAAGTCTTAGAACATGGGATGCTAAAGAAATGATGCATTTACTTCAAAGGTATGGATTCTATGTTCCATCATTTAAAGAAGACCTTCATCTTGCAGCATTTTTGTTACATTCACAAGCAACGGATACAGATTCTTTAATTTCTTCTTTAGGTATTGAATTACCTGAAACGATCCATGATTTATTAAAGAAGGCAAAAAACGTAGAAGCTTGTCATATTGATCGTTTATTACCAGTTACCTGTGCCTGGACATGGCAGTTGAGTATTCGACAAGATAATATCTTTGATGAATTAAAAAAAGATAATTTACTCGACCTTTATGAAAATATTGAAAAGCCATTGGTAAGAATTCTTTTTGAAATGGAAAATCAGGGAATTCATATCGATGAAAATGTTTTAGATGAGATAGGTGCTAAGACAGATACTATCCTGGAATCGTTAACGCAACAAATCTATGAAATGGCTCATATGGTCTTTAATATTAACTCACCAAAACAACTTGCTGGTGTATTATATGACGAATTGAATTTAAAAGGCGGAGGTAAGAAGCGTTCTACCTCAGCAGAAGTTTTGGAAAAATTAAAAGGAAGTCATCCAATTATTGATGTGTTGCTGGACTATCGTAAATATTCAAAAATTAAATCAACATATATCGAAGGTTTAAAGAAGCACATTCAGCAAGATTCGAAGATACATACATGTTTCAATCAGGCCATGACGCAAACAGGTCGTCTATCCAGCAGTGATCCAAACTTACAAAATATCAGCGTTCGAGATGAACAGGGAAGAGAAATTCGTAAAGCTTTTGTGGCCCAAAAAGGATATAAACTTTTATCGGCCGATTATTCCCAAATTGAACTTCGAATGTTAGCTCATATGGCAAACGAAACTCATATGATCGAAGCATTCAAAGAGGGAGCGGATATCCATAATCGAACGGCTTCGCACATCTTCCATGTTTCACAAGAAGACGTGACACCAGATATGCGTCGTGTTGCCAAGACCGTGAATTTTGGAATAGTCTATGGACAAACAGAATTTGGCTTATCACAGCAATTAAAGATTTCACGCAAGGAAGCTGGTGAATTTATGGAAACATATTTTGCATCATATCCTAACATTCATCAATTTATGAATCAGTTGATTGATTTCTGTAAAGAAAATGGATATGTAGAAACTATGTTCCATAGACGTCGTATGATTCCTGAAATTAATGATAAAAATTTCATGACCAGAGAATTTGGCAAAAGAGCAGCTATGAATGCGCCAATTCAAGGAAGCGCTGCAGACTTAATCAAAATTGCCATGATTCGTGTAGATCAAGCGATGAAAGAGAAAAATGTTAAATCTAAGATGCTTTTGCAGATACACGATGAATTGATTTTTCTAGTTCCAGATGATGAATTAGAAGTGATGCAAGCACTAGTAAAGGAAGCCATGGAACAGGCCATGGAATTGAAAGTTCCTTTAAAGGCAAGCATCAACTTTGGTCAATCATGGTATGAGGCTAAATAATGCCAGAAGCACCAGAAGTACAGACAGTATTGTCAACACTTGAACATCAGATTAAAGGCGCAAAGATCTTAGATGTTAAAGTGTATTATCCAAAACTAATTCAAAATTTAGATGTCACGGAATTTGTGTCTTCATTAAAATATCAAAGATTTTGTGACTTCTTTCGCATTGGAAAATATTTAGGTTTTGTCATGGATGATCTAGATTTGATTGTTCATCTTCGCATGGAAGGAAAGTTTTATATCTTAAAAGAATTGCCGAGCGATCTTAAACACATTCATTGCGTCATGTGTTTGGATGATGGAAGATTGTTATGTTATCATGATACAAGAAAATTTGGTCGCATGGCTTTGTATCCTAAAGCGGTGGATGTTAGACGACTGGATTGTTTTAAAAATGTGGGATATGACTGTCTGGATGAAAACCTTGATGGAATGACATTTTATAAGATAATTCATCCGCTAAAAAGAAATATTAAATCAGCTTTACTGGATCAATCCATCATAGCTGGTGTTGGAAATATTTATGCCGATGAAATCTTATTTTCTTGTAAACTAGATCCAAGAAGTCGTTGCCAAAAGATATCAAAAAAAGATTGTGAAAATATCATTTATCATACAAAACGCATCATACGTGGGGCTATGAAAGCAGGAGGCACGACGATTCGTTCGTATACTTCCAGTTTAGGGGTGACTGGTCTTTTTCAATTGGAATTAAAAGTTCATTCAAAAAAAGATGAGCCTTGTCCTGTTTGTAAAAATAAGATCAAAAAGATCGTAGTCAGTCAAAGGGGTACTTATCTATGTTCAAATTGCCAAAAAAGAAAATAATTGGAATTACTGGAACTATGGGTTCTGGAAAATCACAAGTTGGAAAGATTCTTTCGGAGCAATATTCGGTCTTAGATTGTGACAGGGTCAATGCTGAATTGCTGTTGCCTAATCGTAAAGGTTTTGAAGAATTAAAGGAAAGAAAACTGATTAAAATAGATGAAGATGGTTATTTGGATAAAAAACAACTATCTTTTGATATGTTTCAAGACAAAATGATCAAAAAGGAAGTGGAAAATATTTTACACCCTTTGATTTTTCAAGAAATGAATGCATGGATTGAAAATCAAAAGGATGGTCTTGTTTTTATAGAAATGCCTTTATTATTTGAAATTGGTGCTCAGGATCACTTTGATTCAATCTGGTGTGTTGTCACAAAACGAAATATTGCCCTTGAGCGATTGACAAAATATCGTCATATTGATACGCAAGAAGCTATGAAAAGAATTACTAAGCAGATGAGTGAGGAAAAAAAGGCATCTTTAAGTGATGTTGTCATATATAATAATGGGACATTAAAAGAACTTAAACAAACGATTGCCCAAATGGTAGAAAGGGAGAAATCATGGAGCTAGAGCAGAATTATATGATCTATAAAACAGGCGATTTTCAAGAGAAGTGGAATGCTTATATATCTTTGTTGTATAAACCACTAATCGAAAATGATGCTTGTATGCTATATGATTTGTTTCTATCATTAGATCAAACAAGTATAACGTTAGAAAAACTGTTGATGTTATATGGAAGTTATGCTAATCGTTTTGATGCATCAAAGAAGAAGTTAGAAAATTACGAGTTGATTAAAACTTATTATGATCCAATTTCTAGAAAGAACATTATCGAAGTTTACCCACCATTAAATGCCAAATCGTTCTTAAATCACGATACATTTTCTCGTTTGTTTTTAAATCAATGCGGATCTTCTCATTTTGACTTTGTCAAATTGCATTTTAATGATGAAATTGATAAGACAAATTATGTAGACATCAGTGAGAAAATGGATCTGTCATGTTTAGAGTCATGGACACAAGAAAAAGAAGAAACGTATTTAAATCTCAAACCTGAAGAGGGGAAATTAAAGTATGATTTTGATTTTGAAACGTTCTTGAAAGGGGCTGACAGGATATTTCCAATGCGTTATCGAACCAAAGAGAATTTGTCAAGAATTGCAAGCCTGGCTTCGATTCATGGTATAGATGCTGTAGATATGCGAAAGTATGTGCAGCGAAGCATAAATCCCAATACTCATGTCTTTGATTTTGAAAAGTTAAAAAAACAAGTATATGCTAACCAGAAAATCATAAAGCCGACAGATGATCCATATAAGATGTCTCCGGTAAAATTTTTACAGAATAAACAAAAAGGAGCGCCAGTCGCAAATGCAGATCGAAAAGTAATAGAAAAATTGATCAAAAACTATAGCTTCTCGAATGAAGTCATGAATGTTCTGATTGAATATTGTTTAAATCAAACACAGCAGAAATTTTCTAAAGCTTATGTGGAGAAAGTAGCTGCATCCTGGATTCGACTTCAGGTGGATTCAAAAGAAAAAGCATTGGAAGTATGCAGACAGGAAAATCAAGTTAAAAAACCGGCACCAAAATTACCGGATTGGTATCAGAATACAGAACAAAGTGTTCCAGATGATGATTTAGTACAACAGGCTTTGAGCTTACAAAGACAACTTGGAAAGGAGAAGAATGATGAGATTTGATTTTGAGATCGATGAATCTTTGAAACGAGAACGAAATGAAAAAATCGAAAAACTTTATACGGATCCACTTGTTCAACAGTTTCTGAAAAAGAATGATCTGAATCATGATTTTTTTGACAAGCATTTTTCTTATTTCCAAGATTGGGTGGAAAATGTAAAAAAATGTTCTGGTTGTCAGGGAATAGAATTTTGTGTTCAAACTATTCCTGGAAAGATCAAGACTATCTATTTAGATGATTCAGGTTTTCTTGAAGAACGATATCAATCCTGCCGTAGATTTAAAAAGTTTGAGGATGAAATTGCACATAGAAAAAATTATCGCTTATCTCATTTATCCGATAACGATTATATGATCGATCTTCATAAGATCGAAGTTAGCAATGAATCGCAGGAATACCTATTAGCTTATATGCAACTGTTAAAGTCTTTAGAACAAAAAAAAGGAATTTATCTCTATGGTCAGCCTGGAGTAGGGAAAAGTTATATGATGGCTGGAGCAGCAAATTTCTTTGCCAAGAGTAAAAAAAGAGTTTCATTTATAAAGGTTCCTCTTTTTATTCAAGATATCAAACAATCTATGTATGATAATGAATATCGCCAGGATATGATTGGACATCTTCGTTTTAGTGAAGTATTAGTCTTAGATGATATTGGCTCAGAAGCTATTACGCCTTGGACCCGTGATGAAATACTATTCCCAATCCTTGATTATCGTATGAACCATGAATTAAAGACTTATTTTACATCCAATTATACACTTGAAGAACTTGAGCAACATTATTGTCTTAGAGATAAAGAAAATGGGTATGTTGCCAGTTTACGTTTAATGGAACGAATCAAAGCTTTAAGCACGCCGGTTTCATTGTTAGGCAAGTCAAGACGATAAAATGTAAAACTTGTGATAAAATTCTCTTTTTTCTTTTCAAACGAGTATGATTGCGTTAAAATATATGCGTAAAGATTAATATACAAGGAGGAAATTAATAATGTTAGTATCTGCTACTGAAATGATTAACAAAGCTCATGAAGGGCATTATGCAATCGGAGCTTTCAACATCAATAACTTGGAGTGGACAAAAGCTATCTTAGCTGCTGCAGAAGAAGTTAAATCTCCAGTTATGTTGGGTGTATCTGAAGGTGCTGCAAAATACATGTGTGGTTTCAAAACGGTTGCAGCTATGGTAAAAGAAATCCATGATGCTATGGGAATCACTGTTCCAGTTGCTTTACACTTGGATCATGGTTCTTATGAAGGCGCTAAAGCAGCTATCGAGGCTGGATTTACTTCTGTAATGTTCGATGGTTCTCATTACCCATTCGAAGAAAACCTAGAAAAATCAAAAGAAATGATCGAGCTTGCTCATTCAAAAGGTTTATCAATTGAATGTGAAGTTGGTGGAATCGGTGGAGAAGAAGATGGTGTCGTTTCTGCCGGAGAATTAGCTGATCCTCAGGAATGTAAAACAATTGCTGAATTAGGTGTTGACTTCTTAGCTGCTGGTATCGGTAATATCCATGGTAAATATCCTGAAAACTGGGCTGGCTTGAGCTTTGATCGTTTGGCTGAAATCCAGGCTGTTACAAATGGTAAACCACTTGTATTACATGGTGGTTCAGGTATTCCACGTGAACAAGTTAAAAAAGCTATCGATTTAGGTGTTTCTAAGGTTAACGTTAACACAGAATGTCAGTTAGTATTTGCTGAAGCAACTCGTAAATATATCGAAGAAGGAAAAGATCAGCAAGGTAAAGGTTACGATCCACGTAAACTATTGAAACCAGGTACTGATGCAATCACTGCTTTAGTTAAAGACATGATGACTGATTTCTTTGGTTCTGCAGGTAAAGCTGAATAAGAAATTGATTTAGGAGCTGAATAAGCTCCTTTTTTGTTTCTTAAATAAAAAAAACACCGAAAAGATTTTAGCTGATCTTTTCGGTAAATTTGTTGTGAATAACTCAATGTTCTTCATTTGTTGAGTCAAACAGCATTTGAATGATGTAATAAATCCAACCCATAAAATCCTTCCTTTCTGTTTATAAAAAATAATAAAAGACAGACCTGTTATGGAATCTGCCTTTTTTCGATCTAAAAATGATAAATGAATAAATAGAGCATTGATACTCTATGACAGACTCCACCACTTATTCATCATCTATATCATAACACCATGATTTAAATCATTCAATGAAAACGTTTACAAAAGTTTATATTAGTTTTTATTGTAGATTAAGGAAAATCTTAACAGAATCTTAATACATATTCTGACTGATTAGGTTGAAGTAAAGATGTAAATGATATATGATTGATTCGTTGAATATGTGGTGGAGTCTGTCATAAAGCGTAAGCTTTATTTATTCAACACAATATTCGATATGATTGACAGGTCCGAAAATAGGATCTTTATTTTTTTAGGAAGTGGAGTATGGAGAATTCACAAAAAAAGATTCGAAGAGCCTTAGATTATTTCTCGGCCCCACAGTTGTTGATGGTGGGCTTTGCGTCGGTGATTTTGACAGGAGCTGTTATCCTAATGTTACCGATATCTGTTCGAGAAGGTGCTACTGTAAGTTTTATTGATGCTTTATTTACATCAACAAGCGCTGTATGTGTAACTGGCTTGATCGCAATTGATACAGCGGATCATTTTACTGTCTTTGGTCGAGCTGTAGTAGCTGCTTTGATTCAAATTGGTGGTTTAGGTGTTACATGTGTTGGTGTTTCCCTGATCTTGGCAGCGGGAAGAAAGATAGACTTTCATACCCGAAAGTTGATCAAAGAATCCTGGAATATAGATTCGTATCAAGGTTTGGTAAAACTGGTGAAACAAGTATTAAAGTTGACTTTCGCTTTTGAAGTTGTTGGTGCAGTTTTGAGTTTCCTTGTATTTAGTCAAGATTATTCGTTTTGGGATGCATGGGGAATTAGTATCTTTCATTCAATTGCCGCATTTAACAACTCTGGATTTGACATTTTAGGAAATTTACAAAACTTAATTCCCTATAGCGATAGTATTTTATTAAATCTAGTAACAGCAGGTTTGATCATCTGTGGTGGTATCGGTTTTTTAGTTATTTTGGATATCAAAAAAAAGAAAAGGTTTAAAAAATTGACACTGCATTCCAAGGTTGTTATTACCATGAGTATTGTTTTGATTTTAGTGGGTACGATCTTATTAAAATCAACGGAAAATATAACCTGGTTACAGGCGTTCTTCCATAGTGTGTCTGCTCGTACTGCAGGTTTTTCTACAACACCTTTAGGTGAATTTACAAATGCGGGTTTATTTGTTTTGGTAATCTTAATGTTTATCGGTGCTTCTCCTGGATCTACTGGTGGCGGTATCAAAACAAGTACATTCTTCGTATTGATTACAGTGTTTAGAGGAATTGTGAAAAATCAGCCTTTTGGTGCGTTTAAACGAAGGATTTCAAACAAGGTCATTATGCAGGCGTTTAACGTCGTATTCCTTTCGTTAATGGTCGTTGTAATAGGTACTTTATTGTTGTGCGTTACGGCACCGGAATGTACATTTATTCAAATTTTGTTTGAAGTTACTTCTGCATTTGGTACAGTTGGTTTGTCCACGGGTATTACACCATATCTAAATTCAATTTCAAAATTTATTTTGATTTTGATCATGTTCATTGGACGTTTAGGAGCTATGACTGTAGCAACTATGATTGCAAATAAAAAACCTAGAACAGCAGTTTATTCTGTTGAAGATATATCGATTGGATAATTGGAGGATATACTATGAAATCAAAAAAAATCTATGGAGTTATCGGGTTAGGACGTTTTGGTATGCCATTGGCTCAAAGATTAGCCCTAGCGGGAGAAGAAGTAATTGGCGTAGATATGAATGAAGAAAAAGTTGAAGAATTTCGCGAATTTAGCGATTTGGCTTTTGTCACAAAATCATTACATAAAGAAGTCTTGCGTGAAATGGGAATTCAAAACTGTGATCTTGTTGTAGTTTGCATTGGAAGTAATATCGAGGCAAGTATTCTTGCAACGATGAATATTATTAATCTAGGGGTGCCAACGGTCATTTCTAAAGCAACTAGTGAAGTGCAGGGAGAAGTTTTAGAAAAACTAGGAGCTAAAGTTGTGTATCCAGAGTACGATATGGCTGTTCGTACAGCAAAAAAGATCCTTCAAAAGAATCTTCGAGATTATATATCTATGGGTAAAGATGTTGAAATTGTTGAAGTTGAGCTAACAGACAAAATGATCGGTAAATCAATATTGGATTTAGATCTTAGAAAACGCTATTCATTGAATGTTATTGCGATTCATCACGAGAAAGGTATTGAATTAGAATTTTTACCAAGTTATCAACTAAAAAAAGGAGATGTCGTTGTTGTAATTGGAAAAGAGGAAAATGTCTCTCGTTTCATCAACGATTATTCAGACAATTAATTTTGGGCGAATTGAATTCGTCCTTTTTTTCTTGCGTTTTTTTGTTGGTATCTATACAATATTAGCGGAATGCGAATTTTTCTAGAAATCTTTATGTTTCTAGTGTAGTATATTAAAACAGACCTTTAAGGAGGGTAATTAATGAAAGAAGTTATTAAAATCGAAGGTGGACATCGTTTGAATGGAACAGTTCGTATTAGCGGTTCCAAAAACTCAACGGTAGCGTTGATTCCAGCTTGTGTTTTAGCCAATAAACCTGTCACTATCTTTGGAGTACCAAATATAAGTGATGTAAAATCACTAATGGTATTATTGAATGAATTAGGTGTTTACGTTGAACAAAAAGACAATGAGACTTTATATATAGATCCTAGCAACATGGAAAATATCCCAATGATTTCTGGTGCAGTTTCAAAACTTCGTGCTAGTTATTATTTTATGGGAGCTTTATTAGGTAAATTTGGTCATGTACAAATTAAAATGCCTGGAGGTTGCTATTTAGGACCTCGACCTATTGACTTGCATCTAAAGGGGTTTGAAGCTTTAGGAGCAACAGTCGATTATGAAAATGGTTGTTATATCTTGCATGCGGATGAATTGGTAGGCACTAATATTTTCTTGGATATTTCCAGTGTAGGAGCAACGATTAATATTATGATGGCGGCTGTATACGCCAATGGAAGAACAACAATTGAAAATGCTGCCAGAGAGCCAGAGATTATTGATATAGCGACATTATTGAATAAAATGGGAGCTAAGATCCATGGTATGGGAACAAGTACGATCGTAATTGATGGTGTTTCAAACCTAGGTGGATGTTTACATGAAATCATTCCAGATCGTATTGAAGCAGCAACGTATTTGATCATGGCCGCTGCAATGGCAGATGACATGGTTATTGAAAATGTTATTCCACAACATTTGGAATCTATTATTTCAAAATTAAAAGAAGTTGGGATTCGTATGGAAGTCGGTTCAGATTTTATTCGTGTTACAGGCAGATCTAATACATTAAGACCAACAGAGATTCAAACAAAGCCATATCCTGGGTTTGCTACCGATGTGCAACAGCCTTTTACTGTATTGTTGACGCAGGCAGAAGGAAATTCGGTAGTAACGGAGACAATTTATACAGAACGTTTTAAACATTGTTATGAATTAAATAAAATGGGTGCAGATATCGATGTTCGTGTTCCAAGTTGTTTTATTAATGGAAAGACCAAGTTATATGGTACCAGTGTTACGGCAACGGATTTACGTTGTGGAGCTGGGCTTGTTGTTGCGGCTTTGATGGCTGAGGGAGTCACAGAAATTCATGATGTATATCATATTGATCGTGGATATGATAATCTAGATGGAAAACTAAAGAAATTAGGCGCTAAACTATGGCGCGAAAAAGTGTAATTAAGGTCATTTCAAGTGGCCTTTTTTTAGTGATAAGTTTATAATGATTATATGATTCGTGTCGCATTTTTAGAGTATGAAAAAGAAACTAAAGATATTATTTTTGAATTATCTAAAGTATTTAATGAATTAGATTGGACATTTCGCCATTATCGTAAAGCTAGCGATTTAGCAAAAGTAATGAAAAAACAGGAAATTCATCTTTTTGTTTTTGATGAAATGTTTAAAACACCTCGATTAGAAAGTGTATTTGTTCATGATAATCCCAATGCCTTGTTCATTTATGTTTGTAAAAATGCTTTAGCAACAAAAGATAAGGATCAAAGATCACGTGTTCTTTATATTGAAAAAGATCATATTGTTGAGGATATAAAGAAATATGAGTCAATCATCTTATCACAATGTTCTCAGGTTGATCTATATAATTTTTCATATGATGGAGTTCATGTCAATCTTGCCTATGAAGATATTTACTATTTAGAAAAAATTGATAAAATGGTTTATTTTCATACGAAGAAAGGTGAATTTCACAAACGAGTGAATATGTCTGAACTAGAGACTATATTTGCACCTTATGGGTTTTTGAGGGTCCATGTTTCATATCTGGTCAACGCAAAACATATAGTTGCATGGAATAAAGATGAGGTTCAAATCATAACACAGGAAAACATCCCAATGTCGCGAGCACAGAAAAGAAGGCTTATGGCACAAATAAAACCAAAAATGCCAGAATAAATACCACTTTAGACAGTGGTATTTTCTTTTTAAGATTTTGACATATAATATAGATGAATCAAAAGAAAGGACTTCAGAAAAGAGAAAAGAGGACGTAGAATAGGAGCCTTTACTTTTGGAAAATGAAATAGAGAGCGGTGGGAAGATGACAATACATTAAAAATCTAAGATTAAAAAAAGAAAATCTTAGTAATCCAAAACTATGGAGAGAAGCCTCCAAAAGTTAGGCTGATCAAAAGATCAGAATAAACATTCCATGAAAACTTAATTTGAAATTGAGGAACATAATATGGTAGTAACAGATTTCTACTGGTGATGGATTTCACAAGAGATATAATTCTGAGATGGATAGTTGAGTGAATCATCTAAACTACAAAGGGAAGATATAGATACCAAGATAAAATAGATTAATATATTATAGAGAATGGAAAGTGCTATATCAGAACAAGTAGATAACCGCATAATGACATAGATGATATAATTACAATTGAATCGAATATACTAGCGGATCGAATTGAAAGATCCGCTTTCTTTATGTTTTTAACTTCTATGGTTTTAATGACTTTTTAATCTTGAATTATGTGATTTGCAGATTAAATATGGTATTATAAGGTGGAATAAGTTTAGAAAAGGTTGGATAAGTATATGAAACTATTTGCGAGTGATTATGATGGCACTTTATTGTATGCCAAACACATTATGCCTGAAGATCTTAAGGCTATTCAAGAATGGAAAGATGCGGGAAATCAATTTGTGATTGTTACAGGTCGTTCGAAGGTTTCAATTCAGAAACAAATTGATGAATACGATCTACCTGTTGATTTTGTAGTTACTAATAATGGAGGAATGGTATTTGATAAGGATGGAAAGATCTTATTATCAAATTATTTAGATTATATTACAAGTCTGGATATTATTTATATTGCAAAAACGATGGAAGGTGTTTGCAGCTATGTGGTAAATGATGGAATTAATCGTCACCGTATCGTGATTGATGATACGAATGAACATCGTTATGTTGGCTTAGAACCAGATATGAGCGAAGAAGAAGTTATGAACATGGCTAAATATGCTCAAATCGTGATTTCCATGGCAGAAGTTGATTTAGCTGTTTCTATGGCTGATGCAATAAATCAGTATTTTGGGGATACGGTTGTTGCTTATGCCAATAACTATGTTGTGGATGTTGTACCAAAGGGAATTTCCAAGGCAACAGGTTTAGACTTTGTTTGTGAATGGACAGGTATTGATGAAAAAGATACATATACAATTGGGGATTCTTATAATGATATTCCATTGATGGAATATGGAATTCATGGAGCTGCGATAGAAACAGCTTATGATGAGGTAAAAGATCATGCGCTATATGTTTACTCATCTATTCATGAAATGATTAAAAAAATTATGAGCGAATAGAATAAGGGGGCGAAGAAATGGATATTTCTTTATCCGATGTATTAACTTTTTTAAGACTGATTCTTGATATTCTTGTTGTCTGGGCATTGATCTATAGCGCATTTCGTTTAGTTCGTAATAATTCAAGAACGATCCAGATTTTAAAAGGATTACTGGTTATTATGATCGTCAAAGTTCTTGCAGTATGGATTGGATTAAATACCTTGAGTTATTTGATTGATTTATTCTTGAACTGGGGAATCGTGGCTATATTGATCTTATTCCAACCAGAGATTCGCGGAATGTTAGAAAAAGTTGGAAAGACTACTGCAATACTTCCTAATGAATTTCAAATCAGTCAATATACAAATATGATCAATGAATTGGTTGATGCTTGTACGGATATGTCAAATTCTAAAACAGGTGCTTTGATAACAATCGAACAATCCAATTCTTTAAATGATTATATACAATCTGGAATTCGTATGGATTCTCAGGTATCCAGAGAATTGCTAGGAACTATATTCCAATATGGAACACCAATGCATGATGGAGCTGTTATTATTCAAGGGACACAAATTGCTTGCGCAGCTGCCTATTTTCCACCAACAACAAAAGATCTTCCTAGTAAATATGGAGCTAGACATAGAGCCGCTGTGGGAATCAGTGAAATTACGGATTCT
Source organism: Faecalitalea cylindroides ATCC 27803 (assembly GCF_000469305.1). Classification (GTDB taxonomy): domain Bacteria; phylum Bacillota_I; class Bacilli_A; order Erysipelotrichales; family Erysipelotrichaceae; genus Faecalitalea; species Faecalitalea cylindroides. Next base: position 16,178 of record NZ_KI270959.1, read on the forward strand.
ATTACCATTATTGTGTCTGAAGAAACAGGAAATATTTCTGTCGCTTATCGAGGACAATTAACACAATACCCACCAGAAGGGTTAAAACGTTATTTGACAAATCGCTTGATTCAAGTAGATGAACAGCAAACACCATCTATCTTGCAGCCAGTTATCAAAACTGCAAAAAGTTTCGGATTGTCAATGTCTAAAAAGAGCGATGGGATTGTTCGTATTGATGAAAGAATTAAACCGATAGAAGTAGTTGATTTATTAGAAAAGAAACAGGGAGGTAAGTAAGATGGAAAATCCAGAACACAAAACTCTTGTTTCTAAGATTATTGAATTATTTCAAATGATCTTTCGAAAATTGTCAAAATTATTTGACAAGGTTGTCTTTAATAAAAAAGGATCTTTGTTTATTTCATTATTTTTAGCAATTATCATTTCAATTTCTGTTAATTATGAAGATATCTCTCTATCTTTATTTCATGATACGACAGTTTCCGTTACGATCAATGATGTTTCAGTTGAAACATTAGCGGATACAGAGAATTATGTTATTGAAGGTATACCTAGTACAGTGGATGTCACGATTACAGGAAGTGCATCAGATGTACAAGTATATAGACAACAAGCAAATATTCGTGCTATTGCAGATGTTAGACGATATACCGAAGGAAATGTTGTTGTTGATATTGAAATTTCACAGCTTCCTTCCAATCTTGAAGCGACCATTCAGCCAGCTACGGCAGAAGCTACTATCAGCAAGAAAGTTTCTAAACAATTTACAGTAACATCTGAACTGTTATTAGGAAATGGACAGAGTTCCAGCGATTTTGAATCACCAGTTTTATCTGCAACCACAGTTACAATTAAAGCAAGTCAGGAACAAATTGACGCGATACGCAGTGTAAAGGCTATTATTGATGCCACTGGACAAACAGGTGATTTTAATGTTGAAGCCAATGTGATGGCATATGATTCAAGTGGAACACCTTTACAGGTGGATATTTCACCGGCAACGATACAAGTAAGTGTAAAACGTGCAAACAGTGACAGTGATTAGGAGGTATTATCATGGGAAAATATTTTGGGACCGATGGAGTCAGAGGAAGAGCCAATGAAGGCTTGACTTTAGAAATGTCTATCAAGATCGGACAGTATCTTGGATGGTACTATGGAAAAGAAAAACATGCCAAGATCCTGATTGGTAAGGATACTCGCTTATCTGGCGATATGTTTGAATTAGGATTGGCAGCGGGAGCTACCAGCATGGGTGCCCAGGTTTATTTGCTGGGGGTATGTCCAACACCGGCCATCAGCTATCTTGTTCGCAAGGAACGCTTTGACTGCGGGATCATGGTCAGTGCCAGCCACAATCCATACTATGACAATGGGATCAAGTGTTTTAACCATAACGGAGAAAAGATGGAAGAAGATCTTCTTCTGGAAATTGAAGCCTATATGGATGGAAACTGTACGATCAATCTGGCAACCGGAGATCATATCGGTGAATATTTCAACTGGGAAGATGGTTTGGAAATCTATATGTCCTGGTTGAAGGAAATCGTTCCAGTGGATCTGGAAGGCTATCATATTGCCGTAGATCTTGCCAACGGTTCTGCAACGAGTACCGTGGTAGAAACATTGGATTCTTTAGGAGCTACAGTTGAAGCCATCAACAATTCACCAAACGGGATCAATATCAATACAAAATGCGGAAGCACACATCCAGAAAA
>NZ_KI270960.1:0-42016 GCF_000469305.1 Faecalitalea cylindroides ATCC 27803
AAACGAGCTAACTATGCTTGTAAAAAGCAACAAAATAAAGAATTCTTTTTTTATAAAGTCTTGGTTCAGGCTCTATTGATATTCAATGAATCATTTAATTTTTAGTGTTTGAATAACCTTTTTTTATTTCGTACAGATTTCTTTAGTACATTAATTTTCTAAAAAATATCGCTATAAAAAAGTCACAAGAAAGCTTGTGACGAAGTGCAGATACAAAGATTATATATCCATGATCATTCTTTGATTTCTTTAACAATGTAATCTACGGTTTTATCTAGTCCGTTATTTGCAAGATATTGTAGTAAATGATGAATGAGTTTATCAGTTTCGGGATGGATCATGATTCGATTTCTTCCATTTTCATAATATATAAGTGCGCTGTCATCTTTATATTTATCTTTTTGATAAATCATGCTGGCTGCAACACGGTCGCAAAACATTTCGATAACGTAATTTGTAGGCATTTTTACTGGCTGAATTCCATTTGGACCATTATCCAGCCAATATTCCCAATGATGTTTGTTCCTTCCTTTATGATGAAGCCAGGATAGAGAATACCCTATATCTTCTTTTTGTGCATCAATAGGAGAACGATAACCTTGGTAATATTTGAATCCTGTCTTTAATTCACAAATAGAGTATTTGCTGAGATCGTGCAAGATTCCTTGTTTGTATAAATGACAGCGAAAACAAAGTTTTGTCACCATGTATTTATGTTTATTGATTGTCTTTAAATGTCCTATTACTTTATTCATAGTATATATTATAGTTTATTTTTTAAAAAACGCAGTTGATATTTTAAATTTGCATATTTGGAAATTTGATTCATATATTTTGAATCGTAGAATCCACTAATAGCACCAACTATTGGAATACCTTGGATAAATTTCAAATATAGCAATTCAGAAGCTAGAGTCTTAGAGGTCTGTTTTATTTGAAAATCAATATCATATGAACGATAAGATTCAATAAATGAATCAACTCTTTCATTTACTTCATAGATGGATTCATGTGCTAAAGCGCCTTCAATTATCATCAGCATAAAATATTTTTCTTTATCGTTATTAAAATCAATTCCATAAGAAAGAGATATTTCCTGAAGATTTTTAATGATCAAAGCCGTAAAAAGAAAGATATCAGGAATACCAATTCCTAAGATACCTAATGCGGTTGAAGAAATAGAAGTAAATGCAAGATTTTTTATATTGGATGATTTAGAAATATTTTTTTGTTTACGAATATTTTTACGAGTGATTCTAGAATCAATAGAATCATGTTTTTCTTTGATCTTGTCAGCATTATATGTTTTTTGAATAATACCGACTCCTTTATCAAAGACCAAAGTGAAAGCTTTTTGAAAAGCAGTATTTAATGTTTGTTCTAATTTAGGATCAACTTTACCTTTCAATTTACGATTAACAATATGATCTGAAGATATAGATTGTTTTCTCAGATACTTTTGTTCCTTCTTCTTAAGTACTTTAAACTCTCTTTTATACGTGGATTTCTCTAGTGTTTTCATATGAAAATTATAAGACCATTGTTAAAAATTAACAAATAATTTGTCTTTATTATTAAAAACAGTTCAAAACTTAAATTTTGCTGAAAATCATCATTGAAAAAAATCGAGAGGGGGCGTTATAATGACTCTAACTAAGACCATGTTGTTTTTTCTTATGCTTAGTTGTTTAAGCTATTAAGAATAAAACTATTGAATACTTTATCTTAAAAGTTTTAATACGAAAGGGGTATTTATTATGATAGGTAAATGGATTCAAAAAATTAAAAAGAACAAAAGGAGAATAGGAGTAGGTGCACTGGCTCTGTTTTTAGCAGGGGTAATGGGTGTTAATTTGTTAAGCAATTAAGCCATTACTACTTATGCATTGGAAACTCAAGTAGAGGCTGATGCAGGTACACAAGATTCTTGGCAAGATTATAAAACAAATTCAACCCAATACACTGGACGTATTTGGACGGATAAGTCTGTTTATAAAGAAAATGTCACTTTAACAGATTTAGAAGGATCGCAGACTCAAACAATTGAGAAACCAGATACTTCGGATTTTTTAGTGTCTTTATCAGCGTTATCTAGTGCTTCAACACTTGTTACAACTACAACAACTCCTTTGGATATTGTTCTGGTATTGGATGTATCCGGTAGCATGAGTGATGAAATGACTGAAACCAGAATTACTTATGAAGAATATAGGACTAGTGGTAATAGAGCTAATAATGTTGGGGATGCATGGCAGGATAGAGGTGATCTTTATTATTCTGCAAATGGACAAGATTATATTAAAATTAATATGAGTCAAGAAGGATTCATTAGAACAAGATATACAATAAGTGCTGAGGGTTTACCAACAATTGACAATTTAACTGGTAACGATGATATACCTGCACCGTATGCTGATCATTTATATATAAGAAACATTGAAGAAGTAGGAACAGGTGAAAAAAAGATCACAGCTCTTAAAAATGCCGTGAATAATTTTATACAATTAACTTCTGATGCTAATGCAAATATGCCAGAAGGAGAAGGCCATAGAGTGTCTATTATTAAATTTGCTGATGATTCGTTTTATAAAAACAGACGGGGTCAGACTCAAAAGGATCATGTAGGAAATGATTATAATAACAGTCGTTATAATTACACGCAGGTAATGCGTGATTTCACGGAAGTGAAAAGTAATAATGTTAATGAAGTTCAGGGGACTATCAACAGTATTAATCCCGCTGGTGCAACATCAGCTGATTATGGTTTAGAACTTGCAAACGATGTATTTAATGGTACAGGTGATTTAGCAGGCGCTAGAGAAAACGCTAAAAAAGCAGTTATATTTTTTACAGATGGAGAACCTAATCATCAGAGCGGATTTGACGAAGATGTTGCTAATGATGCAATTGTTAATTCAGGCTTATTAAAAAATAATGACACATTAATTTATAGTATAGGTGTCTTTGGTGATGCCAATCCAGATGATACAACTAATGAGTTTAATGCCTATATGAATGGTGTTTCTAGCAATTATCCTAATGCACAATCTTATACAAACTTAGGAACAAGAGCACCAGATGCTTCATATTATAAAGCGGCTTCCAATGCATCGGATTTATCGCAAGTTTTTACGGATATTTTTGATTCGATTACTCAAGGATCAGGAGGCCCTACACAAGTAGAAGAAACTGAAGGTGCTCAAGATACAGATGGTTATATAACTTTCACTGATAAACTAGGTGATTACATGCAAGTTGATGATGTCAATGCCATTGTTTATGGTGGAAAGAAGTTTACTAAAACAAGTGCAAGTAATGAAACGGATTACTACTTTGAGGGTTCAATAGAAGATAATCCAGTGTACGACAGTACTAATTTGAGCAATATTAAAATTCATGTGACAAAAGGGCAAGATGGTGTTGGTGATACGATTACGGTACAGATACCTGCATCTTTGATTCCTTTAAGATATTTTGATATTGATGAAGAAAATAATATGTCTGTTGAGGAAGCTTATCCTATTCGTTTGTTCTATTCGGCAAGCTTAAAGGATGAAGTAGAAGATTCTTTATTAAACGGAACGGCAGATGAAACTTTAAAAACATATATTAATGCTCATAAGTCAGATGATGGAAAACAAGCATATTTCTATTCAAATCAGTTTAATAGTGGTTCTAATGGAACAACAATAGCTGATTTTACACCTGCTAGGTCTAATAAGTTCTATTATTTTACAGAACCAACTTTATTATATACCGATAAGAACTGTGAAAATCCGGCAACAAATTTTGTTGAAGGAGGAACTTATTATTATAAAAATGAGTATTATATTTCACAAAATGGTAAAGCTGTTCAAGATGTAGAAAATGTATCAGTATCGGGGTTACTACGTAATCAAATTGAATACAGAGATGGACAAATATATGTTATAGCAGGGACAAGAAAATTATCTCGTGCTGATCAATTTGTAGGCGCAAAAAATGGCAATATAACAGGTACTGCAACGAATGTAATATCTCCATCTTGGGGACAAGGGCAACAAGATCCAAACAAAGTGTATGTAGCGTTAGGTAATAATGGACGAGTAGCTCTTAATTTACCAGGAACTTTGAAGGTTTCTAAAATTGTAGAAACAAACGAAGGGATAACAGCACCAGATGATACGTTTGAGTTTACATTGACTTTAGAAGGAGAAGGTTCGAATGCATCATATTATGCAACAATTTTTGATGCAGAAGGAAACCCAGTTGAAGGTTTCAATGGAGCAGATCAAGATAATCCATATACTATAAAATCAGACAATAAATTCACCTTAAAAGATGGTCAATATATTGAGGTATATGGTTTGCCTGATGGAATTAAATATTCTGTAGTAGAAACATCAAATACAGATTATACAACAACAAATGATTCTGCTGAAGGAGCAACAAATGCTGCAGAAGGAACAGTAGCTGCTAATGAAACAGTTTCTGTAGATTATACAAATAAATTTGAAGTAAAAGATTTGACAATCGATGATACAAGTTCATTATTTACTGCTGCTAAGAAATTAATAGGTCGTGATTGGACAGAGGATGATACCTTTACATTTAGATTAGGTGAAGCAGCTTCACAAAATACTATCCAGAATGCTCAAGAAGAAAATAATAGAAAATATGTAACTGTTACATTATCTGGTCAGGGTAATAAATATACAGACGGACAAGAAATTAGCTTTAAGTTTGGTCAATTGAAATATACTAAACCAGGTCAATATACATATTATGTATCTGAAGTAGTTCCTAACGATAGATTGCCAGGTATGACTTACTCTAATGCTACGTATAAAGTGGATGTTACAGTAATTCAAGATGAAAAAGATCCTAGTACATTAAAAGTAGATGAAAATACAATTGAAATAACTCAATTAAGCAATGATGAAGGAAGTACGACAAATGATCCTGTAGAAAATATCTTGATTGAGAATAAATTTAGTGCAGATAGCATAGAAAGTGCACCGGTAGCATTCAAGAATTATGATCCTAATAATACTGGATATAATCTAGTAAATGGTATGTTTAGTTTCACTTTGAAAGGATTGGATGGAGCTCCAATGCCAAAAGATGCAACGGGAGATTCAATCACAACTTTTAATGACGGACAAGATGTGAACTTTGATCTTATTACGTTTGATTCTAGTATGGTAGGTCACACTTATACATATACCATTACAGAAAATATACCTTCAGAGGCTAATGAGACTAATGGTTATACAGTAAACGGAATGACTTATGATCCTAAAGTATATTATGTAGATATTGAAATTCAGGCAGAAGAAACTGCTCAAGTGTCTACAGTTAAACCAATTTATACATATTACACAGACCCAAATAACAAGGCTGGTTCTATTGTTGAGAATGAAAATGTTGTATTTAACAATGAATATAATGTAACACCATATACAATCGATGACACAAATACGCCAATTCAAGGTGTTAAGAAGTTAATCGGACGTGATATGTTAGAAGGCGAAGCTTATACATTTGATTTGGCATTATCTAAAGTTAACGGAAATACAAATACACAAAATAGTGGAGTAACAATTTCTAATCCAACAGCAACGGTTACTGGTGGATTAGATGATCAAGAAACTCTATTTAGCTTCGATTCTGTAACATTTACTAAAGCAGGAACTTATGAGTTTACAATCTCTGAATCTAGTGGTAATGCAGGTGGAGTAACTTATGATACAGTTGGTAAGACAGTTACAGTTGTAATTACTGATCAAGATAAAAATGGAAATCACACAGGACAATTAGCTCTAGGAAGTATTTCTTATAATAATAATGGGGTATCTGAAGTAACTGATAAAGCTTACTTTGTTAATAAATATACTTCTAGTGGAGTATTAGAAGGTACAAAGATAAATGTTAAAAAAGTTTTAAATGGACGTGATTGGATAGATAGCGATTCATTTACATTTACAATTGCTGGATATGATGATGTAACAAAACAAGCGATTGAAGATAATATTATTAATTTACCTAATGATTTAACATTGACGACAAACAATAAATCTGGAACGTTTGGAAATATTACATTCAATAAGGCCGGAGAATATCAGTTTATAATCACTGAAAATACTCCAACAGAAGATGCTGCACCAAATGTTACATATTCTAAAGCAGAATATATTGTAAAAGTAAAAGCTGTTGATAATAATGATGGAACAATCACAATTGCGGATAGCGATGTTATTCTTACACAAAGTATCTTAGATGATGGAAGTTCTAATGAATCTGGAAAAGATGTAGGACTTGCTGAGGCAACGTTTACAAATACTTATACCCCGGATTCTATAACATTCACTCCTATTGATGTCACGAAAGTATTAGAGGGTCGTGATCCAGGATTACAGGCTGGAGAATTCTCGTTTGAATTATCTGTTTCAGGTGATGCAGATGGATATCAATTACCAAGTAAAACCATCGTAGAAAATGATGCGGATGGTAATGTTGAATTTGGTGATATTACATTCACAAAACCTGGAAAATACTATGTATATGTAAGAGAACAAAAACCTCAGAATCCATCAAAATTTATCACCTATGATAGCCATAGATATGTTGCAGTGATTAATGTGCAAGATAATCCAGAAACTGGAAAATTAGAAATTTCTGATGAAATACAAGAATATGGTTCTAAAGAATTTAAGAATACATATAAAGAAAAAGAACAGTCTAAGACAGTTTCTAAAGATGATCAATCCATTGAAGATCAAATGATTGGTGTTGGAGACGAGTTAACGTATACAATTAATTGGGTCAACACTGCAATGGATGAACAGACAGGACAATCTGTTAAGGCTGAAGTTACAGTAACAGATGTCATTCCAGAAGGAACAGAATTTGTAACGGCTAGTGATGGGTATAGTTATGATGAATCTTCTAAGACAGTTACATGGAATTTAGGTCAACAAGAAGCAGAAGCTGAAGGATCTTTAACATTAACGGTTAGGGTAACAGAAGATGCAATTAAAACAAATGAAGTAACAAATACCGCTACTGTAAATATAGGCGATAATAAGGTGGATACAAACACTGTAACAAATTATGTGCCAGGAAAAACAGTAACGGGTTATGATGGTGATGTTAAAGTAGGAGATACTTTAACGTATGAAATCAGTTATGTAAATCCTTATAATGAACCAGCTGAAATTGTAATAACTGATACATTAATGGATGGATTAACTTATGTTGAAAATAGTGCAAACCCTAGCGATGGATTTGAAGTAGATGGTCAAAATCTTGCATGGTCGTTTAATGTAGGCGCAAATGAAAAAGGAAAAGTTTCATTTAAAGCAATTGTAAACGAAGATGCATTTAAAGTAGATAGTGTTTCTAACACAGCTACGATTAAAATAGGTGATGATCCAGAGGTTAATACAAATACACCTGGTTTAGAAACGAAAGAAGGATCTTTATTAGTATCTAAAGAAATTCAATTAACAGAAGATCAAGGAACAACGATTGATACCAATAAAGAGTTTGAATTTACTCTATCTTTAAGTGGACAAGACAATCAACCTTTATCAGGAGAATATGAGTTCGTTAAATCAGATAACACTACAGGTACCATTAAGAATGATGATACATTTACACTAAAACATGGTGAAAACTTAGTAATTAATGGATTGCCAGAAGGAACAAAATATTCAGTGACTGAAAGTAAAGCTGAAGGTTATGTGGCAAGTAATGAAACATTAAACGGAACAATTTCAGAAGCTAAACAATCTGAAGCAAGTTTTGTTAATACTTATGGTACAAGCGCAGTGACTGGTGTTCCTCAAGGCTTCGAATTAACAAAGGTATTTACGGGACATGAATGGACATCTGATTATGCATTTGAATTTAAATTAGAAGCTGGAACTAATGATGCTGGTGTAACAACACCAATGCCTGATGAAACAACAAAAACTGTAAGTGCTCCAGATCAAGGAAGCAAAGATACTGCAACATTCGATTTTGGAGCCATAACGTATACAAAAGTAGGAACTTATAACTATACAGTAAGTGAAGTTACAGGTGATAACGATGGAATCACATATTCCGATAATGTTGCTGAAATTACAGTAAATGTAACAGATAACAAAGATGGAACTTTGAGTGCAAAAGCAACCCTTAAAGAAGGTACAGGAGTATTCACTAATACTTATAGTGCAAAGGGTACAACAAGCATTGAAGTGACAAAAGATTTAAAAGGTCGTAACAATGATGAATGGATCGATGGAGATGCATTTACATTCACATTAGCTTCAACCCAAGATTATGGTGCTGATGTAGTTATGCCTCAATCTACAACATTAACTATCGATAAAGATACAGTTGATCATAAAGCAAGCTTTGGTGATATTACTTTCAATAAAGCAGGCGATTATGAATTCAAAGTAACTGAAGTTAATGATAGTAAAGCTAATGTTACGTATTCAACAGAAGAATATACAGTAAGTGTTCATGTTGAAGATGAAAATGGAAACGGATCATTTACTGTTACTCCAACAATTAGAAACAAGGCTGGAGAGAAAGTTGAATCAATCGTCTTTGAAAACACTTATACACCAAGTTCAGTTGTATTAACTGGTGAAAATGCTATTCATGGAACAAAGACATTAACTGGTCGTAATAGCAAAGAAAACGAAACATTCAATTTCGCATTAACAGAAGATGAAAATAATGATAAGTCTGGTTATACGATTGCTGAAAACGGTAATGTGGCTAGTGTTGGATCATTAACTGATGGACAAGCATCTGGATTCAACTTTGGAGATATCACATTCACAAAACGTGGAACATATACATTCTATGTAAGTGAGGTTCTTCCAGAAGGGGCTAACGAGTCTAATGGTTATACATTAGAAGGTGTTACATATGATAATCATAAAGAAACTGTAACAGTTACAGTGACTGATGATTATATGAATAATACTTTAGTTCCTACAGTTACATATGATGCTGATGGTGTTACATTTATTAATAAATATGATGCATCTGATTTCGTTGGTATTCCAACACACTTCACGTTAACAAAAGTGTTTGAAGGAAAAACATGGACAACTGAAGATGTATTTGAATTTACTTTGACAGCTGGCGAAAATACAGCTGGTATTGAAACACCAATGCCTGATAACCCAACAGTTCAAGTAAATGCTCCAACAGAAAAAGATGGAAAAACTGCTAATTTTGACTTTGGTTCAATTTCTTATGATACAGTCGGTGAATATCATTACACTGTAAGTGAAACAGAAGGAACGAATGCTGGTATTGATTATTCCAAGAATGTTGCCGAAATTACAGTTACTGTAACAGATAACAAACAAGGTGGTCTGGTTGCTAGTGCGAAAGTAGAAAATGGCAGATTCACCAATACATATTCAAGTGAATTAGATTATGTAGGTAAAGGTGGAATAAAACTTATTAAGAATTTAACAGGTCATGATTTGACAGATGATCAATTCACATTCACATTGAATGCAGAAGATGAAGCTTCTAGAGTAAAAGCTGGTATGGAAAATATGTCACAGGATGTATTTAATACAGATGACACAATGGATGCTAATGGTTTAAGTACTTCAACAATTCAGTTGTTACCAAATATGGATAAATTCACTCAGGATGATGTAGGAAAAGTTTATAAATATACTATTTCTGAAACATCTGAACAAAAACCAGGTTATACAAACGATACAACTGAATATACAATTCAGATTAGTACGAGTGATGATGGTAGTGGAACATTAACTGTTTCTACACGTATAACAGGAACTAATGGAACAGATATAACTTATGAATACACTCAAAGTAAGCAAAAAGCTGAGACAGGTGTTGCACAGGTTGTCTTTAATAACACATATACTTCTTCAACGAACACAGAAGGATATGATGCTTCTGTTAATTTGACAGGAACTAAGACATTGACAAACCGTCCGATGGTAGATGGTGAATTCCAATTCAATGTATTGAGTAATGGTAGTGTAGTTTCAAGTGGTACGAACACAGCAGATGGAACAGTTGCATTTACTCCAATCAATTACACAAATGATCAGTTGATTCAGGATCATGCAAATGGAATAGCTTCTAAAGATGGAAACACATATACTTATGTTTATGATGTTGAAGAAGTTACTCCTGGTAATGGCGTTTCAATTGTTGCTGGTAAATTTAGTGTAACTGTTAAGGTTACTGATAACGGGGATGGAAAACTGACAACAAAAGTTATCTATCCAGAAGGTGGACTTGCTTTTGAAAATGCTTATGGACAAAGTGCAAGCGCTGAATTAAAGATCAACGGTAAAAAATCACTTGCTGAAAATGGAACAAATCATCCAGATATCACAGATAAATTTGAATTTACGATTACAGGTAGAGAAGGGGCACCAATGCCTGAAAAAACAACTGTAAGAAATGATGCAGCAGGAAATGTTGATTTTGGTAAGATCGTTTATACAATGCAAAATGTCTTTGGTGATGACGGACAACAAGCAATCGTAGAACAAGAAACACCGGTGACAGAAGAACAAACAACAACTGAAGATGGTTCTGTTTCAGAAGAAACTGAAGAAGTTGTTGGATTAACAGAACAGGTTGAAACTTATTCTGAAAAACGTCAAAAGACATTTACATATGAAATCAACGAATCCGGAAGTGTTCCAGGTGTTACAAATGATACTTCTAAGATCATTACTGTAACAGTTACTGATAATGGCGATGGAACAATCAGTGTAACATCGGATACAAACGGTACATTCGAATTCGTAAATACTTATGTACCAGAAAAAACGGATGAGACATCACCTACAGATTCAGCTGTAACAATCAAGAAAGTTCTTGATGGCAGAACTCTTAAAGCAGATGAATTCTCATTTACGATGATGGATGAAAATGGAAATGGTGTACAAGCTACAAATGCGGAAGATGGAAGTGTAGTATTCCCTAAATTGACATTTGATAAAGAAGGAATCTATACATATACGATTTCTGAAACAAATGACAACAAAGGCGGAGTTACTTACGATACGACTACTTACAAGGCGATTGCTACAGTAACAGATGATACAAGCGGTAAGTTAAAAGTTGAATGGAAAGTAACGGATGCTCAAGGCAAAGAGATTAATGAAATCACATTCAACAATAAATACACAGTTCAACCAACAAGTTTAACATTAGGTGCTACAAAAGTTCTTGAAGGAAGAGAACTTGCCGACAAAGAATTCTTATTCGTATTAAGCGATGAAGAAGGAAATGTGGTTGAAGAAGCATATAATGATAAGACTGGTAAGGTAACATTTAGCGATTTGACATTCGATAAAGCAGGTACTTATAACTACACAGTAACTGAAAAGAATACAAACGCTAAAGGAATTACATATGATGAATCTGTTTATAACATCCAAGTTGAGGTTGTCGATAACGAAGACGGAACATTGAATATGACAACAACAACGACAAAAGATGGAGAAGTATCATCAATTGTATTCAGAAATAAAGCTGAGAAAGATAGTGTTCCAGAGCAGCCGGAAAAAGGTGACACTTCGAACACATCAACTCGAACATTTGCAGGATTATTTACTTCACTCGCAGTCGATGCTGCTGCTTTAGCGGGCATAGCTACATTGTTGAAGAAGCGCAATGCAAAAAAATAAGATCAAGTGATCTTTGATTAGGAACTCTAAATTAAAGAGTTCCTTTTTTGTTGGAATACAACAATTTTTGATGAGAGCATTTAAGCGATATATGTATTAAAAAGACCATAAATGTATTTTTATTTGTATAGCGTTTTCATTTTTGTTCTTTCATACTATTCGTTTATGTTGTAAAATAAAGAGGTAGTTAAAGGAGGTTCTAGATATGAACCATAATAAGACAAAAGCCTTTTTTGAAGGGAATGAAATCAAGGCATATAACATTTTTGGAGCGCATGTTAAACCAAAATCAGTAGAGTTTAATGTTTATGCGCCAAATGCAGAAGGTATTTCTGTAATAGGATCTTTTAATAATTGGGATGACAAAAAGAATGTCATGAAAAAAGATGATCAAGGAATTTGGAGCTGTACGATCCGCAACGCCAAAGAAGGAGACACATATCGTTATCGTGTTATTCGAAAAGGAGGAGAAGTTGTCGATAAATCCGATCCATACGCCTTCTATAGTGAACTTCGCCCACAAAACGCAAGTATCATATCTTCATTAAAATTTGATAAGTGGGAAGATAAAGAATGGATGGAAAAGCGTAATAAAGGATTTGATTCTCCAATCAATATTTATGAGATGCATGTAGGATCATGGAAAAAAGAAGGGGAAGATTTCGTACATTATAATGAAATTCAAGATGAATTGATTGAACACTGTAAGAAACATCATTTTACCCATGTAGAAGTCATGCCTTTAAGTGAGTATCCATTTGATGGATCATGGGGATATCAGAGTACTGGATATTTCTCAAGTACATCTCGTTATGGAACAAATATGGAATTGATGCATTTTGTCAATGCTCTTCACAAGGCAGGTATTGGAATCATCATGGACTTTGTTCCTGTGCATTTTGTACGTGATGATTTTGCGTTAAGACTATTTGATGGAACACCATTATATGAATATCCAAATGAAAGAGATGCAAATTCTCAATGGGATACATTAAATTTTGATTTGTGGAAAGAAGAAGTTCGTTCGTTCTTGATGTCAGCTGCTAACTTCTGGTTGGATGTTTACCATGTAGATGGGTTACGAATGGATGCGATTTCCAATGCGATTTTCTGGCATGGAAACAAAAATAATGGTGTAAATGAGGGTGCCTGCAACTTCATGAAACGAATGAATTATTTATTGAATAAAGAATATGATGGAAAGATCATGTTGATCGCAGAAGATTCGACGGATTTCCCAAATGTCACAAAATCAAGCTTAGATGGTGGTTTAGGATTTGACTATAAATGGGATCTTGGCTGGATGAATGATACTTTATCTTACTTGAAAAAAGATCCAATTTATCGTCAGTGGCATCATAATGATGTTACATTCTCTATGGCTTATTTCTATTCTGAAAAATTTATCCTTCCACTAAGCCATGATGAAGTCGTTCACGGTAAAGCAACGATCGTTGATAAGATGTGGGGAAGTTATGAAGACAAGTTTGCTCAAGCACGTGCTTTATACACATATATGTATGCACATCCAGGTAAGAAATTAAATTTCATGGGGAATGAAATCGGACAGCTTCGTGAGTGGGATGAAATGAAGAGTTGTGACTGGTTCTTGCGTGAATATCCTATGCATGATGCATTTGAAAAATTCTTCAGTGATCTAACAGGTATTTATGCCGATAATGATGCATTCTATAAAGATGATTATAGTTGGACAAGTTTCCAATGGATCGATGCGGACAATGCATCTCAAAATACATTCTCTTTTGTTCGTAAGGGAACTAAGAAAGACTTTGTAATCATTATCAACTTCTCTACAAACGGTTATGATCATCAACAGTTTGGGGTTCCGGTAAAAGGTGTCTATAAAGAAATTTTGAATACCCAATGGGATAAATACAATGGAACATGGGTAAATGCCAAACCTCAATCTTGTCATTCGATTCGAATCAAGAGACATAATATGCCATTTATGATCGAAGTAAATGTTCCTGCTTTAGGAGCAACGATCTTCGAAGTAGAAAAAGAAGTAGAGTAGTATTTAGGGTATACATGTGTATGCCCTTTTTTAAAGGAGGTTTACATATGATAAATATGGTAGTATATGGTCTTGGTAAAATATCAAGGCGAGTTTGTAATGGATGTTTAGGTGCTAAGAATATGAACTTATATGGCTTTGTGAGTAGAGATTTTAATAAGGCAACAACATATAAAGAAGAGTATCATGCTAAAAAGGCATATGCATCTATCAAAGATGTTTATGAGGATGAAAATGTGGATGTAATTTATTTATGTACACCTAACTATCTTCATTATGAACAAATTAAAGAGGCTTTAGAAAATAAAAAAAGCGTGATTTGTGAAAAACCAATGGTTTTAGAAAGTTTTCAACTGGACAAATTGTTTGAGCTTGCCAAAAGAAATAAAGTATTTTTGATGGAAGCCCATAAGACGGCTTTTAATCCGTTATTAGTTAAAGTAAAAGAAATGATCCAAGAAGGGGCAATAGGAGATATTTATTACATTGATGCAGAATATAGTCATAATATTTTGAATGATGATCCCAATTTTGAACAATGGGTCTTTGGTCAAAGTGGAGGAGCAAGCCGAGATATTGGTGTGTATCCTGCATGTTTTTCAAATTATTTTGCCCAAAATGACATCGTGTCCCATTATATCATGAAATCTGGATATAAAGATTTTCCCTGTGATTTCTTTTTTCAATCGCTTTTAGAATATGAAAACGGAATAAAAGCCAGCATAAAAAGCAGCTGGCTATATGATAAAGATCATAAGGGAACGGGATATATTTATGGAACCAAAGGATATTTTAAGATACCTGCTTACTGGAAAGAAAAAGAAGCATTTCTGATTCAAGGAGATAAAACGACAAAAATTACGGTTGATTTTTATAGTGATTTTACTTCAGAAATAGAACATGCCGCAAAGTGTATTGAATCAAATTGTATTGAAAGCAATATCATGTCTTTGCATGCTTCTAAGGAAATTTTGAAGGCTATTGGTCAGCATTAACGTATATTACTTCTTTTACATCTTTAACAAATTCTTTTTCTTTGTTTGAAACCGGATTTGTAATCAAAACATCATAATCTTTAAAACTGGCAAATGTATATGTACCGGTTTTTTCAAATTTAGAAGCATCACAAAGCAGAATCTTTTGGGATGCTTTTTTAATGACATGCTGTTTGATCAAGACTTCTTCAAAAGAGAATGTCGTTGGACCATCTGTATTTAGAAATCCATCGCATCCCATAAAAGCTGTATCAATTTGGATCGCATCAATATTGTTGGCGGTAAATGCCCCTACAAAGGCTTTTCCTTTCTTTTGAAGTCTTCCTCCTGTAAAGATCAAATCATGTTTCATATCCGAAACAAGTTGGGCAATGGCCAATGAATTGGTAACGATGGTCAATCCTTTCTTTAAAGGAAGATATTTAGCTAAAGCTAGTGTAGTGCTTCCTGGATCAAGAAAAATCATAGAATTGTCTTTGATATATTCCAGGGCTTTTTTCGCTATTGCTTGTTTAGCTAAAGCGTGTTCTGTAATCTTCACATTTAAAGGTAACTGAAAGTAATCATTCATGATTTCTGCGTATCCATGTTTCTTTAGGATAAGGCCTTGTCGTTCTAAAATATCAAGATCTTTTCGTATCGTTTCAGAACTGACATGGAAGTTTTTGCTTAATTCACTGACGTAGATTCTACCTTTTGATAATATGGCTTGATAAATTTTGTTCTGTCTTGATAGTGATGATTTTGACATAATGCCTCCTTGGTAAAAAGTTGGAAATTTATTTCAAATATTGGTAAATATTTTGTATTTCCAATATTATATTGTTTTTCTTTGTGAAATACCAATAAATTCGTTGTTTTTAAATTTAAAATTTACTATTCTATGAATATCAGATAGGAGGATCAATATGAAATTACAGGCTGCACTAGATACATTAACTTTAGATGAGTGTCTAAAATTATTGGAAGAAACAAAAGGGTATATTGATATTGCCGAAGTGGGAACACCATTTATTATTGAAGAGGGCATGGTTCCAGTTCGAGCTATTAAAGAAAATTTTGATAATATTGAAGTTTTAGCAGATGCCAAGATCATGGATGCCGGTGAATTTGAGGCGGATAAGTGTTTTGAAGCTGGAGCGGATATCGTAACTGTTTTAGGTGTCAGTAACGATGAAACAATTGAAGGTTGTGTACGTTCTGCTAAGAAATATGGTAAAAAGATCATGGTGGACATGATAGCGGTAAAAGATCTAGAACAAAGAACAATCGAAATTGATAATATGGGTGTGGATTATATTTGTGTTCATACTGCATTTGATGTGCAGGCAAGCGGAAAAGATCCATTAGAAGAACTAAAGGCTGTAAATAAAGTAATCAAAAATGCGAAAAGTGCTGTAGCCGGAGGCGTGAAACTATCAACGATTGATGACATCGTTAATGAAGGAGCTGAAATCATCGTGGTTGGTGGTGCCATCTGCAATGCTAAAGATAGAGCTGCAACATCAAAAGAAATGAAATCTCATTTAAAATAGGAGGATAGTATGAATAATCAGGAATACGCAAAAAAAGTAATCGACGAATTAACACATACATTGACTAAAATTGATACAGAAGACGCAGAAAAATTCGTTGAACTGGTGGATGAAGCGAATGAAGTATTCTGTGCAGGAGCTGGAAGAAGTGGATTTCAAATCAAAGGTTTCGCAATGCGCTTGATGCACATGGGCAAAGCCAGTTATGTTGTTGGTGAAACATGCACGCCAAATATTAAAGAAGATGGTCTTTTGGTTGTGTGCAGTGGATCAGGAGAAACAAAGAGTTTGGTAAATCATGCGACAAAAGCCAAAGAAGTTGGAGCTAAAGTGGCTTTGATTACAATTAATCCAGAATCTACGATTGCGAAAATGGCAGACGTGGTTGTCGAAATCAGTGCACCAAGTCCTAAGAGTGCCAAACAAGGTGATGTTGTGTCTATTCAGCCTATGGGTTCTTTGTTTGAACAATCAGAAGGAATTTTTATGGATATTTCAATCATGATGTTAATGGAAAGAAAGGGCTTGGACTCCGATACGATGTTTGGACGTCATGCCAATATGGAGTAGTTTATGAAAGTAGAATTAAATAAGTATGTAGAAAAACCATGGGGCTATGAGAAATGGATTGCCATTACAGATAACTACGCCTTAAAAGAAATATTCTTTAAAAAAGGACAGAGATGCTCTTTTCAATATCATCATAAAAAAGAAGAACATATCTATATCTTAAGCGGAAAATTAGAAGTGTTGGAAGATAATGAAAACAGAGAACTAGAAACGCATGTTTATGGTCCAGGGGATATTATTCATAATCCGCCAACATATCGTCATAGAAACACCGCTTTAGAAGATACAACGATCATCGAAGTGAGCACACCTCATCTAGATGATGTAGTACGTATTGAAGACGATTATAATCGATAAAATAAAACCAAGATGAAAATTCAAATCATCTTGGTTTTGTTAATTCTTGATAAAAGGATAGATTTTAACTTTTTAATAAACGCAAAAACACTTTTCGCGTTAACAAGTTTCGAATTTATAGAAAGTAAAACAAATAATCAATATTGCGAGAACTAGTGGGCCAAAAGTGAGCCAAAAAGAGATATTTGATGATGTAGCCATATGGTAAATCAACATCGAAAAAGAAAAGTTTGATACAAAAATGAAAGATTCAGCGATAAAAGAAATATATTGTTTAAATGATTTCTTTGTATCGGAAGAATTAATAGCGAGTTTTACGATCCATTGAATGCCTTTTAAAAGAAGATAAATAACAAGCTCAATAATAAAGAATCCAATCAAGCTGTTTTTTTGTCCATAATTATCCATTGTCCCATATAAATCATAATGAGTAGGAATCTGCATTGGGATTTGATTCCATTGTACTATAAGGAATATAAGCGTAAGGATCAAAAAAAGAATGTTAATGATTTTTAGTATTTTAGAAGTTGTTTTCATATTTACCTTCGATTCTATAAATTTATTATTTTTTTGACTGTATTGGCTGTTCGAATTGTTAACTGTGTACTGATAGTAGAGCTGGCTGTTTTTGCCCACCAATATGTTTTCTGGTAGTTTTTACGATCAAAAGACCAGAAGATAAAGTTTTCTACATTTTCTATTCTTTCGTATTGATCATTAGGTCTTCCTAAATTATCATATACATCTTTAAATGTGGCAGGAGGAAGGATAAAAATAAGATTATCATAAATGTCTTTATTTTTTGAATTCCACCAACTTGGTTCTTTTTGAAGAGCGTTTTGTAACGATTTTTGAGAAATAACTAGGACAGGAATATTTAGATCAAATGTTTTTTTGATCATAGATTCAATAGAGGATGTGATATCTGAGATATTTGTTTCTGGAGTAGAAAAAATGACATTTCCACTGTTAAGATATGTTTTGACTTCATGGAAAGAGAGTTCTTCAAAATATTCTTTTAATTTTTGCATAGATATTTTGTTTTTTCCACTAATATTGATTCCCCGTAATAAAGCAATATATCGAACCATAGAAAAATCCTTTCAAAGTTTATATTTTATGAGCAATAATAATGGTATAGCTACGAGAGTTGATTGACATTTTTGATCAATGAATTGTTAGAGATTGGAGTCATCATCATTTTCGTTATTCTTTTGTTTAGAAGATGTTCCTAAGCATAAGAATACCGATCCTAAGCACAGCCAGACAGCACCAGTTGTTGTATCAGAATTAAAAAAATTAATGATTGCAACGATATAGAACAAGACACAAGTTAAATAGTATAGTGATTTATTACCCATCTTTTTACCTCTTTTTTCTAAATAAGTTATCATCATTATAAAACATGTTATTTATAATGTGAACAAAGACCTAAAAAAGAGCAAGTTCTTGTACAACGTAAGAAAAAATTTGTTATAATGGATAAGCGAAAAGGAGATCGAGAATGAAAAACATTGAGCTGGAAAAACATGCGAACAGCATTCGTAAGAGTATTGTAACAGAAGTTTTTTATGCACAAAGCGGACACCCAGGAGGAAGTTTGGGCGCAGCAGATATCATTACGAGCCTATATTTCGAGGAATTGGATATCAATGAAGATAATCTAAATTCAATTGATCGTGATCGATTTGTATTAAGCAAAGGACATGCGAGTCCTGCTTTATATGCTGCATTTGCGGAAAAAGGTTGGATCGAAAAGGAGGAACTGAAGACATTCCGTCGTTTAGGTTCTAGACTTCAAGGACATCCAAGTATGCGTGCACTTCCAGGGGTTGATATGTCCACAGGATCTTTAGGTCAGGGAATCTCTTGTGCTGTAGGCATGGCTCTTGCTAATAAATTAGATAAAAATGACCACCGTATCTATACATTATGTGGGGATGGGGAATGTCAGGAAGGTCAAGTTTGGGAAGCGATTATGGCAGCTGCTCATCATAAACTTGACAACTTATGCATTATCATCGATAACAACAACTTACAGATTGATGGTAAAGTGGAAGATGTTATGAGTATTTATCCTTTAAATGAGAAAATGAAGGCATTCAATTGTCATGTAATCGAAATTGATGGTCATGATTTTGACCAGATTCGAGCTGCATTTAAAGAAGCTAGAGAAACAAAAGGACAACCAACTGTGATCATTGCGAAAACGATCAAAGGAAAAGGTGTATCCTTCATGGAAAATCAGGCTGGATGGCATGGTGTTGCCCCTAATGAAGAACAGTATCATGCAGCAATCAAAGAATTGGAGGCTTGTTAATTATGGCTAGTATCGCAACTCGTATCGCATATGGAGATGCGTTAAAAGAACTATTACAGGAAGATGAAAATATCGTTGTACTTGATGCAGACTTAGCAGGAAGTACAAAGAGTGGTGAAGCTAAAAAGGTAGACCCATCTCGTCATTTTGATATGGGAATCGCAGAAGGGAATATGATGTCTGTTGCTGCAGGTTTGGCTGCAAGTGGAAAAATTGCATTTGCCTCAACATTCGCAATGTTTGCAACTGGACGTGGATTTGAACAAATTCGTAACAGTATTGGTTATCCTAGATTAAATGTTAAAGTTTGTGCATCTCATGCAGGCATTAGTGTTGGTGAAGATGGTGCAAGTCACCAATGTATTGAAGATATTAACTTAATGCGTGGTATTCCTGGTATGACTGTTGTTGTTCCTTGTGATTATAACGAGGCAAAACAGGCTGTTCGTTCTATTGCTTACCATGATGGTCCATGTTATGTAAGACTTGGAAGAAGTGGTGTTGAAGAAGTAACTCCTGAGGGATACCAATTCGAATTAGGAAAAGGTGTCGTATTAAAAGAAGGAACTAAAGTTGCTTTGGTGGCTACAGGAAGCATGGTTCAGGAATCTTTAAAAGCAAGTGAACTTTTAGACTTTGAACCAACTGTTGTAAATATTCATACGATCAAACCAATCGATAAAGAATTGATCGTAGAATTGGCAAACAGTCATGATTTGATCGTTACTTGTGAAGAACATTCTATTATTGGTGGATTAGGAAGTGCTGTTGCCGAAGTAATGGCTGAAGCTGGATGCCCATGCAAATTGGCTCGTGTTGGAGTTCAAGATGTTTTTGGTGAAAGCGGAAAGCCAAAAGAATTGTTTGAAGCATACGGTTTAGACCCACAGTCTATCGTAAATGTAGTTAAGAATAATCTATGAGTCACTATTTTATAAACGATGAGAAAGTAAAAGATCAGCCTTTTACTTTCTCTTTTCAAATAAAAGAAAAGAAATTTGAATTTGAATCGAATCAAGGCGTTTTTTCAAAAGATAAGCTGGATGAAGGAACAAAGATCTTATTAAATACTGTATTAGAATATGAATCCAACCCTGAAACAGTATTAGATTTAGGATGTGGTATCGGTGTTATTGGAATTGTACTTTCCTCTTTTTGGAAAACAAACATGACAATGATCGATATCAATGCAAGAGCATGTGAACTTGCAAAAAAGAATCTTGAAAGACATTCGATTCAGGCCACTTTGAAAAATGATGATGGAATCAAAGAGGGCAATTTTGAGTGTATCCTCTTAAATCCGCCAATACGCACGGGAAAGAAAGTGATTTATTCCTTGTTTGATCAATGTTTAGAACATTTAAATGAGGATGGAAGATTATGGATCGTCATGCGCAAACAACATGGAGCGCAAAGTGCCGTTAATTATT
Organism: Faecalitalea cylindroides ATCC 27803; assembly: GCF_000469305.1. Lineage (GTDB taxonomy): Bacteria > Bacillota_I > Bacilli_A > Erysipelotrichales > Erysipelotrichaceae > Faecalitalea > Faecalitalea cylindroides. The sequence goes on from NZ_KI270960.1 coordinate 20,921, forward strand.
TTGAAGAAAAACAGGCAAATGTAGAAAGGGTTGCCCGTGATAAAGGTTATTGGATCATGAAAATAACGAAGACACGCTAGTGTCTTTTTATTTGTCAATTTTTTAATAATATAAGTTTATTGTTTGAGTTATATATATTTTGCTATTCTCCTGCTTAGATTAAGATTTTTGAAAAGGTCATACATTTTATTATTTTATTCACTTGGACAAAAGAGTAGAATAAGTTCAAAAGGAGATCACATGATAAATTTACAAATTGAAATTTTTTTACTGATCGTTGTTGGACTTGTTTTGTCTAAGACTGGATTAATGAGTTCTTTAACAAGAAAACAATTAACTAAGATCGTATTGACGATCGTTTTGCCATGTTCTATCATACAATCTTTTGAAATAGATGTAGATCATGATTTGATTGTGTCCTGTATCATGGTGTTTTTGGTATCTGTTATGACACAATTTGTATATTGGCTCTTTAACTGTTTTCTTTGGAAAAATCAATCACTGGCGCGAAGAATCAATTTGCAGTATGGCACAATGGTCTCTAATGCAGGATTTATGGGGATGCCATTAGCACAGGGTGTATTTGGAGATATCGGTTTGTTATATGCATCAATTTTTTTGATTCCGCAAAGAGTATGTATGTGGTCTTATGGTTTATCTTTATATACGACAAGTCGTAAACAAGATTTGATCAAAAATGTCTTATTTCATCCTTGTATTATTGCCATTTTTATAGGTGTACTTTTGATGATAGGTCGTATGTTTGGATTCGTATTACCGGAAGCATTGGATGATACGATTGGAGCTATTGCCAGCTGTAATACAGCATTAAGCATGATTGCTATTGGAGGTATATTGAGTGATGTTAATGTAGATGATGTGTTTGACAAGACCACGCTATTTTATAGCATGATTCGTCTAATTGTATTACCTTTAGTTTTGTTGGGAATTGTACGTTTTTTGAATATAGATATACTTGTTGCCAATGTATGTGTTCTTTTATCAGGAATGCCAGCTGCAAGTACAACCGCAATGCTTGCTCAAACATATGATAAAGATCCCGTATTTTCATCAAAGCTGGTTTTTGTTTCTACTCTGTTTTCGCTATTTACTTTACCGTTATTAAGCATGCTTCTAGGTGGTTGATAGAGTAAGTTTTTACTACCTAGATGCCATTGAGTTAAAAACCCGATAATGTTATACTCTCAATATGATTAATTTAATAGTTAGAAGATTTGTAAAAAATTCGGAAGATACCAAGAATCCAGATGTAAGAAGTGCTGTTGGACGTTTATGCGGATGGATAGGGATCTTGTGTAATGTCTTTTTATTTGGAATTAAGTTTGTAATAGGAATTATCGTGAATTCTGTTTCTATTCAGGCAGACGCTATTAATAACTTGACAGATGCAGGATCCAATATCATCGCTATCTTCTCTTTTTACCTGTCTAATAAGCCAGCTGACAAAGATCATCCTTTTGGACACGAGAGAACAGAAACAATTGCTTCTTTGTTTGTTGGGTTGATGATCGGATTTTTGGGGATCGAAATGGCAAAAGAAAGCTTTGGAAAGATCTTATCTCCAGATACTATTGATTTTAGACTTGTAACAGTATTTATTCTTATTATTTCTATTTTAGTGAAGTTATGGATGTATCTTTATAATAAATCGTTATCAAAAAAATATGAATCAACAATGTTAGAGGCTACAGCTCTAGACTCTATATCAGATGTGATAGGAACAAGTGCGGTCTTAGTATCTACAGTGATTTCTCCGTTTATCGGCTTTAATTTAGATGGATATATGGGTGTAATCGTATCGGCAATCATTTTGTATAATGCTTATGGATTGATCAAAGAAGTCGTAAATTCTCTATTGGGGGAGGCACCAGATAAAACACTTGTAGATGATATTGTTAAAGAAATGATGACAGATAAAAGAGTTTTAGGTGTTCACGATTTGATCATTCATAATTATGGACCTAACAAGTTGTTTGCCAGTGCGCATGTGGAAGTGGATTCAGATTGTGATATCTTTGATGTGCATGATCATATCGATAATGTAGAAAAAGAGATTAAAAGTAAATTTAATGTAGAAATGTCTTTACATATGGATCCTGTGAAAGTAAACGATCCATTAACCGACCAATATAAAGAAAAGCTGGCCTGTGCAATCAAAGAAATTGAACCTTCCTGGCAATTTCATGATTTTAGGATCGTATCCGGGCCAACGCATGTGAATTTAGTTTTTGACTTGGTTATTCCGTATGAGGAAAAACGAAATGAAGATCAAATCAAAGAAGAAATCTTAAATCATCTTTCTTCGGATAGGAAAGTGTATCTTGTGATGACGCTTGATCATCCATTTGCCTAAACTTCAACAACTTCTTTTATATCTTGAACCATTTTACGTTGTTCATCAGTTAGCTTATTTGTGATCAACATATCAAATTCTTTAAACTTACAAAATATATATGGAGCGGATGTATAAAACTTACTGCCATCGCAAACGGCAATAAGTTTTTTTGTTTGGTTCATTACATGACGTTTCAGACTTAATTCGTTAGAATTCATCGTTGTAAATCCATTGGAATCCAAAATTCCATCGGTTCCCATGATCGCAACATCGATATGCAAGTGATCAATAATATTTGCGGCAAAATGACCATATGTTCTAGCTCCAGTATTAAAGAGAAAACCGCCACATACGATCGTATTGATGTTCATTGCGATACAATGCGTTAATAAAGGAATCGAGTTGGTGACAACGGTAATATCCTTTTTCATCTGTAATGCATTAGCACCAAGCAATACTGTGCTTCCAGAATCCAGATAGACGATTTGTCCATCTTTAATTTCCTGAAAGGCTCTAAAAGTTATACGGCGTTTATCTTCTGGATTTTCTCTGTTTCGCATGGTCAAAGGGGTTTCAAACGAAGAGGAAATCACACGTGCATATCCATGCTCTCGCACCAATAAAGATAAGTTTTCCATTTCATTTAAATCATTTCGTAAAGTTTCTGGAGTAACATTTAACTCTTTGGCTAAATCTGAAATCTTGACTTTGGTGCGTTCAAGAAGAATCTTTTGAATACGAATTTGACGAGCTTCTTTTTTCTTTGTCATAATATCTCCTTTTTTGAATAAAAAATATTTATATCAATTAATTTCATTATACCAAAAAAATATCTTTTGAATTTATTTAATTTCAAAAATAATATTGTGGTTTATTGATGTTAAAACGATAATCAAAGTGTCCAAAGGAGGTAAAGGTTATGTGCAATAAAGTTGTCCATTTAGAACCGGAAGAATTTATAAAAATACTTCAAAAAGAACAATTATCTGTTTATGCCAGAGTTTACGTCCTTGATTCTGGGATTGCCGGTCTAATTTATATGTGTTCGGATTCGCATAATCTTTACTATCTGGACCGTTTTGTTCCGGCACCAAATAAACAGGAAGATTTTGATAAAATCAGCTTCTATGATGTGCATAAAGATTTGTATCGAAAGATAAATCTTGATAACTACTTGCGTGATATAAATCCGATCAATTGATCGGATTATTTTATATAACCATAAGTGAAATGTTCACCGGTTTTTTTGTCATTTCTAAAGCTGAAACAATCATTCAGCTCTTTTTTTGTGTCGAGTTTTGAAGGATAGATATTATCAATGTTTAATCCATTATTTAATAACATTTGAATATTTAAACCTTGATTATCGATAAACGCCTTTTGATTTGGCATATAACGAATAAAAGGTTCCACATCAAAATTTAGTTGTTTAATTTGATCGATGACTTCCATGCCAACTTCTAAAGAATCAAATAAAATGCTTGGGGAGAAGAAAGCTTTCGTGGTTTTAGGATTAATTATTTTGTTTTGAATGAGTTCTTTGACGCACTTATCTGTAATAGCTTGAACGGTCCCTTTCCAACCAGAGTGTATGCAGCAGATACTAGGCTTTGTTTCATCGACTAAAAAGATGCCAACACAATCTGCGGTAAATACACCGATAAGAATGTTTTTTTCGCAAGTATATACTGCATCTACATTCATTATGCTTGTATCTTTATCGAAAGCTCCTTTTTGTTTATCTTTTTGTGTTACTTCATAAATGTTGGCTGTATGTTTTTGCCAAGGCAGTGCCCAATTGGATAAAGGCTGATTTAACTCCTGGCTTAATTGATAACGATTTATCATAACTTTTTCAGGATCTAAACAGACATGAAGAGCCATATTATTATTTTCAGGGACAGATGTATCTTTTAAGGTGGTTGCTCCAAGTACGATAGAATTATTGACATATGTGATTTGTTTCATAATGACCTCTTTTCTATTTCTATAATAAAGTTAGTTTTGTTAGATTGGGTATGATCGTATAAGGCTTTTCATTGTTTCTTCCTGCCTTTATATGGCTGCGATCGATCCAAATCTTATTCCAGTTCATCTTAGCAGCTGGTACGATATCCCACCAATATCCTTTCGCAATATGAGTGTGATCCTTGTTTATAAGATCAAATTTTATTTCGGCCAATCGAAAGAATTCAAGGTTTGGTTTATAGCATTTGGTTTCATCGCTGGTCAGAACATAATCAAAGATATTATTCATCTTTAGAAGATGGTATTTCATTAAGGAGTTTGTTGTATTGGACATTAAAGCTAATTCATATCCTTTTTCTTTTAATGATGTTAAACAAGGCATGACATCATCAAAAACAGGAAACTCTTGGTGTGCCTTCATGATTGCATCGTAATAATTTGAAAAAAGTGAAGTCTTTAGTTCCATGTCACAATAGCTTAGGACATTTTTGATCAATTGTTCATAGGATATGAATGGTTCTCCATACATTAAACGATCTTCATAGCTTGAAAAAATATGGATTGTTTCTATAGAGGAAAGGTTGTTTGTTTTGGCGATATTTTCAATAAGATCATAAAGACTTGAAGTATCTAATAAAGTTCCATAGCAGTCAAATGTTAATATTTTTTTCATATTCTTATTATAACAATGAAAATATAAATAAAAAACTTAAGAAAGTGCAACTTTCTAGCACTTTAAGCTTGCCACTGCTAAAAAGTGTGGTATACTATTAGCAGACATGGAGTAAGAATGCTAGAAAGGAGTCTTAATATGCCGGAAAGTAAACTAACGCAACGTCAAAAAATTATTTTTAAAACCATCGTTGAGGAGTTTACCAGAGTGGCTGAACCCGTTGGATCAAAGACGCTGATGCAGTTATTAGATTTCCCTGTATCGAGTGCCACGATTCGTAATGAAATGGCAGTCCTTGAAAAAGCGGGATTGTTGGAAAAGACGCACACCTCTAGTGGTCGTATCCCAAGTCAAAAAGGATATCGGTTCTATGTAGAACATTTGATGGAAACACATTTGGATGTCTCAACAAGAAATTCGCTCCAGCAAGTTTTTAGAGAAAGACATTATTCACTGGATGAAGTGGTTGAGAAAAGTTGCGATATCTTAAGTCATATGACCAATTTGACAAGTATCGTATTAGGCCCAGATGCTAGACATCAAGCTCTACAGCATATTCAAGTGATTCCAATCAATTCAAAGAATGCTGTTGCGATCTTTGTGACTAATCAAGGACATACGGAAAATAAGATGTTCCAGTTTGAACAGGATGTATCGGTTGAAGATATTAAAAACTGTACAGATTTATTAAATGATCAGTTGGTTGGTACACCAATATGTGATGTTGTTGACAAGATGAGTGAGATCGAACCAATGATGGCTGCAAAACTTGTTCGACATGAAGTTTTGTTTGAGGCTTTTGTCACAGCGTTTATGCGCTTTGCTACAGAGAAGGTTGCGGTGTCAGGGCGAGATAACATGCTGGGTCAACCAGAATTCAGCGATATCAATCGTTTAAAAGAACTTATGAAGGTTCTGGATAATGGTAGACTTTTCCATCAATGGACAGACCAGGCGGATAATGTAGCAGTACAAATTGGTACACGAAATGAACTTATCCAGATCGGGGACTGTTCAGTCGTAACGACAAAGTTCCATTACAACAATGAAGAAGAAGGACAACTTATGGTCGTTGGCCCTAATCGAATGCAGTATTCAAAAGTCGTAGCCTTGATGGATTACATGTCAAACGTTATCGAAGATGTTTTTGGTAACGGTAAAGGAGGTAAAGACGGTGAGTAAAAAAGATAAAAAAGATAAAAAAGAAGAAAAGAAGGTAGAGCCTGAAACAAAAGAAGAAGTAAAAGAAGAAGCGACGAAGGAAAAAGTCGAAAAAGAAGAAACAAAAGAACCTACACAGGAAGAAATCATTCAGGGGCTTTTGGTACAACTTGATAAGGCAAAAAATGATGTGGCGAGAGCCTATGCAGATACAGAAAATATGAAGAAACGTCTTCAAAAAGAAGCGGATACCGCAAAGAAATATCGTTTCCAGCAGGCAGGTTTGGAAATTCTTCCAATTCTAGATTCTATGGAATTGGCGTTAAAAGTTGAATCTGAAGATGAAGCTATCAAGAATTATGTCAAAGGTTTTGAAATGATTCATAAACAACTTGTAGGCGTTTTGGAAAATGAAGGTGTAAAGCCAATTGAAGCTTTAAATAAACCTTTTGACCACAATACGATGCAGGCTTTAATGCAGGAAGCAAAAGAAGGCGTCGAACCAGGTATCGTTATTGAGGTCTTACAAAAAGGATATATGTTAAAAGATCGAATCTTAAGACCAGCATTGGTCAAAGTTAGTGAATAAAGGAGGAAAAGAATATGTCTAAAATTATTGGTATTGACTTAGGAACAACAAACAGCTGTGTTGCCGTAATGGAAGGTAAGGATTCAAAAGTAATTCCTAACCCAGAAGGAAACCGTACTACACCAAGTGTGGTTGCATTTAAAAATGGTGAACGTATCATCGGTGATGCGGCAAAACGTCAGGCAGTAACAAATAAAAACACGATTAGTTCTATCAAACGTTTGATGGGAACAAATCAAAAAGTAGAAGCAGAAGGAAAACAGTATACACCACAGGAAATTTCCGCAATGATTCTTCAATATTTGAAATCGTATGCAGAAGACTATCTTGGAGAAAAAGTTACAAAAGCTGTTATCACAGTACCTGCTTACTTCAATGATGCTCAGCGTCAGGCTACAAAAGATGCAGGTAAGATCGCTGGTCTTGATGTAGAACGTATCATCAACGAACCAACAGCTGCTGCATTGGCTTATGGTATTGATAAAACAGAAAAAGAACAGAAAGTATTGATCTACGACTTAGGTGGTGGAACATTCGATGTTAGTATCTTGGATCTAGCCGATGGTACATTTGAAGTATTATCTACAAATGGTGATACCCACTTAGGTGGAGATGACTTCGATAATGTATTGGTTGACTGGATGGTTGATACATTCAAGAAAGAAAACGGAATCAACTTAACAGCTGATCCAATGGCTATGCAGCGTTTAAAAGAAGCAGCTGAAAAAGCTAAAAAAGATTTGAGTGGAGTTATGCAGACGCAGATCAGCTTACCATTTATCTCTGCTGGTCCTGCTGGTCCTCTTCACTTCGATACAACATTAACTCGTGCTAAATTTGATGATATGACTCGTTCACTAGTAGAACGTACATTATTGCCAATCGAAAATGCGTTAAGAGATGCTAAATTATCTAAATCTGATATTGATCAAGTATTGTTAGTTGGTGGTTCAACTCGTATCCCTGCTGTTCAGGAAGCTGTTCGTAAGGCATTAGGAAAAGAACCTAGTCACTCAGTTAACCCAGATGAAGCAGTTGCTATGGGTGCAGCAATCCAGGGTGGTGTCATCTCTGGTGATGTAAAAGATGTATTGTTGCTTGATGTTACCCCTCTATCATTAGGTATTGAAACTATGGGTGGTGTCATGACAGTATTGATTCCACGTAATACAACGATCCCAACAAGTAAATCACAGATCTTCTCAACAGCTGCAGATAATCAGCCGGCTGTAGATATCCGTGTATTGCAAGGTGAACGTCCAATGGCAGCTGACAACAAAGAATTAGGTAACTTCCAGTTAACAGGAATTGCACCAGCTCGTCGTGGTGTTCCTCAAATCGAAGTAACATTTGATATTGATGCCAACGGTATCGTACACGTAAGTGCTAAAGATAAAGGCACTGGAAAAGAACAGTCTATTACGATCCAGAACTCAAGTGGATTGAGTGATGAAGAAATTGATCGTATGGTTCGTGAAGCTGAAGATCATAAAGCTGAAGATGAAAAACGTAAAGAAGAAATTGATTTACGTAACAAAGCTGAAGGTTTCATTTCTCAAATCGATGCAATGTTAGAAGATAACAAAGATAAAATTGATCCAAAACAAGCTGAAGAAACTAAGAAATTAAGAGATGACCTTCAAAAAGCCCTTGACGAAAATAACATGGATGAGGTTAAATCTAAACTTGACATGTTAGAAAAAGCAGCTCAGGCAGCTGGTCAGCAGATGTATCAACAACAAGCTCAGTCACAAGGTGCATCACAAGATAACACAACACATGCAAATGATGATGTAGTTGACGGAGAATTCACTGAAAAACATTAATAAAACAAAGTTCTAGCCCGCGCTAGAACTTTCACATGTGTAGAAGGAGGAAGGATCATGGCCGAAAAAAGAGATTATTATGAGGTCCTGGGAGTTTCTAAAAACGCAACGCCCGATGAAATAAAAAAAGCATATCGAAAACTTGCGATGAAATACCATCCCGATGTCAATAAAGATCCTGGAGCCGAAGATAAATTCAAAGAAATCAATGAGGCATATGAAGTCTTAAGTGATGAACAAAAGCGCCAGACATATGATCAATTCGGTCATGCCGGAATGGATGGAGCTTTTAACCAAGGTGGATTCCAGGGGGGATTTACCGATTTTGGTGATTTAGGCGATATCTTTGGATCATTCTTTGGTGGAGGATTTGGTTCAGGTTTTGGTGGCTCATCTCGCCGTCAAAGCAATCAGCCACGCCAGGGACAGGATCGCTATATGCAGATGCGTATCGATTTTATGGATGCGATCTTTGGTAAAACAGAAACGATTTCATTAGAAGTCGATGAAACATGTAAACACTGTAATGGAAGTGGAGCAGAAAGTCCAAGTGATATTCAGACATGTCCTACATGTCATGGTTCAGGATATGTTATGAGCCAGCAGCGAACACCTTTTGGTGTGATCCAACAACAGTCTGTGTGTCCTGATTGTCATGGAACAGGTAAGAAAGTATCTCGTTCTTGTCATGTATGTCATGGAAAAGGATATGAACATAAACGAGTTAAACTGGATATCAAAATTCCTGCAGGTATTCAAACTGGACAGCAGATTCGTATTGCGCAAAAAGGTGAAAGAGGAACAAATGGTGGACCAAATGGCGATTTATATATCGAAATTATCGTAAATCCACATCCAACATTCAAACGTGAAAACAACGATATTCATATTAAAGTTCCAATCAGTGCAATTGATGCGACGATAGGATGTACAGTTCAAGTGCCTACGGTATATGGAGATATTGATTTGAAAATTCCAGAAGGAACACAGCCAAACACAAAATTCAGATTGAAAGGAAAAGGTGTTAAATCTCGTTCCGGTCAAGGAGATGAATATGTTGAAGTAGCTGTTGAAATTCCAAAGAAACTTTCTCGCAAAGAGCGTGAATTGTATGAACAGTTAAAGAGCGGACAATCCGATTCGCCATTTGAAAGATTTAAAAGAGCATTTAAATAAGAACAAGGGCATCCATTTAGGATGCCCTTAAATATAAACAACGATAGCTTTGTACAATTAAATCTTTTATGATAATATGTTTGCGAAAAGGGGTTTGTTATGAGAAATATATTAGTTTTGATCGGTATTATCGTTTTTGTAGCGGTGTTAATATCGTTTGTCCTACAGTTTTTACGTAATTCCAAACAAAAACAATTCATGTATCTTTTACAGAATAATGAATTTGATACGTTATATAAAAAGATTGATTCTTTTTATACCAAATCGATTTTTCCAGAGTATAATCGAGAATATGTTCGTTTGAACGCATTGATCATGCAGGATCGTAAAGAAAAAATTGATGCGACATTTGATAAATTAATCCCTATGGCAAAAGATAAGAATGCCAAAATAGATATTTTAGGTAAAGCTTTTGAATATTATGTATATGATGAAAATCAAGAAAAATGCGATCAGATCATTAAAGAAATCGAAAAACTTGATGATGAAAAAATGTTGAAATACGCTAATATGATGTACGATATCATGATCTTAAAAAAATCAAATCATATTAAGGAACTTGAGAAAGATTTTGATAAACAACCAGTTATGCAAAGGGCAACAAATGCCTATTTATTAAGTGTGCAATATAAAAATAAAGGGAATGAAGAAAAAGCTCAATATTATAAGAATGTTTCAAAATCATTGGTTGAAGGTGAAAAAGGATAGGCAGAAAAGCCTATCCTTTCTTATTGATTTAATGTTTTAAAGAATAGAGAATGAGTTGTTTTTTAAAAAATCTTCATAATAAATTTGTTTAGCTTTATTCCCTTTTAATTTATATTGCGTTAGTAAAAGTTGTGCATAAAATTTTTGTTGATTTGGATGCAGAGTTTCAAAATCGTTTTCCAATTCTTCAATATGATTTGGCTTATCTAAAATAAATATATCGTAAATAAGATCTGTGTATTTGGTCAATTTTGGATCTTGTAATTTATTTAGTTCATTATAATATCTAGCTGCTTTTTTCTTGTCTGAATTAAAAGCGTAATATTCAAAGGCTTTTAAGAAGATATCTTTTTTTTGACTTTTTTTGGAGGCACGCAATAATTTTTCAAATTGTTTATCAACTTTAGCTTTGTTGTCTTCTAACAAATAGCGATTTAATATTAGATATTCTAGATTGTAGGGAGGGAATAAAGCTTTCACAATTGATTTTGAAATTAATGTGTCAAATCTATAAAAGTCGTGATTTTTTAAAAATGTGATTAATGTTTTCTGAATTTTACTTTTTACGATAATCAACAGTATATAAAATACAAGAAATATACCAATCAATATTATTATAGTTATGCTTGTATAGCTCATAAAACTATTCTCCTTTATTTGAAAGTAACCTCAGGATATGTTCCCAAGGTTACAATAAAATTATTAAAGAATTCCAAAATATGTTAAAACGATTGCGACAATCATAATACCAAAAATCAGACGTACTGTTTCTTTTCCGTTTGTCTTTTTTAATCTCCAGTAGCAGAATGCTGTTAATAAAACAGATAAAAGTTTTGGCATGATTTGATCAATTAGATCCTGAATTACAATAGAACCCTCTCCACTTGTAAATTCTAAAGGAATTGTTAAGCTGACAGTAGTGGAAACTAGACATCCTGCAACAAATAAACCTAGTACAGTAGCGGCTCCAGAGATTCTTTGAATGATTTCATCACTTTTTCCAGAGTTAATGATATCCATACCTTTGGTATATCCGATACGGAATCCGAACCATTTTACACCTTGATTAATGATATTGAAGACTACAAATGTGAAAATAGCACCAAAAACATTTCCTGTTACAGCCATAGATGCCCCAATGCTGGCACAAATTGGCCAAATGGTAAACCAAAACAGTCCGTCACCCAATCCGGCTATTGGTCCCATTAAACCTGTTTTAATTGAAGTTAAGTTATCTTTTTCGTTTTCTGGTGTAGATACTTCTAATGCAGCCAATAGACCAAATAATAATGGAGCTAAAGTAGCGTGCGTGTTAAAGAATTCTAAGTAGCGCTTAATTGTTTTTTCTCTGACTTCAACGGAAGCATCTTTATAAAGTCTTTTTAATACAGGAGACATTGTATAAAGACATCCGGCAGCTTGTTGTCTTTCATAGTTCCAGCTCCATTGAAAAGTTAAATGATGGATAAACATTTCACGATAAATTTTATTTGTCATCTGAAATTCATTTGATGAAGCTGTCTGGTTGTTTTGAGTTGTTGTCATAGATCGATACCTCCTTCAACTTCCATTGAATTGATGGATTCTTCCATTTTTTTATTTTGTACAAAGTTGTAATCGTGAATTCCCGCAAATACTAAACCAATTAAAGATACACCTAAGATCGGTAATTCTAAATATGCAGAAAATGCAAATCCTGCAACAAGATACATCCACATATTCTTTTTAAGCATCATTGTTAGAAGCATACTAATTCCAACTGCAGGGATCATACCACTTGCTACAGTTAAACCATCGGTAATGAAAGCTGGAAGCCAGTCAATAAAATCTTGCAGTATAGTGTTTCCCAAAAATACAGCAATAAAACAAGGTACAGCACGAACTAAAAATAAGAATAATCCACTTAACAAATGCCAACGATTGACTTTATCAAAATCACCGGTTTTAGCATCTGCTTCTGCTCTATGAATATGTACAGATAAGTATGTTTGTAACAAAACGACCAATTGTAAGATCAATGTAGCTGCAGGTACTGCAAAAGCTACACCCACAGAAACTCCACCACCGCTTGTAATTCCGGCAACTGTTCCAATGATGGCACCTCCGGTAATATCCGGTGGATTATATGCACCTACAGAATTGACACCTAACCACATCAATTCCAAAGTACCACCAATAATCAATCCTTGTTCTAGATCACCTAACAGCAATCCTGTTACTGTTCCTGCTAATAGAGGTTTTCGAATTTGTAATTGGATACCTCCGTCATCTAGTGAACATAATCCTGCCCATATGGCAACTAATAAAGCTTGTAATAACATATCATTCCTCTCCTTCCATATTCTTGTCAATTACATCTTCCATATTAACGACTTCATCTCGAGGGATCATTTGAATTTTTATGTTTATACCCAATTTAAGAATGTCTTTGAAAGCTTGTCTTTCTTCAGGTGTAACTGACACAGCTCTGGCAATTTTAGTACGTCCGTTTACAAAACGCATGCCACCTACGTTTAAATAAGGAAACTTAACACCGCCTTTAGCTAATTTGTAAGCGTCAATTGAGTTGGTTAAGATAATCATGGTTCTTCGTTTTATAGGATTTTTTTTGTAGATGTTGACAAAAGAATCTACACCAAAAACTTTTACTTTTACATTTGCCGGGGCTGTCATAGCGATTACAGATTGCTGCATTGAATCTTTTACTACGTCATCGTTGATGATCAGCACCTGCTCGATATTGAAATCATTGATCCAGGTTGTTGCGATTTGCCCATGAATCAATCGATCATCGATTCGAACTAGTTCGATAGCCATTTTATGCTCCCTCCTTCTTTAAAATTCGATTTGAATTTTGAAATATTTCCTCTTCTCCATCCAATAATTCAGATACATCGTCACAACCACAATTTCTTTTGTTGATGAGTTCTATCAAAATTGCTAAGTTATATCCGGTTATAACGGTGATGTTATTTTTTTGCATCATCAGTTTTACGGCAACATTATTGGGAGTGCCACAAATTAAATCTGTAAAAATGATGATTTCTTTGCAGTTTGCACAGAGTGTCTCATATGCTTGATTCATTTTTTTCTCAACATCTTGAACACTAAGTGTCGGTGTTACCGATACTGTTTGAATATGTTCACTCCTTCCTATGATCATGTTCAAGCTGTCTACTGCCCCCAGGCAATACTCTCCGTGGCTTGTGATAATGATTCCGATTTTTTGATCCACGTTGTTCACATCCTTTCACATATATATACGCAATTTATGTGCCAAATTAAAAAAACTTATTTATATGATTGGATTATAATGTTTTAAGACAGAATAAGACAGTTGGTAAGACATAAAAAAACAGACAAGAGCAATTTTATCTTGTCTGTTGAATCTTATTGTTCATTTTGAAATATTTCTGAAATGAATTTGCATTCTCCAAAGGTTATCTGAATATGAAATGCGTTTTCTAGTATTGCTTTGTTTTTTATGATGGCATTGAGAAGATCGGATGTGTTTGTTTCTATATCATCTGGGGCGCTGTATTCACCAAACATCAATCTTTCAACCATACAGCAGATGTGGATGATCAATTTTATAAGTATGTTGTTATCACAGTTTTTTTGAAGAACTCTTTCGATTTTTTCAATAAAGTCTAGAATAACGGGAGCAATTTTTTTTGCATCAAGGTATAGCAAATATTTTTGCACAGTCTCTAGAGAGACATCAATAAATATATCTCTTTTAAAACTATATATTGTTTTTTGATCTTGTAAAAGGTGCTCATCTCCTAATAGACGAATTACTTTGGTTACTCCATCACGCATCAAAATATCTTCAAGTGAAATAAATGGATATTCTTCAATTTCGGGATCAATATTTCCGATGATGCAGAGGACTTCTTTTCTTTGAGAAGTGTTTTGGATCATCTTTCTTATTTTCTTTGGGGAATCATTAGAAAGTGAAATAATGTCAATATTGAAAATATTATTTTTTTCTAAGATATTTTTTAAATACATTTCTAGATAGCGAGCGGTTCCCTCCCCGGAATGGCAAATTGTATAAATTACTTTTTCAGTATATTGTTTGATATATTTTTTTATATGATGTTCTAGAGCGTGATCTAGTTTTTTTGTCATGCGAACTACATCGTTTAATACAGCTTCAGCCGTATAATTTAAATAAGATACTTTGCGAACAGATTCTAACAAAATAACAGTATGAATTGTAGGAACCACAAAAATACGTTGAGAAATATGTTGTTTTAATATATCTTCAATGCTGGTTAAAGATCCCATATCTACAAATAAAATGATATCTCCGTCATCAGGCTCTTTTTGAATGGTTATGATTAGATCATCCAAAATCTCATCTACATTCTTTGTTAAGGACATATCAAAAGGAATTAAAAATGATCCATTTAATAGATTGTTTACGACTCCTGCAATATTAGTGGCTAAGGAATCTCCGTGCGCTAATACAAACATATGAATTTTAGATGTTCGAGGTTCATTGTTTTTAAACGTTTGAAGGATCGAGGCAATCATATGAACTTGACTATCCGGTATTTGAAAATGAAAACGTGTTTCAATTTCCTTGATCAAATTTCGCCCAACTTCAATCATTTCCTCGGAGGTGTCATTAGTTACAAAATTAAAACTATTTTTATTATTTTCGTGTATGCTTTTTAAATAAAATGCAAAAGCAGCATTTTGACTTCTCTCCAATAGTAAGTTCATATGATACAAGATCCATTCATGGGTAAATGCCATGATATCTTGTATTTCGTCATCTAAAATAAAGGCTGGATGCGTTGAATCTTCCAATGAAGCAGCTATTTTTTGAACATATTCCTCAAATTGACTTTTTATATCTGTATGTGTAGGTTGAGAAAAATCCACAGGGGATATATTTTCATCATCTTTAAAGCGACAAGGATAAGGTGGAACATAGTAAGCATCTTTAATTAAGCATTTTGTATAATCTTCTTTAGTTTTGCTGTCAAGACGCTCTATACTGTTTTGCACCAATTGTGACAGAGAATAATCATGGACATTCAACTGTTCCAAGGTACTCTGTTTTTGTTCAAGATAACTTCTTGCAACGGATAGACGGATATCGTTTTTTAATTGTCCAATATTTCCCGGAGGATCATACAATACGAGTGCCATTAAGGCATCTCTATCGATCATGATAGGAATATGTGTGGCAATTGCCTCTAAGTTGTATAAGTGTAATACAAGATTTTTCTTTTCTTCAATACTTTTTTCTTCTAGATTTGGAATTCTTATGATCATGGGGATACGACGTAAAAAAGTTGTCAATAAATGATTATCTGGATTCTCTGTGGTTGCCATGATCAAAGAAACGTTTGCTCGATGTTCAACTCCGGACTCTCCTAACATTCGATATTTACCGGTATCAATAAAATAAAATAGCATTTCTTGTCCTTCCGGAGGAAGTCGATGGATTTCATCGAGAAATAAAACACCACCATTGGCATGGGCAATTAGTCCTTCTCTGGTTTGTTCAGCACCGGTATAAGATCCTTTTAAGCTACCAAAAAGTTGGCTCAGCAATAATTCGCTGTTATTGGCATAATCAGCACAGTTAAAAACAACGAATTTAGAATCTTCTTGAAATACATGTTCGTTTAAACCGAATTGATACATTGTTTTAGCAAATAAGCTTTTTCCGACTCCGCTGTCTCCTAAAAGTAAGGTGTGCATGGTCCCACCAGGATAAAGAATACTTGCTTTTGCTGATATTATGGAGTTTTTTAAACTGCTGTCTGCTCCTATCAGGTTGGAAAATGGATCTTGAGTAGTTTCAATGATAGAATGATCGCTCATAAGTTTGGATAGAGTAGGACAGACAGTTTTCTTTTGTAGACAAATTCCGGTTAATTCAGAAAAGATTTTCTGGGAAAAAAACGCAAATTTCTTTTTTCCTGTGATTTTGATGATTTTCCCTTCTTCCCACAACTCGTTAAGGTCTGTACTGGCATTATTTCGAGCAATATGAAGTTGATCGGCAATTTGATAAGAAGTAATGCCAACATCTTTTTGTTTGAGGTCTTCTAATGTGAATTGTTTGCTATCATCGTCGATGATTTGATAGATCTTTTCTTTTCGCAACATATCCATCCTCCTTACACAATTAATGTTTATTCATCAAATTTACTGAGTAGTTTTTTTATGATTTGGTATTCAAAGCGCACACAGTCTTCACACATGCTTGCATCTAAATGTGAAACCATTCCATTTGTTTCCAAAGAAAAGACGCCATTAAAAGAAATTTCTTTTAATGCCTGTATGAATAAATCCCATTCTATTGTTCCCAGTCCACAAATCAAATGTTGGTCCATATGTGTAAAATTATCATTTATATGTAAAACTTTTAGATGTCGTCCTAGAACATGAACCATTTTAGCTGGTTCTAGACCATTTATATTTGCATGGCCTGTATCTAAACAGGCTACGAAATATTCATCACCTAATTCTTCAATATAAGAAACTATCTCTTCAGCTGTGCGAAGTGATGTATCAGTAGCTGTATGAGTGTTCGGATTGAAGGCAAACATATTTTCGATAGCAATTTGTACGTTATATTTTTTTGCATAAGGTATAAATTTTCGGAACATTTGAATATTGTATTTTCTTAGATCTTGATGTTCTTGTTTAGTTTTATAATGATAAAATTTTCTTGGATGCATGACAATATAATGGCAGTCTAAGATTTGAGCGACTTCAAAACTACGTAGAGTCATTTTACTTAAGAAATTTTCTTCTTCGATTTCTTGTTCATTCATTTCTTTGTCGATTCTATGATGGAATAAAGGGGCATGAAGTTGATTAATGATTATATGGTTTTCATCAGCAATTTTTTTAATTTTCTTTGCGTGATCTAAATATCCGTCTTGAGCATAAACAGAATCCGGATAAGCATACATGTCATAACTATAGTCAAGTGCATCAAAACCTATCTCAGCATATTTTCGAATAGCTTGTGATTCGTCTGGATATAAATAACTTAATTCTTCTGTTGTAATTCCTGTTTTCATTAGAGTACCTCCCGAAACTTTCTCATAAAACGATGTAAATTTTCTGCAAAATTTGTTTGTTCCAATAATAGATGAATGACGGCTGTTTGAATATATGTGAACAGAATTCCGAATAACACTGAGTAAATCCCATAAGAAAATAATCCAAATAAAATAACTATAAAGTTAATATAACGCATTACTTTTGAAATTTGAATGTTTTTATTTTTATGATGCAGTATCAAAGCAATAACATCGAATCCAACTGTTGAAGAACGTGCAGACAGACATAAATAATATCCAATGCCAACTAGTATACTTGCTAAAAGGACATCAATCAGTATTGGAAACTGTATATATCCGATATCCAAACTGCTGAATATTGAAAAAAATACCATGTAACAAACACTGCTTAGAATGGATTTTGCTAAGTAGTCTTTTCCTAAAAAAATCAGACATAAAATCAATAAAAGAATAGTTATACAATTTGTAAAAAAAGAAATCCCGATTCCGGTAAAAGACGATAAAATCATGGAAAACGAAGTGATTCCGCCATTGACGATTCCGTTAGGAACGGTAATAAAAGCATATGCACCGGTAATAAAAATGTTACCTAAAATAATCTTGAAAATTGAATTCATAAAATACCTCCTCACTTATTACATACGCAAGAAACATGCCAATTTTGATGGAAATATTTTATTTTGAAGTATAAAATGAGGTTATGAAACATAAAATAGATTCTCGTCAAATATTAAAACAAAGGCAAAACTTATCTTATCATCAGCGATATGAACTAGATATTTTAGAAATATCCAATATGGAATTGCAAGAAGCGATACAAAATGAATTGGAATCAAATCCTTGTTTAGAACAAGATATGAGTTATGAAACGGGACATATCCAAAAAGAAGAAACAAACTTTGAATTATTGTTAAATTATGTTGTTAAAGAGAAAACATTGAGTGAAGAACTATATGATCAAATTCGATGGTGCAATTATTCGATTCATACAGATTTAGCATATTTCATTGCGGATATGCTTGATTCGAATGGATATTTAACCTACAAAAACGAAGAATTGTTAAAGTATTTTCCACAATATGATGAATCAGATGTTGAAGAGACGATAAAAGTTTTGCAGATGATGGAGCCAAGAGGCATTGCTGCAAGAAGTTTATCTGAATGTCTTCTTATTCAGCTTTCTTCAAAAGAAGGATATGTTGTTGATATTGCTAGACATATCGTGCGTGATCATTTAGAAGAGGTAGCTTCTAATCATGTATCATTTTTGGCAAAACAAATGAAAACTTCTTTGACCACTATCCAAGATGCGATTAACTTGATAAAAAGTTTGGATCCTAAGCCGGGAGCCAGATTTTCAAATACAGCCTCATATTTAAAGCCTGATTTATATTGTTATATAGAAAACGGAGAAATTCATTTGGAGTTGATGAATGAGACGTATGGATTATATTTGTCAGATTTTCCTAAAATGGATCGTAAAGAATACAGGATATGGAATCGTAATGCGTTAAATCTTATTTCGGCTATAAAAAAAAGAAATCAAACACTTCTTAAAGTTGGATATGCAGTGTGTCGATTTCAACAGAACTATTTTATACATTCTACCGGTTTAAAACCTTGTACTATGAAACAAATAGCAGATATTTCCAAAATACATGAATCAACGGTTAGTCGTTGTATTGCAGGGAAATCATTGATATTTAATGATCAGGTCATTCCGCTTAAATATTTTTTTCCTAAAGGCCTTGCTCTTGACAGTGTCTTAGAAATACAGGATGTTATTCGAACGTTGATAAAACAAGAAGATCCTTGTCATCCTTTAAGTGATGAAAGTATTTCTGTAAAGCTGGGAGAACTTGATTACCAGGTTTCCAGAAGAACTGTAGCAAAATATCGTGAAAATATGAAAATTGCTTCTTCAGCACGACGAAAGAAAAAATAAATTGATATGTTGATTTTATGGCCTTACATAATAATTTTTAGCTGAAAACTTAAATGAGCAAAACATTCTTTCTTAAATTAAGTATGATATAATATCATGGGTTTGAAGGAGGCTTTATGGAAGAAAAATATATAACTATAAAAGGAGCTCGCGAAAATAACCTTAAAAATATTGATTTACAGATACCAAAAGATAAATTGGTCATTATGACCGGAGTTTCCGGAAGTGGAAAAACTTCTTTAGCTTTTGATACGATATATGCTGAAGGACAGCGCCGATATATGGAATCATTGTCAGCCTATGCAAGACAGTTTTTAGGAAACAGTGAAAAACCAGATGTGGATCAGATGGATGGATTATCACCGGCAATAGCAATTGATCAGAAGACAACATCGAACAATCCTCGTTCAACAGTTGGAACTGTTACGGAAATTTATGATTATTTGCGTTTGATGTATGCAAGGATCGGAGTACCATATTGCCCACATCACCATGAGCCAATCACGGGATCTACGATCAAAGAAATGATTGATAAGATCATGGAACTTCCTGAAGGAACACGATGCACGATCTTAAGCCCGGTGATTTCAGGTAAAAAGGGAACACATAAAGATTTGATTGAAAAATTGATCAAAGAAGGATATGTGCGTATTCGTTTGGATGGTGAAATTGTTTATCTTGAAGAAGTGAACCAATTAGAAAAGAACAAAAAACATTCCATTGATGTCGTAGTGGATAGGATCGTAAAAGGGGATAATCGCTCTCGTTTTCATGATTCTTTAGAAACTGCCTTGAAATTAAGTGATGGATTGGCAATCTTGTTGACAAAAGAAGAGGAAATCCTTTTTTCCAGCAATTATGCCTGCAAGATCTGTGGATTTTCTGTACCTAAATTAGAACCAAAACTGTTTTCATTTAATGCTCCTTTTGGTTCTTGCCCTGAATGTAAAGGATTAGGATTTACGCAGAAAGTAGATTTAGATCTATTGATTCCAGACTGGAATAAATCTATCAGTCAGGGAGGAATTCATTTTTATAAGAATATCGTTAATACGGAAAATCTAGAATGGCAAAGAATTCATTCTTTGATCAAGTATTATGATATTGATATGGATATGCCTATGAAAGACATTCCAAAGAAGAAGTTAAATTATCTTCTATATGGATCCGATGTACCAATTGCCTATAAACTTGAATCAAGAAGTGGAAATACTTCCACAAAGCTTGAATATATTGAAGGGGTTTGTACATTGATCGAAAGACGTTATATGGAGACAACGTCTTCTATGTCTAGAGAATGGTATGGGTCTTTTTTAGCGGATTCACCATGTCCAGTATGTCATGGAGCCAGATTAAATGAACAGGCATTAAGCGTACAGGTGGCTGGTAAAAATATTTATGAATGGACGTGCATGAGTGTTAAAGAGGCACTTGAATTCATGGATAATTTGCAGTTAACACCAACACAGGCCAAAATAGCTGATTTAGTAACCAAAGAAATTCGCAATCGTCTTTCTTTCTTAAACCATGTAGGGTTAGGATATCTAACTTTAGATCGTTTGGCTTCTACACTCTCAGGAGGAGAAGCACAGCGTATTCGTTTAGCCACACAGATTGGTTCGCGTTTAACGGG
>NZ_KI270960.1:42116-47897 GCF_000469305.1 Faecalitalea cylindroides ATCC 27803
ATGACAGATTAATTGACGCCTTGAAGGAAATGCGTGATTTGGGAAATACTTTGATAGTTGTTGAACATGATGAAGATACAATGCGTGCCAGTGACTATATTGTGGATATTGGCCCAGGTGCAGGTGTTCACGGAGGAAATGTCGTTGCAGCAGGAACGCCGGAAGAAGTTATGAAGAATGAAAATTCGATCACAGGAGCTTATTTAAGTGGTCGAAAGAGAATCGAAGTACCTAAGACACGTCGTAAAGGAAATAAAAAGACAATAAAAGTTGTAAAGGCAACACAAAACAATCTTAAAAATGTGAATGCAACATTTAAGCTTGGCGCATTTAATGTTGTAACAGGAGTTTCTGGATCTGGGAAATCGTCTTTGGTTACTGAAGTATTAACACATGGAATCCAGCACTCGTTAGGAAGATTACGTATTAAACCAGGAGCCTGCAAAGAAATTAAAGGGTTGGAAAACATAGATAAGATCGTTGAAATTGGTCAGGATCCAATTGGTAGGACACCTCGTTCCAATCCAGCAACATATACAGGTGTCTTTGATGATATCCGTGATTTATTTGCCCAGACCAAAGAAGCAAAGTTATTAGGATATGATAAAGGACGTTTCTCCTTTAATGTAAAAGGCGGACGATGTGAAGCCTGTCAGGGAGATGGTATTTTAAGAATATCCATGCATTTCTTGCCAGATGTTTATGTTCCTTGTGATCAATGTCAGGGAAAACGATACAATGAGCAGACGTTGCAAGTGGAATATAAAGGAAAAAATATTGCGGATGTCTTAGATATGACCGTAGAAGAGGCATTGGAATTTTTCTCGAATGTATCTAAGATCAAGCATAAACTGCAAACACTAAATGATGTGGGGCTATCGTATATAAAATTAGGACAGAGTGCGACAACACTTTCGGGTGGAGAAGCACAACGTGTCAAATTAGCCAGCGAGCTGCAGAAAAAGGCGACTGGAAAAACGGTCTTTGTCCTTGATGAGCCAACGACAGGACTGCATTCAGATGATGTTAAGAAACTGATTGAAGTGCTTCAAAGACTAGTTGATCATGGAGATACTGTGATTGTCATAGAACATAATCTTGATGTTATCAAGTGTGCCGATTATATTATTGATATGGGACCTGAAGGAGGAAATGATGGTGGAACGATTGTTTGCCAAGGTACTCCAGAACAGGTGGCAGCATGCGAAGAAAGTTATACAGGACAGTATTTAAAGCCATTATTGGAAAGGAAGTGAGTCAATGAATAAAGTATGTGTAAAACACTTAGCACAAAAGTTCATGTGGGAGATTGTATGTGGAGATGCAGAATCATTAGATCGCCCTATTACATTACCGGATACCAATCGTCCTGGACTTGAACTTGCTGGATATTTTCCGGACTCACAAACTAAACGCCTTGTTATTTTAGGTGAAAAAGAAATGGGATATATTGATGAAGTAATGGATGAAATATCCCAAAGACGTTCTTTCGAGTTTTTAACAAGTGAAAACACGCCATGTATCATTGTTGCACATGGATATGATTGTCCGAAAGTACTAAAGGAAATTGCACAAAGAAAGAATTTCCCAATCTTTAAATCACCTCAAAAGACAACAGCTGTTGTTGTTTCGGTGACAAACTATTTAGATGAATGTCTTGCGGAATCTGTAATCTTACATGGAGAACTTGTACGAGTGCATGGTGTTGGTGTTTTGATTACAGGTAAATCGGGGATGGGTAAAAGCGAAATTGCTTTAGAATTGATCAAACGTGGCCATCAGCTGGTTGCGGATGATCGTGTCGATTGTTATGCGATGCATAATATGTTGATTGGTAAAACAGCGCCTCTTTTAGAAGGTTTTATGGAACTAAGAGGGGTTGGGATCATTAATGTGGGTCGTATGTTTGGAGTAGGTTCTTATGCTAGAAGAACAGAAATTGAACTGCAGATTGATTTAGAACCTTATGACAGTAATCATGATTATGACCGTGTCGGAATTGAAGAAAAAGAGTATGCAGAAATATTAGGCGTTAAGATCATGCGTATTCGTATTCCTGTCAGCTCTGGACGTCCAATGTCTACGATCATTGAATCCGCTGTTACAAACTTCTTGTTGTTGAAAGAAGGTTTGGATTCCGCAAAGGAATTTGAAGAAAGAGTATTAACACAGATTGCAATGAATAAAGAGGAGACAGAGTAATATGCATTTTTTTGAAAATTCTAAGATCTTTGTCTCTTTTGGTACTTTAAAGATTACCTGGTATGCTGTCTTGATTTTGACGGGGGCTTTCATTGGCTACATGATTGCTCAAAAAACAGTCAAGAAATGGGGTTATGCCAAAGAAATGTTAGAAGATTACATTATTCCAACATTTATCATTGCGATTTTAGGGGCAAGAGTTTATTATGTGATCTTTGAATGGGGATATTATTCAACGCATTTGAATGAGATCATTGCGATATGGAATGGTGGTTTGGCTATTCATGGAGGATTGATTGCCGGTCTTCTTTACAGCATCTATTTCTTTAAAAAACGAAATGTCAGCTGCTTAAGAATGGCGGATGCGATCATGCCAAGTGTAATGGTTGGCCAGGTATTTGGCCGATGGGGAAATTTTATGAACCAGGAAGCTTTCGGTCGTATCGTTCCAGAGAGCTTTTTTGATCATTTTCCATCTTTTATCAAAAATCAGATGTATATCAATGGGGCTTACCATGAACCTACATTTCTTTATGAAAGTATAGGAAACTTGATTGGATTCTTATTCATCTATTTCGTATTTCGTAAAAAGTTTTATAAACGTCACGGTGATTGTGCATTTATGTATTTAGTTTGGTATGGCGTGGTGCGTTTCTTTATTGAAGGATTACGTACCGATTCATTAATGTTTGGCCCAATTCGTGTGGCACAGCTTGTTTCTTTGATCATGATCGTTATTGGAATCTTAGGCTTATCAGGTATATTCCATAAAGTTTTCCATTTATATCAAAAACCGGTCGTACTTTTTGATTTAGATGGAACATTGATTGATTCTAGAGAATTGGTTTTTGAAACATTCATACAAGTATTCAAAGAAGAAAAACCAGAATATGTTTTATCAAAAGAAGAGCTTTATTCTTTCTTTGGGCCTACGTTAGAAACAACATTTTCAAAATACTTTGAAGAAAAAGATGTCGACAGAATTATTGAAAGGTATCAAACAATTAATAGACAACTGCATGATAAACTTTTAAAACCAATAGATCATGCCAAAGAAACGGTAAAGTGGCTGCATGATCAAGGATATAAAATTGCGGTCGTATCCAATAAAAGACATGCCATGGTTGAAAAGGGGCTGAAAACTTCAGCGTTATATCCTTATTTTGAAGTGATCATGGGCAAAGAAGATTTACCAAAGCCAAAGCCAAGTGCATCTGGCTTGATTGAAGCGACAGTTTTGTTGCATACTGGACATGACAATACGATTTATGTAGGTGATAATGCAGCAGATGTCATGGCGGCAAAAGATATGGCGGCGTATTCAATTGGTTTCAGCAACGATGCTAAACAAATTGAAAAGCTTGAAGAAGCCAAGCCATGTCGTATCATCAAAGATCTAAGTGAGTTAAAAGAAATAGTCAAGGAGGAACAATCATGGAGCGACAAGTCGATTTGGTAGTAATTGGAGCTGGACCAGCAGGTTTGACTGCAGCATTATATGCATCAAGAGCAGGTTTAAAGACAATGATCCTGGAAAGTGGAGCACCTGGAGGGAAACTGGTAAAAACACATCAGATTTCGAATTATCCTGGTGTTAAAACACTAGCCGGAACAGATCTTGCGATGTCAATGCTGGAACAAGCAACAAGTTTTGGAGCCATGTATGAATATGGAGATGTCGAAAAAGTTGATGCCGATAAGAAAGTGTATTTGAGCGATGGCACGGTTGTAGAAGCGAAAGCTGTTATTGTAGCTACTGGAACGAAAGAACGCTTATTAAATATTCCAGGGGAAAAGGAGAACATCGGCCGTGGTGTTTCATTCTGTGCTGTATGTGATGGAGCTTTCTTTAAAGATAAAGATGTTGTTGTGATTGGTGGCGGAAATTCAGCTTTGGAAGAATCCCTATATCTAACCACATTTGCTAAGAGCGTAACGATAGTCATTCGTCGTGATGTGTTTAGAGCTGAAAAACAGATTCAGGAACAAATTGAGGCAAACGAAAAAATTCATATCATCAAGAAACATATTCCTAAAGAAATTCTAAGCGAAAATGGAAAGGTTTCTGGTATTTTGTTGGAAAACGTAGATACAAAAGAAACTATGACACTAAACTGTCAGGGTATCTTCCCATATGTAGGGCAGGATCCTATGAGCCAGTGTCTAGAAGGTTTAGATGTATTGGATGAAAGAGGATATGTTTTAGTGGATAAAAACATGGAAACTAAAGTTAAAGGAATTTATGCTGCTGGTGATGTGCTTCAAAAAGATCTTCGCCAGGTTGTTACCGCAACCAATGATGGAGCTATCGCAGCTCAACATATATTCCATGAAATAACAGGTATGTAAAAGAATCAGAGTAATTTCTGATTCTTTTTAACTATATTCATATTTTATTTTCTGATAAACTTTAACCAAGTAAGAAAAGAGGTTGTATATGATTCGTTTATTTGCCAGTGATCTTGATGGAACATTATTGAATGAGCATCATGAATGTGATGAAAAGATAGAAAAAGGTATTCAAAAAATTATCGATGCAGGAAAGATATTTACTGTTGCAACAGGGCGAGGAGTAAAAATGGTCAACTTAAAAAAAGCAGGAGATATCAGTTATTATATTTGTTTAAATGGGGCAGCTGTACTCGATCCAAAAAAACAGTTGTTGCATTGTGAACCAATTGATAAAGAAGTTTTATCCAAAATCATGGATGTATTTGAAGATTTGAATCTAGAATATGTTTCTTGGAACAAAGTGTACTCTAGAATTGATAAAGAGTCTGTGTTGCGATATCGTAAAAATGTATGGAAAGAAGCAGCAAATGATTCTTGGTTAGATAGGTTTTTGAATAATATCATTGTTAATTTTGAATGTTTACAAAGTAAAGAAGAAATTCTTCAAAAAGATATATGTAAGATTAATTATCATTTTTCGGATGATACAGATACATCAAGATTGGATGATTTTTTAAAACAATATGATGATAAACTGGTCAATGCACCGAGTGGTGATGGCATTTATGAAATTACAAAAAATGGAGTAAATAAAGCCAGTGCTGTTAGCTGGTTGGCAGATTTTTTAAACATTTCAAAAGAAGAAGTGGCAGTATATGGAGATGGGGGAAATGATATTATGATGCTTTCCTCCTTCAAACACTCGTATACACCAAGTACAGGCAGCATAGAGGCGAAAGAAGCGGCATCACAAATTATAGGACCTTACGAAGACTATAGTGTGATTGAGCATATATTAAATACAATTGAAGAAGATAAAAAAAGATAGAATAATCTATCTTTTTGCAGATTGAGCCATCTTGAAATATGTATGTCGAATTCCTCGGATCGCAACAGACATTGCCATGATATTTTCTGGGAATGCTATGCCTCCCCATCCTGCATCACCGATATGTTGGATATCGATTCCAGAACGTTTACTGGAAAGGGCAAGTTCACGAATCGTATCGGTATCTGAAGTTTCCTGGCTGGTTCCTATTGCGCTAAGGGATAAGCATCCTGCTTCTTTTATGATCTTGCAGGCTTCTGTGATCGTGCTTTCTTGAAGACCAGGAACCGTACCGGCTG
>NZ_KI270961.1 GCF_000469305.1 Faecalitalea cylindroides ATCC 27803
ATCCTTCTCCCGCAACCATGTGGTCTCATAGCTCAGTTGGTAGAGCAAAGGACTGAAAATCCTTGTGTCGTTGGTTCGATTCCGACTGAGACCACCACGTTTAAAGTATAGGACGTTTGGTGATTTTTATCGCTAAACGTCCTTTTTCTATATAGTTTAAATATAAAAAACGGATATTTTAGGCAAACTAGAATTATTGCTTAGAATGTCCGCTTTTTTTGATCAAATCTGAGAGGAGGTCTACATTATGTCGATGATATTAAGGAATAAAACCAATGTTAGTTTTACTTCTGTAGATAACGAATTTATTTTTAACAATGCATTATCAACCAAGGCAAAGGGGTTGCTGCTACAGTTATTGGCTTTACCTGATAACTGGAAATTCTCGAAAGAAGGAATTTATGCAATTGTTCCAGAAGGAAAAGCATTTGTTGAGGCTTGCTTGAAAGAGCTAAAGGAACAAGGGTACTTAGTCATTCAAAAAAGTAAAAATGTAGAAACTAATTTTTATGAATATACATACTATGTCTATTCAGTTTCAAGAATAGTATAAAAAGATATGCATTAAATAATAATATAAACTATAATTTAATTATGGAGGCAGAATCTATACTCATATAATAATTTTTAGAGAGGAAAGGAGTTGCTGGAGATATATGAAAAAA
>NZ_KI270962.1 GCF_000469305.1 Faecalitalea cylindroides ATCC 27803
ATTGTAGATGAATTGATTGCAAAAGGGGTTTCTGCTGAGAATATTATCTATCTTGATTTAGATAGAAGAGAATATAGAAAAGTTACTGATGATGACCAGCTTGAGCGGTTAATTGAAGAAAAGTCCAAGGGAATCGAAGGTATAAAATACTTATTTATCGATGAAGTTCAAAATGTTAGAAATTTTGAATTAGTTTTAAATGGATTTAGAATGGAAGAAGAGTATTCAATTTTTATTACAGGATCAAATTCTTATTTGCTCAGTGGTGAATTATCTACTAAATTAACAGGGAGATATGTTGAATTTGAGATTTTTACTTTAAATTTTGAAGAATATCAAAATATGAAGAAGTTCTTTGGAAAACCCATAAATACTAATCCATTACAGGAATTGAATTCTTTTATTCTGGAAGGTGGTTTTCCTAGGGCTGTTCAGTTTGATGATTTAGAAGATAAAAGGAGTTATACTCTAGGAGTTATAAAAGAAATCTTTGAAAAAGACATAAGAAGACGATTAAAGATAAGAGATAGAGATGCATTTGAAATAGTTAGAAATTTCATTATTAATAATTACGGATCACTAATAAGTATTAATGGAATAGTAGATAATTTAAAAAAACATGGAAATTCAATAAGTAAAGCTACAGTATCTAGATACATCCAAGCTCTATTAGATGCAAAAATAATTTATGAATGTACAAAATTTGATATGAAATCAAAAAAGATGATAAAGGGAGAAAAGAAATATTATTTATCAGATCTTAGTTTTTATTATGCATTAAATACAGACAATCAATTTAATTATGGACCGAGTTTAGAGAATATTGTTTATCTATACACAAAGAGTCATAATTACTCAGTAAGCGTTGGAAGAATTGGCAAACTAGAGTGTGATTTTATTTTGAGAGACTCAAAGCTGAACTACAGTTATATCCAAGTGTCGTATACTATAGCTTTAAGTAAAGATACAGAGGATAGAGAGTATAGACCATTAGAAAAAATTAAAGACAATTACCCAAAATATGTTGCGACGACAGACTATATTTTGAAAAAGAGAAATGGTATTGAACATATTAATATAATTGAATTTATGACAGAGAATAAATTATTTTAATATCTAATAAATTCAACTTAATTTGTATCAATGAGAAACTATGTA
>NZ_KI270963.1 GCF_000469305.1 Faecalitalea cylindroides ATCC 27803
TGGCCGATCAGGCAGTCTGCATTGGTCCAGCACCTGCCAAAGACAGTTATTTAAACATGGGTTTGATCGTACAAACGGCATGCTCAACAGGTTGCGATGCGGTGCATCCAGGATATGGATTTCTAAGTGAAAATGCTAAATTTGCTCGTCTGGTGCAGGAATGCGATATGACTTTTGTAGGCCCAAATCCTAAATTGATACAAATGATGGGTGATAAGACACAAGCTCGAAAACTGATGAAAGAAGCTGGAGTTCCTGTTGTTGAAGGATGCGAGGATGCCTTAAAGAGTGTTGAAGATGCTAAAAACATGGCTGAGTCAATTGGCTATCCTGTTATTATCAAAGCACGTCTAGGCGGTGGTGGCCGAGGTATGCGAATCGTTTATAAGGCCGAAGATCTTGAAAATGCCTATACCGAAGCCAGACAGGAAGCCAAAGTATGTTTTGAAAATGATGAAGTGTATATGGAACGATATGTTGAAAATCCAAAACATATCGAAGTGCAGATCTTAGGGGATCATTATGGACACGTGGTTCATTTGTTTGAAAGAGATTGTTCATTCCAAAGAAAAAACCAAAAGATCATTGAAGAAGCACCATGTACAGCTTTGACTCGTGATAATCGAGAAAAACTGTTATCACAGGCTGTCAATGCCGCAAGATCGATTGGATATGATTCAGCCGGAACGATGGAATTTTTGATGGATAAACAAGGAAATTTCTACTTTATGGAAATGAATACAAGAATTCAGGTGGAACATCCTGTTACTGAAGCTATAACGGGTGTCGATTTGATCAAATGGCAAATCAAAATAGCATCTGGCCAGCATCTTACATTAAAGCAGGAAGATATTCAGTGTCATGGACATGCGATGGAATGTCGCATCAATGCCGAAGATGTTGCACATGATTTTGCGCCAAGTCCAGGGCCAGTTACATTTATGCATGTGCCAGGAGGACATGGAGTTCGTGTGGATACAGCTGTATATAATGGTTCTATTATTTCCCCATACTATGATTCGATGATCATGAAATTGATCGTTTCAGCTGGAAATCGTTTGGAATGCATTAAAAAAATGCGTGCCAGTTTGGAAGAAACAATTGTTTCCGGGGTAAAGACCAATATTGAATTTAACTATTTAACGCTGTATCAAAAAGAGTTTATAGAAGGAAGTCATGATATTGGCTATGCTCCAATATTGTTGAAGAGGTTAAAAGAAAATGGACAATTTATTTAAAGAGAGAAAGAATCGCCTGGATGTTTTTCGTAAATGGCGAAAAAAACCTATCCCTAAGGCTAAAGAGATTCCAGATCATGTATTCATGAGTTGTTCACATTGTCATACCTCAGTGGCCATGATGGATCTAGTATCCAATCATTATGTGTGTCCTAAATGTCATCATCCATTTAAAATTTCTGCCAGAGAAAGAATTCGTCAATTGATCGATGAAGGAACATTTAAAGAAACAGATGCCAAGATGATCAGTGTTGATCCAGATGATTTTCCTGGATATAAAGATAAATTGGAAAGACTTCAAAAACAAACGGGCATGAAAGAAGCCGTGATTACAGGAACGGGAAAGATCAAAGGCCTTCCATGCGTGATCGGTGTAATGGATTCTAATTTTTTCATGGGAAGCATGTCAGCGGCTGTAGGAGAAAAGATTACTAGAGCTATAGAGCTGGCCACGAAGAAAAAACAACCTTTGATTTTATGTTGTACAAGTGGAGGTGCCAGAATGCAGGAAGGTATCTTATCTTTGGTGCAAATGGCAAAAACTTCCGCCGCAATGAAAAAGCATAGTGATGCAGGATTGTTATCGATCATTGTTTTGACACATCCAACAACGGGAGGTGTCAGCGCCAGTTTTGCGATGTTAGGAGATATCATTTTGAGTGAACCTTATGCTTTGGTTGGTTTTGCGGGTAAAAGAGTGATTGAAGATACGATTCATGAGAAATTGCCAGACAATTTCCAAACCGCTGAATTTGTTTTAGAGAAAGGTTTTATCGATCGAATCGTACCTCGTGAAAAGATGAAAGAAGAGCTTGGAAGACTCTTGTCATTCCATTGTAAAAGGAGCATATCATGAATCTTAAAGAAGCACAGCAGAAAATAAATGAAATAAAGATTCAACAGATGCAGATCGATGAAAAAGATCTGGATATGTGGAATGACTATCAAAGACAAATTGAAACAATTCAAAAAGAAACCGTTCTGACACCTTGGGATCATGTTGAACTTGCTAGAAGACCTGATCGACCTAAAGCCCAGGATTATATCGATTTATTGTTTGATGAATTTATTGAATTACATGGAGATCGTAAAAGCTTGGACGATCCAGCCATGTTATGCGGCTTAGGATTATTTCATGGAATGCCGGTAACGATCCTTGCACAATCCAAAGGAAAAACAGTTGAAGAAAATTTAAAGCAGCACTTTGGAATGCCTCAGCCAGAAGGATATCGTAAAGCGCTTCGTCTAGCCAAGCAGGCTTTTTAACTTCGAATTATGTA
>NZ_KI270964.1:0-806 GCF_000469305.1 Faecalitalea cylindroides ATCC 27803
CAACCCACTTATCGATATGGTAACCTGCATTCGCTGTAGCTTTAACTTGTGCTTCTGGTATCGTAGCTGTTGGTTCAATATAATTTCCTTCTTCATCTTTAAATGTATGAAGTTCATATGTTGTACCTGAAACACTACCATTACTTTCAGCTACATAAGTAAATAGAATCTGATATTTATCTGGAATATCATCGCCTGGATCTTCTGGATTTTCACCAATTTCATCTTTTGCGAAGTATACCTTCAAGACTAGACTTCCATTTCCTAGTACTGTTCCTTCAAATACATTTGGAGCATTTGAATCAAGTGCATATCCTTCTGGAGCAGTCTTATCTTCTTCTGTTACAGATACTGTTGTATCCGTAGTAGCTTGACGGTTCTCAGTTGTACTAGGTTTTTCTGGATAACCATTATCCCCTTCTAAATATGTTTCTACTACATACTTAGTATCTGTATTTGGAGTGAATTTAGCAGTATATGTCGCAGCTTCATAGATTCCATCATTATTCTTTGAAGGTTTATAAGCTAACTCAGTACCAACTTTTGTTTCACCTAGATACCATCCATCAAATGAATAACCTGCATTCGCTGTAGCTGTAGAGCCTTTTGGACTTCCTGTAGCTGGAGCAACAGTTTCTTCATCAAGACTTACTGAACCACCTTTTGTAGCTTCATACTTAATGGTTACATCAGCATTTTCAACAAAGCTTACTGTAAATGTCTGATTTGTTGTATACGTTGTATCATCAAATTCTGGAGCTGTACCATTTCCAAGCTCAGTTGATGATTCATCAACCCACTTATCG
>NZ_KI270964.1:906-75548 GCF_000469305.1 Faecalitalea cylindroides ATCC 27803
TCTTCTGTTACAGATACTGTTGTATCAGTTTCACCACTGCGTTTAACAATTGTAGTAGGATCAGTAGGATATCCATTTTCACCTTCTAAATATGTTGCCACATTATATTGTGTATCACTATTTGCAATCCATTGAGCATATAATGTTACATTATTTTGAAGTGATGTTATTTGTGAACCTTTAGCATATGTTGTTCCTTTTCCATCTGCTTGAGTATTCCATGAACCAAATGTATATCCTGCACGTGTAAACATATTCTCTTTTACATTATATGTATCACCTGCATCATAACGGTCTGCTTCTGGAGCACTACCTGTTCCACCATTTGCATTGTAATTGATTTCACCATAAACAGTTAAAGTACCATAATTATAAGTTATATTATAATTTCTAGTTACATCATTTTCACCATCTTTAATAGATGCAGCAAAGGTATTTTTACTTGTTCCAATAGCAATTTGTCTACCTGTAAAGGTATAACTAATTATTTGTGATTCTTTAACTAATTCTGGATCACTTTCTACAGAATTCTTAATCAATGCTTGCCCATTGTATTTTTGTTCAGCAGAATCACTTGTGATAGAAATAGCTTTTTGATTAATAGTGATTGTTCCTGGATTAGTAGTAATATAGTAGTTCTTTGTTACATCTTCTCCATTTGAAGTGATTTTAACATCTTTACTTGCAGTAATAGTTCCTGGAATGTTCTTTCCAACATTGACTGATTTAGCAATTGCTTCTACATTTTCAATCGTATCACCTTTCAACAATCCGCTATTTTCTGTTTCTGTTGTCCAAGTATAACCTTCAACCTTTTGTTCTTCTCCGTTATAAACAAATTCATTTGAATCACCTGTTATAACTACTGGTCTTTGTTGAATTGTCAATGTAGCACTAGCTGTAGCATCATAATAATTATGATTAACAGCTTTTACATCAATGATGTATTGTCCTACATTTTTAAATTCTGGCATTGTTGTTGACCAAGCCTCTTCGCCTTGATTACGTTCTTTGTAATACAAAGTTGTACCACTTGTTATTAATGAACTAGCATTATCAAGTTTTTGATTTTGACCATTATAAGTTACTGTTTCTGATTCAATAGTTACAGCATTTAATGAAGCCGCAGCTGGGGTAACTGTCAATGTTCCTGGTGTCTTAGTAATGTCATAACAGAATGTTCGATCTTCATCACCGTTCATGATCTTAACTTCACCAACTGGATTAGGTTTTTCTCCAACATCTTTAATCGTACCTGTAGCAACTATAGCGCCAGTGAATGAATCACCTGAAGCTAATGTTCCAGTTTGTGAAACACCAGCATTTGCAAACCAAGTTCCATCATAAACATGAGTATCTGTTGCACCAGTGAATGTAATTGGTCTTTGTGTAACCTCTAAAGTGCCTATATTATATTCAATAGTATAAGCTTCAGTTACATTAACATTACCATTCATAATCTGAACTGTACTTGGATCTACAACATTTTCCACTGTTCCTACAGTTGTGATTGAGCCAATAGTCTCAATATTTCCTCTATTTATCGTATCATTTCCAACTGTTGATCCTTCAATACGGAAAGTTGCCTGTGTTAAAGGAGTTCCGTTATAAACTTTTGAAGCATTTCCCGCAGTAATAGTAATCTTACGAGAATTTTTATCATTATTAGTAACTGTTAGAGTACCAGGTTTAAATTCAATGTCATAAGATTCAGTTACATTAACTCCATTTTCAATATTCTGATTGATAATTACAACCGATTCTTCTACGACTGTATTACTGCTAGATCCTGGTTTTAATTGAGAACCATTAGTTGAAAGACTGATTTTATCACTAGTTATTAAACCTTCTTGACTAAATTCACTTGAAGTTAAAGGAGTTCCATCATATTCTTTTAAATCACTACCTGCTGTGATTGTTAATGGTGCTTTATTGATTGTTAATGAACCTTGAGTTACTGAAGGTATAGCAGTAGCAACTTCATCCCCGTTTTTATCGACTACTTTCAAATTTGTTGGATTAGCAAATACAGCTGGAATAGCGGTTGTCGTAGCATACAATCCCTGAGTTGAAATCTCATCATTAATCAAATGCCAACCTGTAGTATCAATTTTATCTTCTTCATTTTTAAATTCGAAAGATAAGGTATAGTCATCGCCATTTAAGTTTGAGAATTTTTGAATTGTTCCATTATACGTAGTTGTCTTATCCGCAATAACAATTTTAGCTGTAATTTCCGCATCAATTGGATTAATTCGAATGACTCCATTAACAGGAGTTATATCATAATTCGTTGTTACATCTGCTCCAGACGCGTCGCGTATTACAATATTAGAAATAATATTGTCGGCTGATTCACCTTGTTCTTTAATTGTTCCAGTAGCTGTATCAGCTTTTACAGTAGCAGAAAGATTTTGATTATCAGCTACTGTTCCAACTGTAACAGACCATGTTTCTAATGAATGTTCATCACCATCATAATCCCATGTATAACTAGCTGCATTAACTGTAATTTCTCGTTGTTTAATCACTAACTGTGCCGGTAAAATGTTCAATTTAAATTGATCTGTAACATTATTATTTTCACTATCATAAATAATAATATCTTTTTGTTGTGTTACGTCATAATTACCTGCTTCAGTTCCAGAACCTTTGAATGCATCATTTGCAGCAGATATAGTATAACCTTGTAAACTAGTTCCATCTGCCTTAGCAAAAGTAGTAGAATCTATACCAATAGAATCTTGCACTTTACCATTATATGTAACTTCTCTACCATGAGGTTGAATAGTTGCAATAAACTTTTCCGTATCTGGCAATTCAGTAACCTTTAATAGTCCAGTCGAATAACTAATATCATAATTACGTAGTAATGTACCAGCTTTTAAATTACTATCTACTTCTGTAGTTGATTCATTAATTACATTATCCTCTTCACCAGGGGCAGTAATAGTACTTTCTCCAGTATAGTAATAAGTTATAAAACCTTCTTCACCAACAAAACCTAATGACAATGGCTCTTCACTTTGAATAATATCTGCTTGTTGTCCCCACGTATTTAATGGAGTTCCATCATATACTTTATTTGCATCAGGTGCTTTGATAGTAACCGGACGAGGATTGATAGTAATACTATGTTGTTCTGGTTCACTTGTATAAGTATTATCTTTTACTGTCGTTACAAAGCGAACATAAACTGTATAATCTAATGAAGCACCTGTACTAACATCTTTCTTAGTAACCGCTGTTGTTGACCAATCTTGTCCATTTTCAGAATATTCGATTGTTTCAGTTACAAGATCATTTTTGATCAATGTTCCATTGATAGTTAATCCATGAGACTCACCATCATAATAATCTGTATAATTATCTACCGTGATAGGATTAGTACGATTATATTTAACATTAATAACTAAACCTTGTTCATTCTCACCATGAGATGTTACAACTCCAGAACGTTGATACTGTGTAGAAATACAGTTATAGCCTTCATATGTTTTTGGATTAGCTGTAACATAATCTCCTACATTAGCTGATTGATTTTCTGTTTCAATAGTTTGATATGTTCCATCTGGCATTTGTAATTGATGATTTACAAGATAAGATTGTGTTTGTTTTGTATAATAGAAAACTACAGTTTCTCCATCTTGATCTTTTGTGACAGTCATTTGTGGATCAGAAACAATCATATAATCAGCAAGACCTGATTGTTCTTTAACACTAGGAGACTGTACTACAACTTGAGAAGTCGTATCAGGTACTGATTGAACGCTATCCTTAATAATAGGTTGTTGCGTTTCTATATCAATATAACGAATTGTAAAAGACCAAGTTGGTTTCTTCGTATATTCAACTTCAAAAATCTGACCACTATGAGTTAATATTTTTTGACTTGAACCAGAATTTGCAGTATAGCCTTCTACTGGTTTAGGCTCAACTAATACATAAGAATTAAGTTCAGCATTTCCATTTGTATCCTCTGCAATACTTTCTTTGGTTTCTGCATCAATATAACGAATTGTATATGGTACAATTGAAGCATTTTTCCATTTTGCGTATAAAGTCAAGTTTTCAACAATATTTGTCTCTTCGATAAATGGATAATTGAAATTTTCATCTGTATACCAACCTAAGAATTCATCCCCTTCTTTTGTTGGAGTTGGAAGCTGTCCTTCAATTGATTCATATTTTTTAACAGTGATTGGATCAATCGGACCAGCTCCATTTGTTTCAAATTTAACAGTATATTCTGGATTTTCCCACTTAGCATAAAGTTGAATATTATGAGAAGGCATGACTGAATTCCAGTCTACTTTCTCTTCAAAGTTTGGTGAAGTATACCATCCAGCAAATACCGCATCATCATCCACTGTTGCAGGAGGTTGAATGTCATCATCATTAGGTTTAGCATTTGCCAAGGCCTCTTCATACTCTAAATTTTCATTTCTAATTCCTACACAATTTTCAAAAGTAATTGTATAACTATTACGAGTATAATATAACGTACTATTACGCGTATTCATGCGTTCATAAGTGAAGCCTGGTATTTCAATTATATCTCCTTCATTAATAGTCCATCCTCGAGGCAAAACACCAGTCGTATATTCTTCATACTGCCGATCACTATTAACTTTTTCAACCATATAATATATAGGTTCAGTATTTGATTCTTCTCCATATCGGTTTATATCGTATGCAGGCATAGCACTCATAGCACCAACACTTGTTTGTTGATCTCTTCCTGTATACCACATATATTCACTATGAGCATCGTCAGTCCAAATAGAAGATACATCTTCACCATATTTAGCAGAGATTGTTAAATTATCTTGTTTTTGCCATTCCCAATCTAAGAAACCATTTCTTACATATAAATAGAAATTTACATGGAATGTTTTTCGATTAAAATAAACCGTTTTTACAGCTTGTCCATCTGAGGTAATGGTAACATCTTCATCTTTTGTTGTATCTCTTTCTACACCATTAGGATCAATATTGGCATTATTCCAATCATTATCCGTGATGCTTAGAGATCCTGTTGTTGGTATTATAGCTCCAACTTGTCCACTTCCTGTTTTTGAAGTGATGTAATCATGTCCACCAGTTAAACTTTCCAACATGTAAACTACTGTATAACTAGCATTTGTATTTTCACGCCATACAGCATATAAGCTGGTTTGATTAGCTGGCATAGTTACATTTCCATCAATTACCTCACCATTATTGGTTAAAGACCAACCAATAAATCGATATCCCAAACGAGTAGGTTCATCAATGTCATTTACTATCGTACCTAAATTTTGACCATATCTAACAGATACACTAGGAACTTAGCTTCCTTTATCACCAGTAATAAAAGATAGATTATAGAAGTTTCGATCATATTTAATTTCTATTACTGTATTACTCTCTGTAGTTGT
Organism: Faecalitalea cylindroides ATCC 27803; assembly: GCF_000469305.1. Lineage (GTDB taxonomy): Bacteria > Bacillota_I > Bacilli_A > Erysipelotrichales > Erysipelotrichaceae > Faecalitalea > Faecalitalea cylindroides. The sequence goes on from NZ_KI270964.1 coordinate 6,327, forward strand.
AGGTGTGATCAAAATATTTTGGAAAGATAAAGAATGAAAGCCTTCATATGTTTTTGCTTCAGCTGCAGTGTAATTACCGATATAGCCTTCTTTAGTTTCTTCATCAGTCTTTACATAGTCACTACCAGCTGGAGTTTGTAACATATGCCTTACAGTATATGTTTGTTTTTCTCCTGAATATTTAACAGTATATGTAACATCTTCAGTAACACTCGGAATGTCAATTGAAACTGTTGGTTGGTCAATTGTATATCCTTCTAATATTGGAGAAGTTACTTCTGCCTTAAATGCATCACCATTAGCAACAGTCGCTATATATGAATCAAATGCTTGATTTTCCGTATCGGCAAAAACATAATCAATTTTGATAGTATGTGTGGTCTGAGCTTCATAATATGCATAACAATTCATATCTGCATTTATTGGACCAAACTCTGTAATTTGATTACCTTGTCCATTGGGTTCTGTAAACCACCCAACAAATTTTTCACCCTCGTTATTTAGAACAGGACGACTTGGAGGTGTAGTTGATTCACCAGCTTTTACATATTGAATATTCGATCCACTTGTAGTAACTCCAATTCGATTTCCATTCTCATCATAATACCTGACTTCATAATATGTTGGTTTTTCATCATCACCTTCATCTACAACTGAATTAGCAGAAGTATTATCTGAATTATCAGATACTATATTATTATCTTCTGTAGGCTCATCTTTATCGGTTGCTTCTTCTGAAATTTCTTCCTTATAAATAAGTTTTATCGCCTTTTCTGATTTTGAAAGAATAAGATCTTGACCTAAAACATATTCATTATCAGGATCAATAACATGATCTAAAGTATACCCTCCTATAGGCAACTCTATATCAATTGCTTTTACCGTATCCTCTACATAGATTCCACTGAAAACTTTATCTTCTATTAATTTATTCCCAGCTTCATCTAGATATTCAACAGTTAAAACAGCATCCTCTTTAGGAGGTTCTGTTTCTACTTGATCCGTCGATTCTTCTGGTACTGTCGGTTCTTCTGGTACTGTCGGTTCTTCACTAACCGGCTGGGTACCGGATTCTATGACCGGATCATCTAGACTCTGGGCAAAAACAAAAAATACGTCTCCAGCTCCTAGTTGCATTGCCATACACAGTGATAAGAACAATGCAACTATACGATTTATAAATTTTCGCATACCCTTACTCCTCTCTTACCTTTACACTTCTCAAGTAATCGATAAAGTAATGTTAAAGTGAGCCTATTTCTTTATTACTGTTTTAATGTATTACCAAAAAAGCATAAAGTTTCTATAGACATATTATACCCTCCCCCTCGGTTTAACGTCAATGAAAACGTTTACATTATTGAAATAAAAAACGCTGTGCTTTCACACAGCGAAATATTAACGTTTAATTTGAGCTACAAGTTCTGGATCTTTAGCCGTTGTCATGACATCTGTTACACGATCCGTTGCAGCACCGGTTTTGGTTGTCTTAATGTATATCTGACCTTCTGCGGGATGACTGTCATCTACTATGTAATTGTACACATCAATTTCTAGATCATACATTTTAGCATCTTCACGATTTGTAAAGTACTGATCGATAGGAAGCGTTGCCGCTACAATTTCATAAGCTTGATCGCTGGCTGCCTGAATTTGATCTTGTGTATAAGAATCATCCATATTTAAATGAACTCTTAAAGTTGCACTTTTTAAATTAATCGTTGCTTCTTCTACACCACCAATACCGGAAACCTGTTCTTGAATTGAGTTCATCGCTTCTTCTGTAATGCTTGGGTTTAGATCTTCACCGTTAAAACGATTTCCAACGACAGGCTCACCCTGTCCACCCATACTAGTTAATAATACATACGCTACTATCACTACAGGAATAGCGATTATGATCAGAGTAAACCAAACAAGCTTATGCCCTTGTTTAGATTCTGTATTTTTCTTTTGTGTTTTTTTAGGTTTTGTCTTATTTAAAGCCATAAAACTACCCTCCTAGTGATTAGTATACCATAAAATTAACGTTTGTTTAATTCTTCCTTGATCAATTCATTTGTTCGTTTTGGATTTGCCTGTCCTTTGCTGGCTTTCATTACTTGACCAACTAAGAATCCAACAGCTCTATCCTTACCATTCTTGTAATCTTCGATACTTTGTGGGTTGGCATCTAAAACGCTTGTTACCAAGGCAAGAATAGCTCCGTCATCACTGACTTGTTTCATACCCTTTTCTTCAATGACTTTCTTTGGATCTTTATTCAACATAACTTCTTCAAAAACAACCTTACCTTGTTTTCCACTAATATCTCCAGCTTCAATCGAATCAACTAGACTGGCAATATATTCTGGTTTTACTTCAATCGAATCAAAATTTGTATTCTTTTTATTTAGATAAGCACTAACATCTCCTGTAATCCAGTTACATACCTTCTTCGCATTTTTGGTATGCTTACAAACTTCTTCATAATAATCTGCCATAGCTCTATCATTGACCAACACATTGGCATCGTATTCACTTAAGCCATACTCTTTCATGAAGCGTTCGATCTTTTGTTCTGGTAATTCTTCAAGAGAATCCTGAATTTCTTTTACCCAGTTTGGATCTAATTGAATTGGAAAGATATTTGGTTCTGGAAAATACTTATAGTCAACATTTCCTTCTTTTTTACGCATAAGAACCGTTGTCTTTAAAGATTCATCATATCGTCTTGTTTCCTGCTCAACACTCTTTCCTTCATCTAATAAAGCAGACTGCCTTTCAATTTCTGCCTGAACAGCTTTTTGAACATTGGCAATAGAGTTTAAGTTCTTGATTTCTGTTTTTGTTCCTAAAGTATCTTTATCCTTACTTAAAGAAATATTGACATCACAGCGCATGCTGCCTTCTTCCATCTTAACATCGCTGACATTTAGATATAGAAGATTTTTTCGTAAAGTTTCTACATAGGCAGCTGCTTCTTTTGCTGAATGCATATCCGGACAAGAGACGATCTCAATCAATGGAGTTCCTGCACGGTTAAAGTCAATATATGTTCCTGTATCTTTATGAAACTGTTTAGCAGTATCTTCTTCCATATGAATTCTTTCAATGCGAATGTTTTTCTTTTCACCATCTACTTCAATTTCTACATATCCATTCTTTCCGATTGGATGAAATTGTTGTGTGATTTGGAATCCTTTTGGAAGATCTGAATAATAATAGTTTTTACGATCAAATTTTAATAACGTATCCAATTCACAATGCATAGCCGTACAAGCTTTAATGGCAAGTCTTACTGCTTCTTTATTTACACATGGCAAGATTCCTGGATGTCCAAGGTCTACTACGGACGTACAAGTATTAGCCACCTTTCCAAAACGGACTGGTGCTCCAGAAAACATTTTGGTATTTGTCTTTAGTTCACAATGGATCTCAATACCAATCGTTACATAATAATCCATGTTCTTAGACTCCTTTCTTAACCTGGTCTTTTAAACCTGTTATATCTTCCATACCTTGTGCCAAATCAAACATCATTTGTTCTTCAAATGGACGGCATGTTAAATTGATTCCAAGTGGCATTCCATCTTTTTGGGCAAATGGCAAAGTTATGCTTGGATATCCAGAGAAGTTGGCAAGCTGCATATGCTCATCCGCAAAAGAGGTTTCTTTAAAGCGAACATCCTGACTGTCTTCAATCATTGGAGCAATATCTAAAGCTGCCATGCACAAAATACCATCAACACCTTCAAAACATTTCTTATAAGCATCTACGATCAAACGACGAATCTTCTGTGCTTTTCTAAATAAACGATCTTGATTTTCATTAAACAATGAATAAGAACCAATCACAAATCGAGCACGAACATAGCTTGAGAAGCCTTTTGTACGTGAGTTTGTCATTACCTCTTCTACACTTTCACCATCTTCACGCATACCAAAACGAAGGCCGTCAAGATTAGAATGGTTTGCGGTTGCTTCTGCATTGGCAATGGTCTTATAAACCGGTGGAATCAGTTCCATATATTCTCTTGGCATTTCCACTTCTTTGATGTTAGCACCAGCTTCTTTTAACTTCTCAACAAATTCATAGAATGTGTTTTTTACATATTCATCTTCTATTTCATCGATGACTGTCTTTAAAACACCGATCGTTTTGCCTTTTAGATCTCCATTTAAATTTTTAGAGTATTCTTCAACTGGTTTAAAGCTTGAAGTCATATCTTTATCATCACGTCCAGCTAAAACTTCTAAAGCTAAAGCTGCATCTTTGATATTTGTCGTAAAGTAACCGACATGATCCAAACTTGATGCATATGGAATAATACCATAACGAGAAATACGCCCATAAGTTGGTTTTACTCCAACAACACCTGTATAAGCAGCTGGCTTACGAATACTATCACCCGTATCTGTTCCAATAGCTAAAGGAGCTGCATCACTAGCTACTAAAACAGCACACCCTCCTGAACTACCACCAGAAATACGATCAAGATCGTAAGGGTTATGTACAGCGCCTGTATAGGCATTTTTATTTGTTCCACCCATACCAAGTTCATCCATGCTGGCCTTGCAGACAAAGATAGCTCCTGCTTCATTCAACTTTTTAACAATCGTTGCATCATAAACAGGAACATAGTTATCTAAAATTCTTGAACTTGCTGTTGTACGAATTCCTTTTGTATTGATGTTATCTTTTAAGATGACAGGAATACCGAAAAGTTTACCTTGATTAGGATTGTCTTTAGGTTCGATCATCGTTACAGCTGCATTTAATTTTGGCTGCAATTCTTCAATTCTTTTATAAGATTCAACTGCACTGACACTTGACTTTATTTCCATTTTACTTCACCACCTTTGGTACATGAACATGTCCCATTCTTACATCTTTAACATTCTTTAATGCATCTTCCTGTGACAACACATCTTCTTCTATATCTTCTCTTAAAAATGTTGTTGCCTCTTCAAAAGGATAAACCATAGGTTCTACTCCCGTTGTGTCGATTTTTTCAAACAATTCAACTTGTTTTTCGACTTCAATAAAATCTTTTTTCAGTTCGTTGATCTCATCATCACTTAAATCGAATTTAAGATCATTTGCCAACTTATGAAAATATTCATTACTAAACTTTTCCATTCTTTTCTCCTCTATTAAAAGCGTGTATTAACATTTGTTTCAGTTGAATCGATATCACGATTGATCATCGCATAAACTGTATCATCATTGGTAATTGTAATCTGATATTCACAATCCGTACTTGTAAACACTGATAAACTTGAGTTTGCCGTCTGACATACTGCCAAAATTTCACCCGCTGTTTTACCATGGGAAGTAATATCCAACTGCAGTTTAACTAAATTTTCATTTTCATATTTTGCCTTTCCTGTTACATATGTGTAATCAGGCAAAACATTTTGAATATCTTCTTTAAAAGTATTGAATTGCTCAGCTGTTGTTGGATCATCTGTAGTTAACTGTGTGCTTGGCACCAGGATCCACTCTTCATCTAAAGAATTATAACTTCCACTACTTCCTTCAAACATTCCTTCATAAAAGTATCCACCTAAAGATTCCTGCGAAGAATCTAAAGAATAAGCGGCAATATAAATAGGAATTCTAGCTGAGATATCATTAAAGCGCTCACGCATATAATTAACCAATTTCCCTGTGGTTACCTCAATATAATTTTGTAACTTTTCTTTGGTAATCTCATATGTATTTCCTGCATCATCTTCGACTTCATCATTTACGACCAAAGCTAAGGAAATTCCTCGTAAGTTATCATTAGTGTTATACCAGTCTAGTTCATAGATATCCACAAGAATGGTGGCTCCAGTTACTTCTCCATTCCCGGTATCGAAAGCTTCATCACGAGATGGATTTAAACCATTAGGATTATCATCTCTTAATGTTCCCAAAAGTCCTCTAGAACCATCGGTTGCATCCAATTCATCAAAATCAAGAAATGTATGTGTACGATATCCAACAGACGATGGATCAAAATATTGTTTTGACAGATCCATCAAACCAGATTCAATCTCAATTCGTATATCTTGATCCGAAATCAAACCAACATGTTTGACACGTGTATCGCTCGATTCAAAAGGCAACATTGCGACATAATCTCCTGCCTGTAAAGCTAAAGTATCATTTGTAGATGTCCCCATACAACCACTCAGACATAAAGAAATCACCAAAAAGCTTGTCAATAACTTAACTGTTCTGTGCATTTTCTACCTCCTCTACAAATTCCTCCTCACTCATCGTCGCAACACCAAGATTTTGTGCTTTGGCAAGCTTGCTTCCTGCAGCTGTACCATAAATCACATAGTCTGTCTTTTTTGAAACAGAACCTGAAACATTAGCCCCAAGATTTTCTAATATCTCTTTGGCTTCATTTCGCGTATAGTGTTCTAAAGTTCCTGTTAAAACAACCGTTTTATTCGTAAATCGGCTTGCCTTGATTTCTTGTTTTTCCTGAATCATGTTCAAGCCCTGTTCCTTTAAAGTCTGAATCAGTTTTTGATTTGATTCATCTTTAAAGAACTCAACAATGCTTTGAGCTGTGATCGGGCCGATATCATTGATGGAAACAAGTGTATCAACATCAGACTTCATCAATGCATCCATAGAGCCAAAGTAGTTTGCCAAGATAGCTGCAGCTTTTTTACCAACCTGTCGAATTCCTAATCCATATAACAATAAAGCCAAAGGCTGTTTTTTACTGGTTTCAATTGTCTCCAACATTTTATCGACCGATTTTTTTTGATATCCTCTTTTTTCAAGAAGCTCTTCACGATGTTCATGTAAGAAATAAATATCTTCGATAGAATTTAAAAAACCAAATTCATGAAGCTGTTCAATTTTCTTATCACCCAAAGTATCGATATCCATTGCATCTCTAGAGGCAAAATGTATCATAGACTCCACAACACGAGCCGGACAATCTTGATTGATACAATAATGGGCTGCTTCCCCTTCTAGTCGTACCAATCTAGAGCCGCAAACCGGACAATGAGTTGGATATACATATGGAACCTGTGATCCATCACGTCTTTCTTTCACACTTGAGACAACTTCCGGTATGATCTCTCCAGCTTTTTGTACTACAACAATATCATTGATCCTTAGATCTTTTGATAAAATCATATCTTCATTATGCAACTGCGCCGCACTAACCGTTGTACCGGCAATGCGAACCGGCTCAAGAACCGCATTGGGTGTGATCTTTCCTGTTCTTCCTACCGTAATTACGATATCCAGCAATCTTGTCTGTACACGTTCGGCAGGAAATTTATATGCCGTGGCATATCGTGGCACTTTGGCAGTTGAACCTAATGTCCTTTGATCAGATAAAGAATTGAGCTTAATAACCATACCATCAATTTCATATGGTAGATCATTTCGTTTTTCCTGAATGGACTGGATAAACTCCCAAATCTCTTTTGTATTCTTACAAACTTTAAATAAAGGGTTGACTTTAAAATTTAAAGAACGCATTCGATCCAACGCTTCCTGCTGAGTTAAGATTCCAAAATCCTGTGCATTTTGAAAATAATACCAGTAAGCATCAAGCTTTCTAGAAGCGCACACACTTGAATCAAGTTGGCGAATTGAACCCGCTGCCGCATTTCTAGGATTGGCAAACAAGGCTTGATTGTTCTTTTTTTGACGTTCATTCAGTTCTTCGAAACTTTTTTTAGGCATATACACTTCACCACGTACTTCTACATGACGTCTTTCCGGAATATGCATAGGAATGGATTGAATCGTTTTGATATTTGCGGATACATCCTCGCCAACCAATCCATCCCCTCTTGTCACAGCACGAACAAAGGAACCATTCTCATAAATCAAAGACATTGCTAAACCATCATATTTACATTCCACGACAAATTCGGCATCTTTGACACTTCCTTGAATACGATTAACAAATTCTTCAATTTCTTCATAATTGAAGACATTTCCTAACGAAAGCATTTGGCTGTCATGCCTAACTTTTTCAAAACCTTCCAAGACTTGACCAATGATTCTTTGTGAAGGCGAATTGGCATCATACATTTCAGGGTGTTTTTCTTCTAATGTCATCAACTCCTGCATCAAACGATCATATTCTTGATCCGAAACACTTGGATTGTCATATACATAATATTCAATAGAATACTTTTCTAGTTCTTTTCTTAGAAATAAAATACGATTTTCTTCATTCATATTTAATCACCTGTTTAGATATTATATCATGCTTTTTTCAAAGACGGATGACTAGCATTCAATTTCTTTACTCCAAATTTATGGCTAAAAGCAACTGTTGCTACATTTCCTTCAATTTTCAATACAACACCCTGCCCATAAACACTATGATCGACCAAGTCTCCTTTACGAAATTTTTGATTCTTTTTCATAGTTTGTTTAGATGAACTCATAGAACTTTGCATCATATTGGATGTATATTCAACTTTTGGTTTTGGCTTATCATCATAAGTATACTCTTTGGGTATCTCCATTAAGAACCTCGATGAAATCTTATATGTATCCAACATGTATGAATAGCCTGTATTCCATGTAATGATCAAATTTCGTTTTGCACGAGTCATCGCAACATAACACAAGCGTCTTTCTTCTTCAAGTGACTTTCTTCCCCCTTCTTGAACGGACCTTGCACTTGGAAAGATTCCATCATTAAAATTCACAAGGAATACTGTATCAAATTCAAGTCCTTTAGCCGCATGAACTGTCATCAATGAAACAGAATTCAATGCCAAATCCGAAGTTTTATCGGTAAATAAAGACACATCCTGCAAATATGTTTCTAAAGTCATATCCGGATCTTCTTTTAAAGACTGGGCAATATCGGATTTAAGTTCCTTTAAGTTCTCAATTCGTTCTGTTTCATTTTCATCTTCTAACATTTTTAAATATCCAGTCTTATCCAATACATAATCCAAAAAATCTTCTAATGAATAATCTTTACGATGACTTCTTAAATCCAAAATAAGTGAAACAAAACCTTCACATTTTCTTTTAATTGCATTCGAAATATCTAAAGGATCTCTCATCTCTTCAAAAAGATTGATATGTCGACTTGCAGCTTCTTCGCGTAGCGCATCTATAGATTTTTGACCAATGCCTCGTCTAGGCTGATTAATGACACGCAAGATCGCAAGATCTAAAGAGAACTGTTCAGGATCATTTTCATCAGGATATGTACAAAGCTTTAAATACGCCAAAGCATCTTTAATTTCCTGTCTTTCATAAAAACGAATTCCACCATAAATAATATAAGGAATCCCCACTGTTCGAAATACACGTTCAAAAGATCTGGAACTATAGTTTGAGCGATATAGAATGGCTATATCTTTATAGTCTATTCCATTTTTATGTCGTTTCGATATTTCTCTTGCGACAAATAAAGGTTCATCCCCTTCTTCACTTGATGCATGCAGCAAGATCTTATCATCGCCTGGAATCTGTGTATATAAATCTTTTTTGATACGATCTTGATTATACGAAATAACTTTATTGCTGGCTTCAAGAATTGGTTTTGTAGAACGATAATTTTGATCCAAGATCACGGTTTCACAATTTTCAAAATCTTTATTAAAGCGAAGAATGATATCTACGCTTGCACCACGCCAAGTATAAATGGTTTGATCTGGATCTCCTACAACACATAAAAAAGCATGTTTTCCTGTAATCAAACGAATAATGCCATATTGAACAGGATCGACATCCTGAAATTCATCAACATGAATATAATCTAAACGATTTTGCCATTTTGTTCTTACATCCGCATTATGATTTAAAAGTTTATGTGCTTCGATCAATAGATCATCAAAATCCATAGCTTTCATTTCTAAGCGAGCATCTTCATAAAATTTATAGATATTGGCAATCTGCTCAGAATTATCCGTTTCAGCCATGGCTATAGCCATATCTGGATCGATATGTTCTGATTTATAACCAGAAATATATCCTAAAACTTTAGCCATCGAAAGTTGTTTTAAATCAATATCCATCTTTTTATAAATAGGACGTAATATTTGTTTTTGATCATCCGAATCCAAGATCGTAAAAGATCGAGGATATCCAATCTGATCAGCATCTTCTCGTAAGATCCTTACACAAAGAGCATGTATCGTAGAGATACGTACAACACTGGCCTCATCTTTTAATTGTGCATGAAGTCGCTCTTTCATTTCCTGTGTTGCCTTATTTGTAAAAGTAATCGCCAAAATTCGATTTGGCATGATACCCACTTCTTTTACCAAATACACGATTCTTGCCATTAAAACACGTGTTTTTCCACTGCCGGCACCGGCAATGATGCGAACATGCGTATCAATTGTACTGGCTGCTTTTCTTTGATTTATATTTAATGTATCTAATACTGATTCACCCATAATATCACCGTTGAATATTTTACCATATTATCACATGCAAAAAAATCCAGACATCGCTGGATTTAAATTATTCATCTTCTTTATATTCTAATATATCGCCTGGTTGACATTCTAAAACTTTACAGATCGCATCCAAAGTCGAAAAACGGATTGCCTTTACTTTTCCTGTCTTTAAATTCGATAAATTTACATTCGATATTCCCACTTTAGCACTTAATTCATTTAAAGAAATCTTACGGTCTGCCATTACTCGATCTAAACGCAAAATAATTGCCATATTATCACCTACAACATTTCATCTTCCAATTGAGTTTGATAATCAAATCTGCTTTCATTAAAACACTAAATATGATCAAAACCAAGCCAATAATGAAATAAAAGCCTTCGAAAATGATAACATCATTAATTCCCACCAAAATAAATGTCTGTAATTCAAAGTCTGGAAGTCTTGGAACAATGATAGCTGTAACGATATATAAGATACCTAAACCTGTAGAACATCTTAATAAAATCTTAGAGAATGGTTTTTGCGTACATAAGATAACAAGAACAACCAAAAATAAAATAACAAATGTAAGTTCAAGCACCACATCTTTCAAAAATAAAGAAACTGAATATTTCCATGTCATATATGAAAATTCACCAATCAAAAAAACAAAGCTTCTTATCGCAAATGGCAGCAGCAACAAAAGACAAACCAAAAATAATATGATCAAATTTCTTGAAAATCCCTTTTTTTCCTTTTTTGGCACGATCTTAAAATCATTTTTCTGCATAATATTTCCTCCCGATATGTGTACTTATATTATACAGAAGCAAATATGTTTTTCAATAATTATTTAATGTTTATCATTAATTAATTATTATTTAATGAAATAGGATAGCTTTTTAGCTATCCTAAATCTTGAAAACAACTCTCTTTGATGCATTGTTTTAAATAATTCTCATCTTTTTTATCGGCATATGTAATATGAAAATATAGAGCACGTTCATCCTGCATTAATTTTGCTTCTATTTTATAGATTCCATCCTCTTCTTTATCCAGTATTTGAATTGTCTTACCATGATATACAATTGGCTTGACTTCTTCCAGTTCATTTAGATATGAACAAATATGTGGTTCTTTTGAAGCCTGAATCAACCATGCCCAATGTGCATCATCTTCATAAGGAGACATCAAACAAAGTGCATTATTTACAGGATCAAAACTTCTTTCACTTGCTCCATCGGCTACTACTTTCGCATCCTGGAATAAATGATAGACTTCTTTTGTTTTATATTGAATGACTTCTTCCTCCATAGGTACCGCATCGTTTAAAAGTTTTTCCCTTTGTAACATATCACATAAATAGTTATATTCGTTAACTGGAAGAGGAATACTGTCATCTTGTTTATACGCTAATTCAATATAATCACAAATCGTATTCGCATGTTTTTGTGTCTGATCATTCATCATTGTATATCGACCAACACCTTCTTTAGAAAGAAGAACCAAAGCACAGTTTTTAAAGAATTGTGCATCACGATCAAAATTATTCCAGATATAGAAGTTATCCATCAAATCATGTAAATGCATCTCTCTAAATTCTTTCGTATCGATATCTCCAATACTGGTAAATATACGATCTTTCTTTTCAATAGGTAAGAAGAATGTTTCTTCATACAAATAATTCTGCGTTTTCAACAAATCATTTGTCAATAAAGCATTTCTTAAATACTCAAGCTCATCTTCATACACATGGTGAAGACGATGAAAATCTTCATCTTCACTAAATTCAAGATCGTCTACCAATTCATATTCTCCTGGCACTTCTTCTTGAATATCCTTACAAATATCTACGACAAAGGCGTGGAAACCAGCTCCTGCATGTCTTGTATTGGCATGAATGATCATATCCTCTCCATCTTCGGAAATAACGATCTTACCTTGTGGGCATACGATCATCTCAACCACATCACCACGATCTTCAATCTGAACCTGTTCTCTTTGCGCCAATAAGCCTAGAACTTGATATAATTCATTTTTTTCTTTTTCATTACGATCTTTACAAATCATAGAAACATACATGTAAAAGACCCCCTTTTCATTTGCGAAAATATTTTAACACAATTTTTCTATAATAATGTATAATACAGTCATGAATCAAATTAGTAAAGACTGGAAAGATTATGAAGTCATAGATACAGGAAATAAAGAAAAACTCGAAAGATGGAACAAGACAATTTTAAGAAGACCAGATCCTGTTTGTATCTGGCCTATTGAAGACGAATCAAAATGGAACAATGTTGATGCGATTTATCATCGTTCAAAATCCGGAGGAGGCCACTGGGAAACAAAACACCCAATCAAAGAATTTTGGACAATCGGTTATAAAGAATTGCGCTTTAAAATTAGTCCAACTGGTTTTAAACATACTGGATTATTCCCTGAACAAGCTGCGAACTGGGATTTTGTAATGAATAAAATTCGCAATTCAAAACGTGATGATATACGTGTTTTGAATCTATTTGCCTATACAGGCGGGGCTACGATCGCCTGTTCTAAAGCCGGAGCAAAAGAAGTTGTCCACGTCGATGCTGCTAAAGGTATGATTCAATGGGCTAAAGAAAACATGGAGCTAAATCATCTAGAAAATAACACAATTCGTTTCATCGTTGAAGACTGCTTAAAATTTGTCAAAAGAGAACAAAGACGACAAAGAACATATCATGGAATCATTATGGATCCACCTAGTTATGGTCGAGGACCTAAACAAGAATTATGGAAACTAGAAGATCAACTATATGAACTTGTTGATGAATGTCAAAAGATCCTTGATAAAGATGCCTTATTCTTCTTAGTAAACTGTTATACCACTGGTTTTAGTTGTAAAACATTAGAAGAAGTATTATCTCGTTCTTTATTGCCATCACATCCAGGAAACATTGAAACTGGAGAAAACCTTCTTCCTGTTACCTACAACAACAGTATTCTTCCTTGTGGAATCTTTGGAAGATGGACAAAAGACTAACTGATAAAAAAGACCTTTCACTCCCTTCATGATCGTGATTGGTCTTTTTTCTTAGATTATTACATCACATGTAGATTTTATATCATATTTTTTAAAATATGCATTTTCTTTAGGAATCCATTCCTTGATAAAACGTTCAAGTAAATTCTTTGAACGCTTTTCAAGTCTGTTTATTTGTTCTTCTGAATCTAGATCGATCCAAATCTTCCTGGTATCAAACTCTTTAAAATAGGGATGACAACTATAACTTCCTTCAATCACCATAATATCTCTATAAGGAACGTGAATTGGTTCTTCTAACTCTAATGTTTGACAGTTATATCTTTGATAGACAATGTTCTCTTGTTTAGACCATAGATCAAAAATTTCTTTTTTCACTCTTTCATAATCCACATTCCCGCCAATTTCTTCCAGGCGTTCTGGCACACGTTGAAATGGTTGGAGAAAATAATCATCCATATGAAAAATAGTTAATAAAAACAATTCATGAAGAATGTTTGAAAACGTTGTTTTTCCACTTGCACAGGGTCCTTCAATACAAATTAGAGTTCTTTCATTATTTTGAATTTGTCTATATACAAATTCTATCCCTTTAATATAATCTATATATTCTTTTTTAATGATGCGATAATGCGGATCGTAAGTATCAACATATACTTTTGAATGATGTAGATTATCAGAAGGCTGAAGATCATATTTCATTAATAAACTTTGATAAAGCTTAGTATCTGGATCTTGTTTTGAGCTATGCACAAACAATAGATTATATAATTCTTCCTTTTTTTTCATAGCACTACAGCTAACTCTAACATATCCATTCCCTATATTTTGTATTGATGGCTTAGAGTTATCCTGGACTACTTCCTGCTTCAATTGATCTAGACAATCTTTAACAGAAGTAATCATATGACCATTACCAAAACATGCTTGATATATTAATTTTGATATATCTTGACTGGTTGCCTGGGGATGTAGCTCTTTTTCTAAGTTGATTGCATCTATGATAGATTTCATTTAAACCCTCCAAAATAAAAAGGTCTTTCGACCTTTTTATTATACTATAAACTATTTAACTTCGAATACTGGAACAACTACGCCATTATAGTTTTCTTCGATGAAATCTACTGTTTTCTGTGTTTCTAATACAGATAATAGATCCTGAATTTTCTGAGAATCTTCATCACCTTTACGTACTGCGATAACATTTGCGTATTGATCTGCTGCTTCAGAATCAGTTGATTCAGTTACCAACAAATAATCTGTGATATCTGCATTTAAAGCGTTATTACCATTTGCGATTGCGAAATCAACTTCATTTAGTTTTGTAGGAACAACTTCAGCTGCAAGTTCAACGATTTCTACATTATATGGATTTTCAACGATATCAGCCTTTGTAGCTTCCAATCCTTTGCCTTCTGCCAAAGTAATAATTCCTTGTGCTTGTAAAAGCTGCAATGCTCTTGCCTCATTAGTTGTATCGTTTGGCACAGCAATTTGTGCTCCATCTGGTACATCACTTACATCTGTGTGTTTTGAAGAATAAATTCCTAGTGGTTCAAAGTGAATCTTTGCAGCGCTCACTAAATCATCTTCATTTTCACAATTGTTTGCTACCCAGTCTTCTAGATATGGTGTATGTTGGAAATAGTTACAATCAAGTTCACCTTCATACAATGCTTGATTTGGTTTTACATAATCAGAGAATTCAACCACTTCTACTGTATACCCTAATTCTTCAAGATCTGGAACGATGTTGTTGATGATTTCTGCATGTGGTGTAACACTTGCTCCAATTGTAATTGTTTTGTCTTCTGCTGCATCGTCTCCTGATCCTGATGAGCAGCCTGTTAATGGTGCTGCAACCAATGCACATGCTAATAATCCTTTTACAAATTTTGTATTCATTTTTCTTTTCCTCCTATTTAATATTTATTTCTTACTTATAATTATAATAAGTATCGAAACCTAATGTGTTGTTTTCCTTGCCAAGAAATTTCCAATTCCTTGAACCAAGATTGTTAATAAAACTAGAATGGCTAAGCTAACCCATAAAATGTCATAATTATATTGATTATATCCATAATTGATACAGAAAACACCTAAGCCACCACTACCTGTAACACCTAGAATTGCCGTCAAACCAATCATAGAAATTAATGTAATCGTAAACCCTCGAATAATGCTTGGAATACTTTCTCTTAGATACACTTTCCAAATAATTTCAAATGGGCCAAATCCCATAGATTGACTTGCTTCTACTAAACCTCTATCAATCTCCGATAAGGCCTGTTCCATTTGTCTAGCACAGAATGGAGCAGTTCCTATGATCAAAGGTATATACGCACCTTTTAAACCAATAGAAGTACCCATGATCAATTGAGATAAGGGTGTTAATATCATCGCTAAGATAATAAATGGAGCTGCACGGAATAAATCTACAATTTTTCCTAAAACTGTATAAACCGCTTTATTTTCCAAAATATCACCCGGTCGAGTAACAACTAAGATTGTTCCAAAAATCAAACCCAAGATCAGTGCTATAGAGCCACTGATCAAGATCATCAATAATGTTTCATAAATTGATTCTACAAATACATCAAAACGATCTACGACATTAGGCATGATCCGAATGATAAAATCCATCATTTCTTCATCACCTCCACAACAACATCATTATCTCTACACATCTGTAAAGCTTTCTTGATGTTTTCATGATCTCCTGTAAAGATCGTTATCAAAGTTCCAATTGGACTGTCTTTTACAACTTCGACATTTCCAAATATGATGGAACAGTCAACATTGAAATCTCTTGAAATCTTAGAAATCAAAGCTTCTGAAGTATTTCCACTTTGATATTGAAGCTTGATAATTTGTTGATTCTCATTGATTTGAACCAATGGATTGTTTGCCTCGATCAATTCATCGATCTTTCCTAAGTTATTCGTCGTATTGATAAAATTCTTTGTGACTGGCATCTGTGGATGTGCAAATACAGTAACAATGTCACCTTCCTCAACAACACGTCCATTTTCCATTACCGCAACACGATCACAAATTTCTTTGACTACAGCCATTTCATGTGTGATCATAACAACCGTTAGCTTTAATTCCTTATTGATCTTTTTGATCAATTGAAGAATGCTTTGTGTTGTGTGTGGATCTAGAGCACTTGTTGCTTCATCACATAACAAGACCTTAGGCTTTGTAGCTAAAGCTCTGGCAATCGCAACACGTTGTTTCTGCCCTCCTGATAATTGACTTGGATATGAGTCTTTTCTTTCTACTAAATCAATCAATTCAAGAAGTTCCATGACTCTTTTATCAATCTGTTCTTTATCCATTTTTAGATGTCTTAGTGGAAATGCTATATTTTCATAAACCGTTCTTGATTTCATCAAATTAAAATGCTGGAAGATCATTCCCATTTTTTGACGTTCTATACGAAGTTCTTTTTCTGTGATCTTTAATAAATCTTTACCATCAAAAATCACTTCGCCATGTTCCGGTTTTTCCAATAAATTGATGCATCGAACCAGTGTCGATTTTCCAGCTCCGGAAAAACCGATGATTCCATAAATCTGTCCTTCATCAATCTGTAAGCTTACATCTTTAACCGCATGTACATCACCATCTTTAGTATTGAATGTCTTGGTGATATGTTTAAGATTTATCAAGCAAACCATCCCTTTCTATAAATAAAAAAACTTTCATCCTGCTATAGGACGAAAGTTGAACTTACGTGTTACCACCTATTTTCACAAAACAATCACTTGTTTTGCCTCATCGAGTACCATCATACTCTATCGCTATAACGGGCGACCCCGTCATGACCTACACTCTCGATCATGCGACTCCAAGACCATGTTCCAATAAGCTGTTTTTATCCTCTTTCAGCATACAAGGACTCTCTTCTAAAAAACTTCTTAAAGTACTCTTCTTTTCTTCATCATTTTGTATTTATGGTAAGATTTTACCAACAAAAAAAATATATGTCAAACGTTTTCTGAAAATTTTTCATAAAATTTTCAACAAACAATCCAATTTGGATAAAAAGGAATTCCATTTTTGATCATCCTATGAATCAAAGGACGCCCCAATGTTTGATAATAATGTTCCATTGTGGGAACCTGTAATATTAAAATATCTGCTAGTTTACCCTTCTCCAAGCTTCCTCTATCACTTAAGCCAAATGTCTTAGCGGGTAAACTTGTCATAGATTCCAACAAAGTTCTTAAGTCCACTTTATACATATTAAATAGAATATATGCCAAATGTTGAAAACTATATACATATGAATTTGGCTTACCAAAACCACACGACACGATAAACTTTTGTGGTTTTAATTCATGAAAATCCTGCTCTCTTTCAATAATAGGATACTTACTTTCTTGTTTTCGAACAAAGACATCCTGCGTAAGTTCTTTTTTTTGAATTCTTTTTTTATCTGATAAAATTGTTAAGATTCCATTTGTTTTCATGGCATACAATGCTGAATTATTCTCTCGTAATTGATCCCCTAAACGCACCTTAGAAAACCCCTCAAAATTACAA
Source organism: Faecalitalea cylindroides ATCC 27803 (assembly GCF_000469305.1). Lineage (GTDB taxonomy): Bacteria > Bacillota_I > Bacilli_A > Erysipelotrichales > Erysipelotrichaceae > Faecalitalea > Faecalitalea cylindroides. The sequence continues at coordinate 24,275 of NZ_KI270964.1, forward strand.
TCGATAAATGCTGGTATTACCGTTTCACCACAGGCATCTAAAACACGGGTTGCGCTGTCGATCCATTTTTTATAGTCATGCACACCTAGATCAATGATCTTATCATGATGACATGCGATAAATGCATGCTTATATACCGTAAAATCTTTATCACAGGTATATAAACTTTCAATATTTTTTATTATAAGTGTCGCTTTCATGATTTCCCCTTTTCTTCTATAATTATATCATAATGAGGTGGTAATACATGTTATTCTTTAAAAAGAAACAGAAAGTAATCATAACGATCCATGGCTTTGGAAAAAATGTCCAACATGAATTTGATCCTTTGGCAAAACACATCGACAAGAAAAAGTATCAAATCATTCAATTTGATATGTATGACCCCTATGATCCTCACGACGATAATTACGAAACATGGATCAAAAAAGCAGAAGAAAAAATTCATGAATATAAAGACCAGGAAATTATCCTTCTTGGCTTTTCCATGGGAGGCGTCATTGCCAGTTATCTAGCAAGCATCTATCATGTAAGATCCTTGATCCTTGTTGCACCTGCTTTTCAATATCTTGATTTAGCCAATATCACAAACCATGGCATCAAGATAGTTAAGAATCTAGCTAAAAAGAGTGTCAGTGTTCCATCTGCATCACAAACCAAAGCCTTTCAAACGATCATAAATCAATACAAAGAATCTATTTATCATATCGACTGTCCCGTTACAATTTTTCATGGAACAAAAGATGAAGTGATTCCGGTTGAAAGCTCAAAAAATATTTATTCAAATATTCCCGGTAAAAAACGTTTGATCTATATTGAAGGTGGCAAGCATAGAATGCTGTATGACGGAATCATGGAAGAATGTATTTTTACTTTAATTGATGATGCTTTAGAAGATAAGCTAATTTAAAAAGAGCCATCGGCTCTTTTTACTTATATTCATTTAACATTTCTAATTTCAATGTTAATAGTTTTTCTGTTAGATCTACATAATACTCCTGAGGATATTCAAAACGTTTGATTTCCTCCCAAATATACTCTAACTGTTCTGCACAATAAGCACGAATCTCATCAAGAGTAGGTTCTTCATACACTTGTTCACCTCTAATAAAGATTGGAACTAATAATTCTTTTAAGATATAAGATCCTGCTGGAATAACTTTATATTTCCATCGAGACATAGGGTGGTAAATCGTAAGATCTTTTGATTCATCCAACTCCTCATCCCATAAAGCCATTAAATCAGCTTGTGCCATATTTGTTTCTTTATCAATGATGCGATACAACTTCTTAAGTCCTGGATTTGTAACTTTTTCAACGTTATCGCTGATCTTGATCTTAGGAATGATCTTACCATCTTTTTCGATCGCAACTAATTTATAAACACCACCAAAAACAGGTGAATTTTTTGAACAGATTAAGTTTTCTCCTACACCAAAAGAATCGATTTTAGCACCCTGCTGGTGAATCAAAGAAGTAATGACATATTCATCTAAAGAGTTGCTGACAACGATTTGACAATCCTCAAGTCCTGCTGCATCTAATTCTTTACGTACCTTTTTTGAAAGATAAGCCATATCTCCAGAGTCAATACGAACACCTTTTAAACGATAACCATTTGGCTCTAGATAATCTTTGGCAACTTTGATTGCATTTTTGATACCTGATTTTAATGTACTGTATGTATCAATCAACAAGGTACAACTTTCCGGATAAGTTTTCGCATAATATAAGAAAGCATCATATTCACTATCAAAGCTCTGAATAAAAGAATGTGCCATGGTTCCCAATACAGGAAGACCATATTCTTTTCCGGCATATGTCGTTGCACTTCCAGCACAACCTACGATATATGCTGCTCTAGCTCCATAAATTGCCGCATCAAAGTTATGTGCTCTTCTTGCCCCAAATTCCATAACAGCTCTTCCATCACTGGCCTGTACGATACGACGCGCCTTGGTCGCAATCAAAGTTTGATGATTTAATGCCAGTAATAAAGCCGTTTCTACAAGCTGTGCTTCAATGATCGGTGCTTTTACGCGCACCAATGGTTCATAAGGGAAAACCGGAGTCCCTTCTGGAATCGCATAAATATCTCCTGTAAAACGAACAGTCGATAAATATTCTAAAAATTCATCTGTGAACTGGTTCAAGGAACGCAAATATTCAATTTCTTCTTTTTCAAAATGCAAATTTTTTACATATTCAATAACTTGCTCTAACCCTGCAAAGATACACAAGCCTCCATCTTCTGGGTTATGTCTATAAAATAAATCAAACACAACTTCACGATTTTTATCTAAATTAAAATAACACTGACTCATGGTCAGTTCATAAAAATCCATTACAAGTGATAAATTTCTAGTTTCCTTCATAATTTCATCCTCTAATTTCTGAGACGACCAGAATTCCATTTGTCGCCATATTTTTTAAGCTTACATCATTCCAAAAATAAGCATCATGTATATCTTCGACATGATATGTTTCAACTAGATTAGCTGGAACAATGACTCTTTGTTCACAATGATTATGCTCATTCAAATAACTTTGCAAAGAGAGCGCAAACTGTAAAATGCAAAGATCCGTGCAACAGCCTACAATAATCAAATCTTTATAACGAGAACACTCATCCTGCAAGAATTCCTGAAATTCAGGAGCTACAAATGTGTTCGTACTATTTTTGTGAATGATCCTTTTGATGTGATCTTTTAATTCATCAATTACTTCAGCTTCTTTTGTTCCAATCATACAATGTTGTGGATACGATAAAAATTCTCTTGTCTTTGGAGGATGGGTATCGCATACAAATACATTGCGACATTCTAATTGATCCATTAATTTCTTTTGACCTTCTGCAATAGACATAATTGCAGGATCAGCCAAAGCTCCCTCTTTAACAAAGCCGTTGACCATATCAACAACAAAAACGACCGGGTCTTTTAATTCATCTACATTCATTGGTTTATATAGGTTATTTTTTAATCTTGCCATAAAAATTCCTCATTTTTTTTATTATATCATGCAATAAAGAAATAAAAAAAGAGAAAACCTTGATGATTTTCTCGCGTATTAGCTTATTCTTCTTTCTCACTGTTTTGATAAGCTTTTAATTTTTCTTCCAGCATGCTCATAAAATCTGGATTGTTCTTGATGTATTGTTTAGCTGCTTCTTTCCCTTGTCCAATCTTTTCACCTTCATAGCTAAACCACGCACCAGCTTTTTTGATGATATTGGCATCAACGCAAAGATCGATCAATTCAGAAACATATGAGATTCCCTCTCCATACATAATTTCCAAAACCGCGCTCTTGAATGGAGGAGCCACCTTATTTTTGACAACTTTTACTTTCACTTTATTTCCGACAATATCGGTTCCATTCTTGATCGCATCGGCTTTACGTATATCAATACGTACCGAAGAATAGAATTTTAAGGCACGTCCGCCTGGTGTTGTTTCCGGATTACCATATACAACGCCAACTTTTTCACGAAGCTGGTTGATGAAGATTGCCGTACATTCATTATGATTCATCAAGCCGGCAAGCTTACGCATAGCTTTGGACATCATACGAGCCTGGCTTCCAACTTGAAGATCTCCCATTTCTCCATCCAATTCTGCTTGAGGAACCAATGCTGCAACACTATCCACGACAACTAGATCTACAGCACCACTGTCAATTAACATCAACATGATGTTAAGTCCCTGCTCACCTGAATCGGGTTGCGATAAGATCAATTCATCAATATCTACACCCAGATTACGTGCATACACAGGGTCGATAGCATTTTCTGCATCGATAAAAGCTGCACGTCCACCTTTCTTTTGAACTTGTGCGATCGCATGAAGAGCCAGAGTTGTCTTACCACTGGATTCAGGACCAAAAATTTCAATGATCCTTCCTTTAGGGTATCCACCAATTCCTAAAGCCTGGTCTAATAAAAGACTTCCAGAAGGAATCGGTTCTACATCCACTGCAGCTCGATCTCCAAGCTTCATAATAGAACCTTTACCATATTCACGTTCAATTTCTGTTAAGACATCTTCTAATAATTTATCTTTTGATTCTGCTTTTGCCATAATTACTCCTTCATTATGATTTCTGCAAGATTGTTGATCATATCTTGGACAACCTGCATTCTTAATTCATTTCGTTCTAAACCTTGATATTGGAAATGATAAACTTTTACTGCATCTTTTGATGCGATAGCACAAAAAACACAACCTGCCGGTTTATCTTCCATTGTATCTGGACCTGCATTTCCTGTAAAAGAAACACAATAGTCACTCTGTGTGATCTCTCTAGTATTTTGTGCCATTTGTTTTGCACATTCTCCAGAAACAACACCAAATGTATCAATCAAATCTTTCTCTACATGTGCCATCACTTGTTTCATTTCTGTAAAATACGTTACAAAGCCACCTTTTAATACAGCACTAGCTCCCGGTATAGAAGCAAGCGTACTGGTAAAAAGGCCTGCCGTCAAACTTTCACAGCTGGAAACTGTTACATGTTTGTCTTTACAAAGTTCGATAAGATCTTTAGCTGTTTGCATTACATAGACTCCAAAATATACTTCTTTAATTTCATAAAATAAATATATCCACTATATAAAGAAGCTAAAGTTGCAGCCCACAATAGAATCTGGTCTACAGGTAATCCGAGATATGAGAAAGGCCAGTTCTTCAACAACAAGAATACGATTGCAACCATCTGCAACACTGTTTTAAGCTTTCCATAGAATCCTGCACTTACAACTTTTCCCTGACTAGCGGCTGTCATTCGAAGTCCATCCACAAACAAATCACGTGCAATCATCAATAGAACCGCTATAATATTCGCTTGATGTGTGTAAGCCAACATGATCAAAACAGTATTTACTAACAATTTATCCGCAATAGGATCTACAAACTTTCCAAATGAAGTAATCAAATGGTATTTTCGTGCAATCATCCCATCCAGCATATCTGTTATAGATGCTGTCGCAAAAATAATAAAAACTAGAACATCACGAAAGGCTAATCCACTTGTTTCATCCATCACCCAAAAATTATCACCTATACAAAGATATACGATTACTACGAGCGGTACTAAGGCTATCCTTACCATCGTAAGCTTATTTGGCAAATTCATTCTCGTCACTCTCCTGTTTGTTCATTTGCTTTGATAATTATATCTAGATATGCGGGTTCTCCCGGATACCAGTAGTTTTCATCAAAGGCAAGATTATTGCCATTGACAGAAAACTGATTACCTGAATAAGAACCTATTTCAATTTCCAATGTACATTCTTTATCCACGGTGATTTCTTTCTTGAAAGTATCACTATAAATCGTACTTGTATCCCCTGTGATTACTTCGCCATCGTTATAAATAACAACTGTACTGTCCAAAGGTAGGGTAATTTCTAATTCCAGTGGTGTCGAATTTTCCAAAACATTTGTTATCGTATATGTATTTGTACTTGTATTTTCTATTACGATATCTTCTTTTTGTGCCTCCTGTTGTCTTTGTTGGGCTAATCTTTCTGTCTCCGCTTCTTTTTCAGCTAATTCAGCTTTACGATTTGCTTCTTCCTGCAAAGCCTGCTGCGAAGAATAATAGTCTAATCCAAGATTTACCACAAACAACAAACCAAAAATTAAAACACCTGCGATAATTCCTACTCGGATCAAACGTTTTCGCGACCATTTCAAATTTCGTGACAAACGAGTAATCCTTTTTTGAAAATTGCTCTGTTTACTTCTCTTTATCTTTCTTCCCTGCCCTGAAGGCATAGAAGCTACCATACGTTTTTGAGCCTGCGTTAAAGCCATGTTCCGTTGATGTGCATATGCATTGATATTAGCATCAACTTCAGCTTGAACAGCTTGCCAGTTAACTCCGATCGCATCACAATATGCTCGGACAAAATAACGAACAAAGGAGAAATCATCCGAAAAAACTTCCAGGTTATTCATTTCAATTGCCTGAATGTACTCAGGAGCCAAACGAGTTTGCGAACTCACATCCTGGATGGAAAGTTTAAGGTCTAGTCTGCGTTGTCTTAAGATTTGATAATAAGTCACCTAAAAACTCCCCCTTTGCCCGTACATTATAACAAGAAATCTTCTATTTTTAAAATCAATATTCACAAAAAAACACGTAGCATAAAAACTACGTGTATGATTTATTCGACTGTTACAGATTTAGCTAAATTTCTAGGCTTATCAACATCACATTCATTCTGTAAAGCTGCATAATAAGCAATTAACTGTAACACGATCGTAACAGGTATCAAAGACAAATAAGGATGAATATTATCGATCTTAAATACATGGTCATAATCAGAAGATACTTTTTGCATGGAAGTGATCAAGATCACATGCGCTCCACGAGCCATCGTTTCTTCAATATTGGAAAGCGTTTTTTCGGCCACATTTTCCTGCATTGCTAACGCGATAACTACGCTGCCTTTTTCAATTAAGGCAATAGGTCCATGTTTTAATTCTCCAGCATAGTAGGCATCTGCATGTATATAGGATATTTCTTTTAATTTAAGGGCTCCTTCCAAAACACTCACATAATCCAACTGTCTACCTATGAAATATGCATCTTTTTTATTTTTTAACAAACTTGAAAAATCTTTGATCAATTCTTTTTGTGAAAGAATCTTTTCGACATGCATATCCATGTTCTGTAGATCTTGCAACAAAGAATCAACATCCAAGATAGAACAATTCATTTTTTGAGCCAATTGGATCATCAATACACATAACAAAACAAGCTGTGTCGTATAAGCCTTGGTGCTTGCAACTGCAATTTCGGGTCCTGCACATGTATAAAGTGTAACATCAGCCAATCTTGAAATCGTAGATCCAAGCACATTTGTGATCGCAATAGATTTAGAGCCTTTCTCTTTAGCCATCTTTAAAGCAGCCAAAGTATCTGCTGTTTCCCCTGATTGACTTACTAAGATACATAATGATTTTTTGTCCAGTTTAGGATCACCATAGCGAAACTCACTGGCTGGCATGCAAAAAGATGGAATATTCAGCCATTTGTCAAATAAGTATTGAGCATACAAACAAGCATGATACGCTGTTCCGCAGCCAATAAAATAAACACGATTAAAATCTTCAAAATGCCAATCCATCTTGTCAAGTTCATCGATCTTGATCTGTGTATGATCCATGTACATTCTCAGTGTTTCATGTATTACATAAGGTTGTTCATGGATTTCCTTTTCCATAAATGTATCATAGCCACCTTTTTGGGCCGCCGCTATATCATAAGGAACATGTTGTTTTTTTAGCTCAACCAAAGTTCCATCAAAATCCATGATTTCAATAGAACCTGGTTTTAAAACAGCCAGCTGATCATCACCTAATACGATCACATCTTTTGTGTATTCCAGAATGGCAGGAATATCACTGGCACAAAAACTTGCCTGATCATTCTGTCCTAAGATCATTGGACTTTCTTTTTTGGCAACGATGACCTGATCTGGATGATCAAGTGATACTACACATAAGGCAAAACTACCTTGAAGATATTTTAAGGCATGCCTGGTTGCTTCTAGCAAATCCCCTTCATAATAATAATCAATCAAATGCACGATACATTCGCTGTCTGTCTGTGAAACAAAGGGATAGCCTACTTCTTTTAAATAATTACGAATTGCCTGATGATTTTCGATGATCCCATTATGAACGATTGAGATCGTATTAGAACGATTGGTATGAGGATGCGAATTCAGTTGACTGGGAATTCCATGCGTTGCCCAGCGCGTATGTCCGATCCCTGTACTTTGATGATGCTCTTGATGTTTGAGCTCCTCTTTAAGATCACTTAAACGACCTTTAACTTTATACGTATTAAGGCCTTGACTATCCACCAAGGTAACACCCGCAGAGTCATATCCTCTATACTCTAGTTTTTCAAGACCCTGCAACAAAAATGGCAAAGCACTCGTTTGCCCAGTAAAAGCTGTGATTCCACACATAATAAAAAAACCTCCATTTACTTTTATTCATGGAGGATACCTATATGAATTTGTTCAACCTTCACAGATTGTTTTTGTCATACTTTTAAGGTCGTATCAAACCTCCAGATCACCCGCCGAATCTTTCGATAAATCTGGTCCTCGTCAACTGCAAGCAGTCCTGGCGCTATTCTCTTCGATTTTCTCCATGATGTTTTTATTATACAGAAATCTTTAAAAAAATAAAGGGTATTTGATCTAATTTCTTTATAACAATTCGAAAAGAAAACTGGTATTTCTACCAGTTGTATTTCTATCGTAATACTTTTTCTTTAAGTTTTTCCACTTCTTTTTTTCCATCTCTAATTAAATTGTCTTTGGCAGCTTCAGCCTTATCTTGAAACTTTTCAAGATTGTATTCGGCCTCTTCTTTTGCGAGTTCTGCCTTCAATTTCATTTCGTCCTTGGTCGTAAGTGAATCTTGTTTTAATGTCTCCAGTTTATCAATGATTGTCTGATTACATGTCTCAAGATCTTTTTTTAAATTATTCATGTTTTCTCCTTTAGAACATTTGTTCTATATTCTTATTATACCTGTATCTTTAAATAATAGCTTGTGATATGCCCAGAATATATTGAATAGTAAAGAAAAATGAATTAATATGCAGATAAGGAGCAATATCATGAATTTTTTTAGAAAAAAGAAAAAAGAACCTCAACCTGTCATAATGACAGATAACAGCATTATACGAAGACACTATCGCTTTACCGGTATCGTTCAAGGTGTTGGTTTTCGTGTGGAGGTATGGAAACGCGCAGTAGATTTAGGTTTAAGAGGATGGGTAAAAAACAACTATGATGGAAGTGTCGAATGCGAATTGCAGGGATCACAAGAAAAAATGGATCACTTGGTTGCATCTATGAAGAAGATACCAAGGATCCATATTGAAAGCATCTCAGTCCACCAGATTCCCTTAAAACAGGAGAGTGGTTTTGAAATGATGGGTTATTAATTTTTAGATAAAGATTGGATGGCTTTTAATCTTTGTAAAGTTAAATCACTTTTATCTTCCGGCATTTGTTGATAGATCATAGACCATTTCTTTTGTTCTTTTTCCATAAAATCATAGAACACTTGATCTTTTTGCATATTTTTACCATAAAATATTTCTGTCTGATTCAAACTTTGAGTAGATTTTAGATCATGAGAAACTTTCATGAGCGGATAATAATGATTTCCATCGTGGATCATCCGCTCTTTTTCTATGCGCAGATGATGATCCATACAATATTTTCGCAAAGAATCTTCATCTTTATGCGGCATCAAAAGAAAAGTTCGATTTGTACAATCCCCATTATCAAGGATCATTTCAATGGTCTTACTCCCCATGCCCGCAATTACCACAAAATCAACTTCTGAAGAAAGTCCGGAAATTCCATCCATCAAGACACATTCAATCTTATCCTGCAAGCCAAGCTCTTCAATTGTTTTTTTCGCATTGTTCAATGGTCCTTGAGCAATATCACATGCATAAGCCTTTAAAACCTTCTTTTGGCGAATTGCTTCAATGGCCACATAAGCATGATCGCATCCAATATCAGCTAGAATCGTCCCATCGATCCAATCAACGATTGCCTGTAATCGTTTTGATACAGATATCATGATTTAACAAAGTCTTTTAATCGTTTAGAACGATTTGGGTGTTTTAATTTACGTAATGCCTTTGCCTCAATCTGACGAATTCGTTCGCGTGTAACATTGAACTCTTTACCAACTTCTTCAAGTGTACGTGTTCTTCCATCCATCAAACCAAAACGTAACCGCAATACTTTTTCTTCACGTTCTGTAAGACCTTGTAATACGTTATTGATTTCGTCTTTTAAAAGCTGGTTATTGGTATAATCGTCTGGAGACAAAGTTTCCTTATCTTCGATGAAATCACCCAGATGAGAATCATCTTCTTCGCCAATCGGTGTTTCAAGGCTCACTGGATCTAGAGCAATCTTCTGGATCTCACGCACTTTATCCGCTGTGATATTTTCCATTTTTTCCGCAATTTCTTCCGGTAATGGATCTCTTCCTAGATCCTGTACCAATTGACGTTGAATTCTTGTAAGCTTATTGATCGTTTCTACCATATGCACTGGAATACGAATTGTTCTTGCCTGATCGGCGATTGCACGCGTGATAGACTGACGAATCCACCAAGTTGCATATGTAGAGAATTTAAAACCTTTTGTATAATCAAATTTTTCAACCGCTTTGATCAAACCACAGTTTCCTTCCTGAATCAAATCTAGGAACAACATACCACGTCCAACATATTTTTTGGCAATGGAAACAACAAGTCTTAAGTTACTTGAGATCAACACTTGTTTTGCCTCTTCTCCATCGGCAACAACACTGGCAAGTTTTTTTCTTTCTTCTATATCAAGATCTGGTTCTTCCAACTTTTTCTTTGCGGCTTCTCCATCTTGAATTCTCTTGGCAATGATTGGCTCTTCTTTTGGATCCAACAATGGAATTTGTCCAATTTCTTTTAAATACATCTTTACTGGATCATTGATCTTAGTATGCGATGCATTGGCAAATGTCTGCTCTAACTGAGAAATTTCATCTTCGATGGAATTTTCATCGACTGCATCATCAATTCTAGAATCTAGATCTTCATCCACATCATCAATGACTTCTTCTTCCATATCAAACTCGTGTTGATCCATGAAAGAGATCTCATTTTCATCACACCAGTCAAACAACTTATCCATGTCATCATCTGATAAATCTAACTGGGAAATAGACTCTATAAACTGATTTTGTGATACTTCAACATCAGCATCGCGGCACGCAAGAATATATTCTTTGGCATCTTCTAAAGTGGCGAACTTTTTGTTTTTTAAAGCATCAGTTAAGGAATTTGTCATAACATCAACCATCCTTTCTTCTAAGTGCATTTTTTTGCACGATAAGTTCATTTTTCTTAGAAGCTAATTTCAGCTTTTCCATAGCCGAAGGCATGCTCTCTATTTTTTGATTGATTAAGTCAATCTGCTCTTTAAGCGTACATTCCTTGATCTTGATAAGACAATCTTGGAAGTATTCTTCATCATATTTTCCGGGTAGAGAGCTATTTCCTATCAAACTGATAAAAAAGTTTCTAACTTCTTCTTCATCGATCGAAGCTATCAGACCATCCATATCCAGACGATCTTTACTTCGATACATATCGTAACAGTAAAGCGACAATTTTGAGCATAGATCATCTTTAAAGAAACCTATCTCATCTTTAAATCGCATTGCTGCTTCTTTTGACAATAACATCATGGCAAGGCATGATTGCTCTGCTTTCAATCTTCCCTGCAAAGGCGCTTCTAAATACGTATATGATCTAGGCGCACTTGTATGTTTTCGCTCCGACGGCTTTTGATCGTGCGTTAAAGCACTAAAATCAAATCCTGTCTGCGTTTTTATGCGTGAAAGATATGTTGCGCTTTCGACTTCATCACAAGTTTTCTTGATCGCATCATAAATCTCTTCAGCATACTTTTTCTTATCTTCATAGTTATCCAGGTTGTACTTTGTCAACAGATAACCAAACAAAAATTCTACATATGAAACAGTCTTGGAAATCAATGCTTCCAGACCATCTTTCCCTTGTTCTTCAAATATTTCATCCGGGTCTTTCTTTGTACGGTTGTTTACGATTACAAAGTGAAGTCCATGTTCACAAGCCATCTTGGAGAATTTATACGTAGCATCCATACCTGCTCTATCCCCATCATAACAAACCACGATACCAACTTGTAATCGTTTCAATAAATTGATCTGATTTGTCGTACAGGCTGTTCCCAGACAAGCAACACCTTCATGGATATCGGCTTTTTCCAAGGCAATGACATCCATGGCTCCCTCAACCAGGATACAACGATGTTTTTTACGAGCAAAATCTTTCGCTCGATGATAGTTGAATACAAGATTTGATTTTTCATAAATCTTTGTTTGTGAAGTATTGATATATTTAGGAGCCCCCTCTTTATTTGTAATGATACGCGCTGTAAATCCAACTGGATTTCCATTTTCATCATGAATCGGTATCATCAAACGATCAAAGAAGGTTGAAGTGTATCCATCATTTCCTTCACGAATCAAACCTGTATCCAACAAAATTTCATCACTGTATTTTTTAGCTTTTAAATAATGGTAGGACTTTTCCTGTGCTGGAGCATACCCGATTTGGAATCGCTTAATGATATCTTCGTTGATATTTCGTCTATGACAATATTCAAGGCATGCCATACCAGTAGCAGCATTCAACTCATATTGAGTATAAGCGATATAATCATTCATAACATCATAATAAGGTTGATTTACATTTGGCTTTGCTTCAAATCCATTCGTACTGATTTTTAATGGATACCCTATCATCTGCGCTACCTTGGCAACAGCTTCCGGAAAAGAAATTTCTTCTATCTTTTGTACAAAAGTAAATACATTTCCTCCTGTTCCACATACAAAACACTTAAAGATCTGTTTATCTGTAGAAATAGATAAACTTGGATCGTGATCATCGTGAAACGGACAGATTGCTCTGTAATTCTTTCCTTTTTTTTCCAATGTTAGATAATTAGACATGATATCAACGATATCCGCCTGTTGGCGTATCGCTCGCATATCCTCTTCTTTTATCCAGCTCAAATCATACCACCTGCTTAAAATTTGATTCTTTGTTCAATATAATCTTTTAACTCACTTAAGGCTACGCGTTCTTGTTCCATCGTATCGCGATCGCGTACTGTTACACAGTTATCTTTTTCGGTTTCAAAATCAACCGTAACGCAGAATGGCGTTCCGATAGAATCCTGACGACGATAACGTTTTCCAATACTTTGAGCATCATCATAAGTACATGTAAATTCAGAAGCAAGATCACTGAAGACCTTGGAAGCCTGATCATTTAATTTTTTAGATAATGGAAGCACAGCTACCTTATAAGGTGCCAGATAAGGATGTAAATGAAGAACCAAACGTTCATCATTTTCAAGTTGCTGCATCTCATAAGCTTCACACATAACCGCCAAGATCAAACGTTCAACACCAACACTAGGTTCAATAACATATGGAACATATTTAGAATCTGTTTCCTGATCAAAATACTCCAATGACTGCTTGCTGGTAGTCTGGTGAGCTTTTAAGTCAAAATCCGTACGATCGGCAATACCCCATAACTCACCCCAGCCAATTGGTTCTGAGAAATTGTATTCAATATCACTCGTACCATTTGAATAATGTGCCAGCTCCTCTGGATCATGAGCACGTAAACGAATGTTTTCTTCGCTTAAACCTAGATCTTTTAAGAATTGCACACACGCATTGCAGTAATATTCAAACCATTCAAGATCGGTTCCTGGTTTACAGAAAAATTCAAGTTCCATCTGTTCGAATTCACGAGTACGGAAAATAAAGTTTCCTGGTGTAATTTCATTACGGAAACTCTTACCAATCTGACCAATACCAAATGGAAGTTTCTTACGCATCGTTCTCTGTACATTTTTAAAATTTACAAAGATACCCTGCGCTGTTTCAGGACGCAGATAAATCGTGCTCTTAGCATCTTCTAAAACGCCCTGGAATGTTTTAAACATCAAGTTAAATTGACGGATACCGGTAAAATTCTTTGCCCCACATTTTGGACATACGATATCATGGTTGGCAATGTAATCCTCCATCTCTTCATTTGTCATTTTTGAACAGTTCACTTCATGATTCGTTGCCTCTTCAATTAACTGATCTGCTCTAAAACGTGATTTACATTCTTTACAATCCATCAATGGATCACTAAATCCACCAACATGTCCGCTGGCTACCCAAACATTTGGATTCATTAAAATAGCGCTTTGAAGTCCAACATTGTTTGGATCTTCCTGAATGAATCGTTTCCACCAGGCATTTTTTATATTATTCTTCAGTTCGATTCCCAAAGGGCCAAAATCCCAAGTGTTCGCAAGACCACCATAGATCTCAGAACCCTGATAGACAAATCCTGTGCTCTTCATATGAGCAACAACATCATTAAATGTTTTTTCGTTCACTGTTTTTTCTCCTTTACATATCCCTCAAATTTAGATAAAAGGGTACACGATAATATTATACACTAATTTTGATTTTTTTTAAGTGTATAACCATAAAAAAGCCCAATACAAATCTATGGCAATTCATGGTACAATGATTTCATGAAATATATTGAATCAACACAGAACAAACAAATCAAAGAGCACGCTAAACTGTTACAAAAAAAAGAAAGAGATAGAAGCGGATTATTCCTTGTAGAAGGTCATCATATGATCGAAGAAGCCATGTCTGCAAACTGCCTAAAAGAAATCTATCTGCTGGAAGGCGAAGATAATTTCACTGATCTTGAACCTATTTTTTGTTCCCAGCAGGTCATCAACAAGCTTTCATCGCAGAATTCCAATGCCAAAATAATTGGAGTTTGTACAAAACCTGATATTCAACCCGAGAAATTTGATGTTGTTTTATTATTGGATGGCATTCAAGATCCCGGCAATGTTGGAACAATCTTAAGAAGTGCTTATGCATTTGGAGTAGACTATGTATATCTATCCAAAGATTGTGCAGACATCTATAACCCTAAAACTCTACAATCAAGTCAAGGCGCTATATTCCATATTGGAACCATGAACACAGATCTATACGATACCATCCGTTTTTTGCAGATCGAAAACACGACCATTTATGCTACAAGCCTTCATGAACCATACAAAAATTTACAGGACGTAAAGCCTAAATTGCCTTATGGTCTGGTTTTGGGAAATGAAGGAAAAGGAATTCGACAAGATATCTTGAACATTTGCGATATGAGCATCAAGATCGAAATGGACACTTTTGAATCTTTAAATGTTGCAACAGCCTGCTCGATATGCCTATATACACTTAAGCATGCTTCATGAAACCTCTATCATTTGACGTCAAATCGTACAGTTTTCAGTCCAATTTGACCTAATTTTCAAAAATTTATTTTCAACCATATATAATGAATTAGGGGATATTTATGAAATTGAAAAGGATAAGAGACCTTAGAGAAGACAACGATTTGACTCAAGCCGATATCGCTAAGTATCTAAATGTTACTCAAAGAACCTATTCAAGGTATGAAAACGATGATAGAGCGATTCCCCTTGAACAATTAGTAAAACTTGCTGAATACTATAATACAAGCGTTGATTATCTACTCAACAGGACAGATAAAAAAGAGCCATATTAAAAAAGATGTACAAGTCATTCGTCTTGCACATCTTTAAACCAACCAAATTTCTGGCAGGCTTTATAAATTCCGTCCTCTACATTGGCATCCGTCACATAGGATGCCTTTTCTTTTAATTCTTTGCAGGCATTTCCCATAGCGATGCTTGTCCATCGTGGATCAAACATGACCATGTCATTGTAGTCATCTCCAAACACGACAACATCTTCTAGATTGCCTTTTAAGATCTTCATCATATCTAGGATTCCCTGCTTCTTTTCATCATATTGAAACATCAAATACTCTTCGACAAAGCGAAGGTGACCTAATGTATCTTTTAACGTTAGTTCATCTTCTTTTTCTTTTGGGATCGAAATATATATTTTATAGATTGCTTGTAAGGCATCATAATCCAAAGCTGGATCAATGATATAATTGGTTGGTTCTTTTCGTGGACCACACTGTTCTCTAAACAAATCATTCTTGGAGTATACATCAATGGAATCATCAAGCATCAACAATACGCCATAGCCAAGTTCTTCTGCCTGTTTGATCACACCCTTTGCCTTATCTAGATCAAGAGGAATATTGTGAATGAGCTGATCATCAATAACCAGAGCACCACCACCAGCACACACCATATCGCTTAATTTAATATCATGCATAAAACCAACAGCCTTATAATGTGCCCTTCCTGTGGCAATAGCAACAAAATGACCTGCCTCTTTTAATTTTTTCAAAGCCACTCTAGCAGAAGGAACAACTTCTTTGGTTTCACGATTTGTCAATGTTCCATCAATATCAAAAAAGAAATATTTTTTATGCACTAAATACCTCCTGTCTTTACATTAATATATTTAAATCTTCCCGTGTATCAATATCTACGATTTCCAAGGCATCACAAGGTACAGAAACAATTGATTTTCCTTTGATCAGCTGTTTTGCACCTCTGTGATTTTGTAAATGCTTTAGATCATCCAAATATTTGGCTGGAAAGATCATCGGATTATAGAAAATATGATCGTATTCTAAGGCAATGATATCTTCATGGTTGGCAAGCTCAACCATCTTTTTGATCGTATCTTCCTTTAGAAAAGGCTGATCCGATACCACAAACATGATCGCATCACTTTGACATTGCATACTCGCTAACTTTATTGAGTAACCAATCCCAAGATCAGGTGCATCATTCATAATGATCTCAAAGCCATATTCTCTTGCGATATCTGCAATTTGATCATACTGTGTCACTACATATACATGCGAAAATAAAATTGGATCAATTTTATCTAAAAGATGTCGGATCAATGGTTTACCTTTAAACTCACAAAGAAGCTTATTTCCGCAAAACCGTCTGGCATTCCCTGCAGCCAATACACAAAGATCAATCTTCATCTTTTTTAAATAAAACTTTTTCAGGTGTAATTGGAAGTGTTCTCACCTGGAAACCTGTAGCATGTCTTACGGCAGAGGCAATGGCTGGAGATGGTGTATTGATGACAACTTCCCCAATGGATTTTGCACCAAATGGGCCATTATCCTCATAGCTAGGAATAAAATCTACACGAATCGTCCCTACATCCAAACGCGTAGGAATCTTATATTGGAAGAAAGAATTATTGATCATCTTTCCTTTATCTGAATACTTGATATCTTCAAAAAGTGCCATTCCGATTCCCTGGGCAATTCCACCCTCAGCCTGAACTCTTACTAAGTTGGAATTTATGATTGTTCCACAATCCACTACGCTGACATAATCATGTACAGAAACAGCTCCTGTTTCTTTATCTACATCCACTTCCGCAATTCCGACCATGAATGGAGGTGGTGAAGTTTTAGAAACATGTGAACCTGTCGCAATCAAATTACGTCCCTTTCCTCCGGCAAAACAAGTGTGCGCAAAATCTTTAAGTTCCATCTCTTTGCCATCTTGAACAGAAACAATTTTCGATCCATCAAAAGTAATATGATCTGCTTCTATCTGCATAAGTTCTGCCGCCATTTGCACGATCTTGCCTTTTAATTCTTCACAGGCTTTTACAACCGCAGTACCTGTTAAATATGTCGTGCTGGAAGCGTATGAACCTGAATCATAAGGCGAAGTATCTGTATCTACGCCATTGGTAATGATTTGATCAATATCACAATCCATACATTCAGCCATGATCTGTGCCAGGATCGTATCACAACCAGTACCCATGTCCGTCGCACCTATAGATAGAGTATAGAAACCATCATCCTGCAGCTTAACTTCTACACTGGCTAGATCGACATTTGAGATACTTGATCCCTGCATAGAACATGCAATTCCTAGACCACGTGTAAAATCACCCATATCTCTAACTAGAGGTTTATTTTTCCAGTCGATCATTTCCATTGCCTTTTCAATACATTGATCAAGAGTACAGCTGTTAAGATATTCATTGTAATATTGAGGGAGTGTTTCTCCTTCATGGACAACATTTTTTAAACGCAACTCAGCTGGATCCATATGCAATTCATCAGCTAATTCATTCACGATCGATTCAACCGCAAACAAACCCTGCGTTGCACCATATCCACGATAAGCGCCTGCCTGCATCGTATTGGTATACACAACATCATATACAAAACGACTTGCTAAACAATGATTATAAATCGGTAAAGACTTATGTCCGGAAAGCCCAACCGTCGTAGGACCATGTTCTCCATAAGCTCCTGTATTGGATAATGTATAAAGATCGATTGCCTGAATGATACCATCTTTGGTTGCTCCCAAACGAACCTTCATCTGCATCTCATGACGAGAATTAGAGGCCATAAATGTCTCATTACGTGTATAAATCACTTTAGCCGGTCTTTTTAATTTCCAGGTTACAAAGGCATTAAAAATTTCACAGCATGCTGTTTGCTTGGCACCAAAACCGCCACCAATTCTTGGCTTGATCACACGAATCTTAGATTTAGGAATATCTAAAGCATTTGAAAGAATGCGTCGAACATGGAATGGAATCTGTGTTGAACTTACGACATTCAAACGACCATATGTATCGATATAGGAGAATGCTCTAAAAGTTTCCATCATCGCCTGGGCATTGGCTTTTGTATGATATGTTCTTTCCAAAACTACTGCGCTATTCTTCAAGACATCTTCAACATCTCCATATACACTTTCACCATGGGCACAAAGATTACGTTTTTGATCCGTTCCCACATCACAAAGTGTTCTAAAGTTGTCTTCTTCATGAACTTTGATTGGGTTATCCAAAGCTTTTCTAAAGTCTAAAACAGGCTCTTTGATCTCATAATCCACTTTGATTAGTTTTAGAGCTTTATCCACACAATCTTCATTCTCACCGGCAACAATAGCTACTTCATCTCCTACATATCGAACTACTTCATCTAAGATTCTTCGATCATAAGGACTTGGTTCTGGATATGATTGACCAGCCAGGGTAAAACGAATATCCGGAACATCTTTATATGTATAGATAGCTGCAATGCCGGGAACTTTTTTCGCAATATCGGTATTAATGTTCTTGATCCTTGCATACGCATGAGGGGAACGTAAAAGCTTTACGATCAAACAGTCTTTTGTCGCAAGATCATCGGTATAAACCGGTTGCCCGCTCAACAAGGCATAGGCATCCTTTTTCACAATAGGTTTTCCAATTGATTTCATCCTAGACACCTCGATTCAAATACTTGGTAATCGCACGCATCTGTGCCATATAACCAGTACAACGGCATAAATTTCCTGCCAAATAATTCTTAATTTCTTCCTCACTTGGATTCTTTAACTCTTTTTCCATTGCCAATACATTCATGATCAAGCCTGGTGAACAAAAGCCACACTGCTCAGCTCCTTCATTTGCCATAAAATCTGCGAATACTTTGGCCTCTTCCTGCAAACCTTCCAAAGTCATAATTGAATGATTATTAGCTCGTGCAGCCAAGATACTACAAGATAAAACCGGTTTTTCATCCATCCAAACGGTGCATAAACCGCAGTTGCTGGTTTCACACCCTCTTTTAACACTGTAACATCCGTGATTTCTTAAAAAATCAATCAATAATAGATCACAAGAAACATCATCTTTGATCAATTTCCCATTTACCTTAATTTGTACCTGCATCCTGTGATTCCACCTTTCTTAATGCACGCGCTGTCAATACTTTGACCAGATGACTGCGATACTCTTTAGATCCGCGCATATTGGATCCACAAATAACCTTATCCTGGATCATAGAAGCTACTTTATCAATATCATCAATTTCAACATCATAGCGAGTCGCTACACCCGGTCTTGCTCCTACACAAATATGATATTGATTTGATTTAGACACCGCCACATTCAACACAGAAATATCTGTTGCGGATCGTCTTAAACACACAAAAGCACTCTTCCAATCATTCTTCTTGATCGTTATATGTGTAATGATATCCCTTTGAATATTTGATTTAGAAAACTCCTGAATGCTCATTTCACCTGCATGATATAGATGTACACTCGCATCAAGACACATCAAAGCACAAAGGACATCGGAAAAGCCAAAGCGAGAAAAAACACTTCCGCCAATCGTTGCCAAGTTTCGCAACTGCACACCTACAATATCTTTAAGGGCATCATGAATTACATTCCCCGTTGCCTTATTTAATTGTTCATGTAACTCTAATTCTCTTAAAGTAACCATAGCTCCGATTTTGAAACAATCTTCTTTTTCTTCGATTTGATCAAGACCTAAACTTGAAAGATCAATGGCCTCAGGCACGACTTTATCTTCCATTTTCAACCAGATCATTCCACCAATGATACAGTTTTTAGGATTCTTCATCAAAGCAGCATATGCTTCATCAAGAGATTGAGCACATGTATATTTTTGAATTTTTAACATATTATCCTCCTATGTCGATCATACCATATTTTAATGATATCATTTATACCTGTATAATTGAATAAAATCATATGAAAAAAACATGCAGTCACAAGACTACATGTTGATTAACACTTATCTATCCTCAAATTTCCAATAAATTAAATTTGAATTTTTATCATACGCAAAATGATTTGAGAAGAGTTGATTATAAATTTCACAGAACTTTTCAATGAACTCAAAATCTTTTTTTTCAAGTGTATCAAAGATCTTTCCATCTTTCATAAACACGATTTCATCGGCATATCGAATGGCTAAATTGGGATCATGTATACTGATAAGAATCATCTTATCATCTGATCTTAATGTTTTGATTCGTTCCATAAACCGATATTGTTTTTCATAATCCAAGAACGTGCAAGGTTCATCCATGACCAAGATATTTGCCTCTTGAACGATCGATCTGGCAACATAGCATAACTGGAGTTCTCCACCGCTGATCTCAAACATAGAACGATTCTTTAAATGTTTTAATCCAAATTCTTTCAAAGCGTTTAAAGCTATATCATAATCCTTATCGGATGGTGTTTGATAACTGGGTAAAAACCGTGTCCTTCCGGCAACCACAAACTCTAAGACCGAAATATGATCGACCAGAGTTTTGATTTGTGGTACGTAGCTAAAAATTTCTGCCAAAGATCTTTTATCTAGATCATTGATCAAACGATCTTGAAAATAAACTTTTCCATCATAAGGTATCAGCTGCAACAAACATTTGATCAACGTTGTCTTTCCACAACCATTTTCTCCTAGTAACATCACGATCTTACCTTTTTCAAGATGTAGATCAATATTAGACAAGATTGAATGATAACGTATATTCTCTAATCGAATCATATGACCTTTTTCCCTCTTCTGAAAATGATCGCAAGATAAAGTGCTCCAAAAAAACTTGTAACGATGCTGATAGGAAGTTCAATCGTAAATAAACATCGAGCAATATTATCACACCATAACACAAAAACAGCTCCAACCAAAAATGTCAGTACATAATTTTTTGAAATGGGCTGATTGGTCCACAAGCGAATCATATGTGGCACTAACAAGCCTACCCAGCTAACTGGTCCGGCAACGGAAACAACACTGGAAACTAATAAGATTGAAAAAATCAAAGCTCTATTTCTTATCTTCTTTACATCGACCCCCAGTGTATTTGCCTCTTGTCCAAAGCCTATGATCTGTATTGACCAACGCAACCGATACAAAATAAATACACTGATTAAGATAAGTACAAAACATATCAATAAATTTGACCAGCTGGCGTCGGCAAATCCTCCCATTAGCCAATATTCAATACTAGGAAGTTGTTGATAAGGATCGGCTACGATTTTAAAAGCCATGATCAGTGATGTAAAAATAGCCTGTACGATAATACCCGAAATTAATAAATTCACAATTTCATTGCCTTTTGAACGTCGTGTTAAAAAATATACCAGAAACAAACTTAACAACCCCCCTATAAAGCTAGAAAGTTCAATCATTAACACATCATTCAAAAATAGAATTCCTAAAATCGCACCAAGCGAACAACCACTGGTTGTTCCAATGATATCAGGACTAGCTAAACTGTTTTTAAATATCGTCTGAAAAACCATTCCTGCTATTGATAAGGCTCCACCGCAAAGACAAACTAAGAGAATACGTGGTAAACGTATATTGTATAATAGGCTGTTCGCAATTTTATCTCCTTGAAAACAAAGTGCTGAAAATGTCTCGTTGATACTAAGACCATAACGTCCTAGAAACAAAGATACGAATATGCTTATACACAAGATCAGCAACCACGTCTTCGCATTTTTCATTATAATGCCAGATCCTGTGCCTCAGGCGTAAAGCCATAGAATTGTTCATAGAAGGCAACAGCTTCTGCTTCAACATCATCCATAGAAACCAGCTCAGGATGTAAAATTGATGCAGCCCATAATTTACCTAAACAACTTGAAAGTGATGGTGTATCCCATGTTTCAAGCGTACTAGGGAATACATAAACATGATCATTTTGTACGGCTTGAAGTTCCTGTACTCTTGCATCATTTTTAAAATCATCTGCACTTAAAGAACCTGCTTCAATAAATACATAATCTGGATTTGCTGCCAACAATGTTTCGATATCGATATTTACCCAGCTGCTTCCTTCAGCATCAATCGCATTATCTGCCTGTGCATAAGATAAGATTTCTCCTTGATACATATCATCTGTTGCACAAGTTAATAGATCAGATCCTGCAAAATAAACAGTTGGTTCTTCCTCAACTTCATCAAGTTCATATTTTTCTAATAAATCTTCTTCATACTGTTTATATTCATCGACTTTATCTTCGCATCCCATTACTTTACCAATAATTTCAACAGCTTCTTCAAAATCATCCGCTGTTTCCGGTTCTAAAAGTACAACTGGAATATCTAAAGCTTCTAATTCTTCAACATAACTTTCAAGACTGACTGGTAAGAAAACAACATCTGGATCTGCCTTGGCACATTCTTCAACATTGAACATCTTTTTATTTCCTAATTGAGGTAAATCTAAAATCTCTTCTGCAGCCTTGGCATAAATTGGACGAGTCTCTGGTTTCATTTCAATTCCAGTCAACTTATCCTGCTGCTGCAAGCCAATCATGATCGTTGTTGTGATGTAATAGCCACTTGCGGCCGTTTGACAAGGTTCTTCAAATGTAACTTCACGACCTGCCTGATCTGTAATGGTCAATGTCGTATCCTGTGGTTGTCCCTGGCAGCCAGCCAATAAAAACATACTTAAACATAGACCAGCACTTAGTAATTTTTTCATAAACTGTCCCTTCCTATTCTGTAAAATATTTTTGAAACGATATTTCAGCTTGTCTTTCTATTTCCAACATCATGGATCGATATTTTCGCATTAGTTCTTTGCCTTGAGCCGTAATAATAGTATGCCCTCCATCAGCACCTCCGCTTTTACTTTCAAATAAGACAATTCCAAGATCTTGTTGAGCCCTTTGGATAATTTTCCAAGCTTTTGAACTCGACATGTTCATAGCTTTGTAAGCGGCCGAAAGCGAACCGGTTCTCTCGACGCCTTCCATCAACTCAATTACACCTTTTCCAAAGCTGGCTTCCTTTTGTCCAATGCGCACCTTAATATCATATTTCAAAAATATCACCTCGTTACTCTCACTTGAGATAAACGCTATAATCAGTATATATAATTATAGTAAAAAAGAAAAGAAGTATTTCTACTTCTTCATTGACCATAATGCTTCGATTGATTTCTTTACTTCTTCAAAATCACAATGGTCTAAATCATATACGATCACTTCAGGAAGGTGCTTGATTTCTTCGATATAAGATATATCGATTTTTCTACATACCCCCAGCACATTAGGATATTCTTTGATTTTCTTTATCAATACATCTAGATATTTTCTTTCATCTCTTTCCAGGAATCCAATTTCATCTAGTATCAATAAACCTGAATTAGAATGTTCTAAGATTTCAACACCAAAATCATCAAACACACCTTTAACAACCTGTTTACCATGTGAAAATAGAATATCATTGCGTTCTAGACTGACTAAAGAATGAAGATAAAACCCTATTCTTTCACCGTTTTCAAAATATGGTAATGTAATATATCCACTGCAAGGCACTTGATTTTCCTGAATGAATTTTTGGATCAATGTACTTTTTCCAATTTGTTTAGAGCCTGTTAAAAAGACCTTCATATAACGTTCCTTTCTATCTCTAAAATCAAAAAGGAGCTTTACGCTCCTAAATGAATTATTTTATATCATGAACATAAATATTATTCACACGATCCGGTCCCACAGAAATCATAGAAACTCGAACATTTGTGAATTCTTCAATAAATTTAATGTAATCCAGACATTCTTTTGGAAGTTCGTCAACACTAGACATCTTAGAAATGTCTTCCTTCCAACCTTTAAATTCTTTATAAACAGGTTTCGCTTTCGCAACATCTGCCTGATCACTTGGAATATAATCATAGACTTTTCCATCAATTTCATATCCAGTGCAAACTTTCAGCGTATCCAAACCCGAAAGAACATCAATTTTTGTCAATACGATATCTGTTAAACCATTTAACATGGCAGCATGTTTTACAACCAATAGATCTAACCATCCACAGCGACGAGGACGTCCTGTTGTTGCTCCAAATTCAAAACCATGTTCACGGATCCAAGCTCCCTGTTCATCTAATAATTCAGTTACAAATGGACCTTCTCCAACACGTGTTGAATAAGCTTTAACAACACCGACAATCGTTTGTAAACGACTTGGTGCTACACCTGCTCCGGTCGTTACACCTGCACTGGTTGGTGAACTGGAAGTTACAAATGGATATGTTCCATAATTGATATCCAACATACAAGCCTGTGCTCCCTCGAATAAAACTGTTTTATCTTCATCAAGAGCTTTATTGACCAAGCTTGTCGTTTCTTTGATCATTGGTACGATGCGATCATGAATTTTTTCAAAGTCAGCAACCATTGAATCATAATCCATAGGCTCTGCACCATATACCGCAGTAAATAACTTATTTTTAAAATCTAAACACTCTTTTAAACGCACTTTAAATGTTTCAAAATTAATAAATTCATGGAAACGAATTCCACGACGTGCATACTTATCTGCATAACAAGGACCAATTCCTCGTTTAGTCGTTCCAATCTTACTGTTGGCAGCCTCTTCTTCAAGTTGATCTTGATAACGATGATATGGCATTAACATTTGTGCTCTATCGCTGATTACGATATGATCACACTTTAATCCACCTTCTTCAAGATGCTGCATCTCTTCTAATAGAACAAATGGGTTACAAACAACACCTGGTCCAATTACACAAGTTGCTTCTTCATGAAGAACGCCACTTGGCAATAGATGCAACACATACTTCTTGCCGTTTACGATAACCGTATGACCTGCGTTATCTCCACCTTGGAAACGGACAATCATATCTGCTTTTTCTGCTAATACATCGACGATTTTTCCTTTACCCTCATCGCCCCATTGGGTTCCAACTACTACTTGGCTAGACATATGAGCCTCCTTTAAATGTGTCTAGAAACACAACACCTAGATTATAAATAATAAGTTTTTATAAGTCAATTTATAGACCAATTTTCTCTCATGTATTTACAATTTGTTCCATTTTGTTACAAAAGCTTTAATTCATTTGAAATAAAAAAAGACGAAGTGTTATCTTGTAACATTTCGTCATAATTACTACTGGCAGGGGCAGTAGGAGTCGAACCCACATCAACGGTTTTGGAGACCGCTATCTTAACCATTGGACGATGCCCCTAAGTGCTTGTTTATTCTAGCATAGAATAGATTATGTTTCAATCCTAAATTTGAAAAAGTCATAAACAAGCCTCCTTAGTTTAATACGTGATAACATTTTTATCGTATACATTCCCTAGCATATCCTGTTTATTAGCTGGAATCACAATTGTATTAGGATCACCATCAGATATATACTTCGTTGTTTCCAATGTAGTAAAATTCATTTCTATATCAAAATCTTGACCATTATTATCATAAGCTCGGATACGTTTAATAAAAGCTGGATTAAATTGATTACTATAAGGAGAATAATCCGCCTCCCAAGCTACCTGTAACATCGATTGAGTTGTATATTGTTTGCCTTTATATAGTCCACTTTGAATATATGGTATCATTTCGTGATCATAACTATATGGTGAACCAAAAGGTAAAGCAACGATATTCACATATTGTCCAGGAATGATTTCGTCCAACATAGCATAAACACTTCCAACTTCCTGCTGTGCTATCTGCCCATCTGTCGTAGTAAAATCAACATGTGAATAAGTATGATTGCCCACATCATATCCATTTTCAACTAACCATTTTATAATCTGTTCATTATATTCAGGTTGTCTAAATAGACCTCCATTTACAAAAAATGTAGCGGTTACATTAAAGTCAGGATATTTCTTTTTGAAACTTTCTAAGATTCCGACCGCACAATTGGGATCTATATTAATATTTCCTTCTTTATCCGTTCCTGTGACCAAAATATTGTTTTCTAATCCATCATCAAAAGTAAGACAGATAGGACTTTTACCTGCTTCTACATCTATATTTCCATTTATATAGTCATTGAGTCGTATCATACGATAGCCATTATCATAATAGAATTGTAAATCTTGACGAAAAGCTTCGGCTGTTCTTTGATATCCGTCTACATCTACATTTCCGCCAACATAACCTGTTTCATTACTCGGTATATTATGGATGCCATGATACATCATAACTGGAACATCCCCTAATTCATCGACTACATATTTTGTGTAATCTTCTTTGGATAATTTATTTTCCTTTTTTGATTCCTGCTTCTCCCCAACTTTTTGTTCACTTACAAATAAAGTATCCACAATCATAAATACTACCTTTACAAACACACCTAAGATCAATAGAAAAGCACATAATAATATTAATAGATTTCTTCTTTGTTTCTTTCTGTTTATTTTTGCCATATAAGTATTTTATCACAACAAGTAAAAAAAAGTAGGCATAATTACATACCTACTAATCTTAAAATATCATTGTATGTTGCAAAGATCATCAATCCTAGTAAAAGAACAAAACTAATCATAATAACATTCTCAACCAAAGCTGTATTGATCTTTCGTCTAAGTATCTTTTCAATCAACAAGACCAATACTCGACCACCATCCAGTGCTGGTATAGGAATCAAGTTAAAGATACCAACATTCACTGAAATCAAGCCGACCAAAGAAAGATATGCATTTAATCCCAGCTCAGCTGTTCTAGCAGTAACATTCAAAATTCCCACTGGCCCAGATAATTGATCTAAAGCTTGTCCAGATAACAGAAGCCCAAGAGATTGGTAAATTTCAACAGTTGAATCCCATAGATCCTTCGTACCTTCCACAAAAGACATGTACCAAGGAATTGGTTCTAAATAGGCTGCAACAATATAGCCCAAAGTATACCCTTGCGATTCTTTATCATATTCCGGTGTAATCGTCGTCTCAAATTCCTGCCCATCACGTGAAACGGTTATTTCCAATGTATCGTGATGCAACTGTACGAATTTTAACAAGTCATACTGTGTTTCTGGTTTGATTTCTTCACCATCGGCTCTAGCGCTTATAATTTTATCATCTTTTTGCAAGCCTGCCTCACTTGCTGGCGAATTCTCGATTACTTCATATACAACTGGTAACGGATCCGATTGTCGATATCCATTTGCCAATGAGATGCCAATAAAAATGACCCAAGCCAATAAAAAGTTCATTATAACACCAGCCAACATAACCAGAACTTTCTGATATGTTGGTTTAGAAATTAATTTACGATTTTCAGGAACTTCTTTTAACCATTCTGTTTCATCATCTTGTGATCCGTCTTCTTCTCCTGCCATTAACACATAGCCTCCAAAAGGGATAGCACGAATGGAATACGTAGTCTCTTTCCCTTTCTTCTGATAAAGTACAGGACCCATTCCCAGAGAAAACTCATGACAGTAAACACCAAAATGTTTTGCGACAAGCATATGTCCCAGTTCATGCACTACTATAATTACACTCAATAATACGATAAATGCAATGATACCGAGTATACTCATTTCATCAACTCCTTATACGATCAACAATACATGTAAGATTCCAAACAATAAAATATTCATCATCAAAGAATCGACTCGATCCAATACACCTCCATGACCTGGAAGTAGATTTGAAAAGTCTTTTACTTTATTGCTTCGCTTAATTGCGCTAAAACACAAGTCTCCTAATTCCGCTACAACTGGACATAGACAGCATAATAATGTATTTAAATAACCATTCAATGAATCCGCATATAGGAAACTTACTATTAAGCTTAACAGAAATCCAAAAACAATTCCACCAAAAAAGCCTTCCCAGCTCTTCTTTGGAGAAATTCTTGGGTTCATCTTATGCTTGCCAAAATAGCTTCCAACAAACCAAGCACCTGTATCAGAACCATATGTTGCAAATACAATGGTCCAAAGATACATATGCTCAGCCACCAAGTATCCAATAGCATGATAGATCAAAGAAAATAAGATAAAATACGTTAAGCAGTAATAGCTATCCGGCAACGAAAAATTCTCAACAAATACCGGAAGGGCAAAGAAGAAACACACCCCTAAAGCATAAATAATATATGTATAATGTTCAGGGATAAAGCGTGTTAAGATCACTAAGACAACCGTAAGTGGGTATACATATACCGGCCATGAATTAAAATCACGTCGAACATGCATCCATTCAAAAGCCGTTGACAACAAGATGAATAGAGCCAATAGCTCAAGCAACCAGCCTCCAAAGGCAACTGGCAAGGCGACAACCAAGATGATGGCTAATGCAGTCATTACTCGAGTCTTCATTTTGTCAACCCTCCAAATCTACGATCCCTGTGCTTAAATTCTTCAATGCACTTGACCAACTCTTCTTTATTGAAGTCTGGCCAGGCAACAGGTGTAAAGATCAATTCCGAATATGCAAGTTGCCATAATAAGAAATTTGAGATCCTAACTTCACCACTTGTACGAATCATTAAATCTATATCTTCTGGAACGAATAAATATTGACTAAAATCTTCCTCTGTTAGATCATTTTTTCTTCCATTTTTTACTTCATCCGCATATTTTTGTATGCCTAACAATATTTCTCTTCTTGAACCATAGTTGATTGCAAGACAAAGTTCTAATCCAGTATTATGTGATGTATCATTCACAGCACGATTTATCACTTTTTGTGTATCTGAAGGGAATCTTTCTAACTCACCGGCAAAAGTAACGCGAATATTTTTTTCCATTAGTTCCCTGATATATTTATTAAAGAACAGGCCTGGTAATTTACATAAATATCCGACTTCATCTTCCGGACGTTTCCAGTTTTCCGTCGAAAAAGCATATAGGATCAGTTTTTTTACACCTAATTCATTTGCCGCCAAAGCCACAGTTCGAATCGTATCCGCACCTTGTTTATGACCTGCTGTTCTTGGCAATCCTCTTTGTTTTGCCCATCTTCCATTGCCATCCATAATGATTGCAATAGTTTGAGGAATATTGTCGTTCATCTAAAAAGCTCCCTTCTTAAAAAAACCCAATCAAGATTGGGTTTAGACATTCAAGATTTCTTTTTTCTTTTCATTTACGATTTGTTCAACTTGTTTGATATAATCGTCAGTTAATTTCTGTGAATCTTCCAATTCAGCCTTACGATCATCTTCCGTTAATTCTTTATTTTTCTTTGTAGCGTCGTTAGCATCACGGCGAATGTTACGAATCGCAACTTTAGCTTCTTCACCATATTTCTGTGCATCTTTTGCCAACTGTTCACGACGCTCTTGTGTTAATTGAGGAACTAGAATACGAATAACATCCGCTTCTACCTGTGGATTTAATCCAAGATTTGCCGCCTGAATCGCATGCCCTACAGATTTGATAATACTGCGATCATAAGGTTTTACGACCAATTGTGTTCCTTCTACAACTTGAATAGAAGATAACTGATTAATTGGCATCATAGATCCATAATAGTCAACTTGAACACGTTCTAAGATTTGTGAACTTGCACGTCCTGTACGAATCGTTTTTAAATTACTTTCTAAGTTTTCAATAGCCTTTAACATTCTTTCTTCAGCTTTAATTAAATTATCACTCATTTTAAATCTCCTGTTCTAAAATTATTTTGAAATCAATGTTCCTGTAACTTCCTGCTTAACAGCTTTTAAGATGTTGCCTTTTTCGTTCATGTTGAAGACAACAAGATCGATATCATTATCCATACACATGCTAATAGCTGTAGAGTCCATTACTTGAAGTCCTTTGTTTAAAACATCCATATAATGTAAAGAGTTGAACTTTTTAGCTTCTGGATTTTTCTTAGGGTCACTGTCATATACACCATCGACACCATTCTTTG
This sequence comes from Faecalitalea cylindroides ATCC 27803, assembly GCF_000469305.1. Taxonomy (GTDB): domain Bacteria; phylum Bacillota_I; class Bacilli_A; order Erysipelotrichales; family Erysipelotrichaceae; genus Faecalitalea; species Faecalitalea cylindroides. Next base: position 54,349 of record NZ_KI270964.1, read on the forward strand.
CCATTAAGATCACATCGGCATCAATTTCACTTGCTCGTAATGCAGCCGTTGTGTCTGTGCTGAAATATGGTGAACCAGTTCCGGCACCAAAAATAACAATACGTCCTTTTTCCAAATGACGAATAGCACGACGTAAGATAAATGGTTCTGCAACCTTTTGCATTTCAACAGCTGTTTGCACACGAGTAGGAACACCAGCCTGCTCTAAAGCATTTTGAACAGCTAAAGCGTTGATTACTGTTCCTAGCATACCCATGTAATCTGCCTGAGCTCGATTCATCCCCATTTCAGCCATCATCTTGCCACGAATGAAGTTACCTCCACCAACAACGATTGCAAGATCGACACCAAGCTCATGAACATCTTTTAATTCTGCCGCCAAAGATTTTAAAACCTCTGGATCAAAAGGCTGTCCATTGCCAGATAAAGCCTCACCACTCAATTTTAATAACACTCTCTTATACATATTATTTTGTACTCCTTTGAAGATTTCATCATTAAGATTATACACTATCTTTTATCTGAAAAAAAGATTGACTCAATAAAAAAAGGGTTATGATTAACCCTTGATTTGTGACATTACTTCTTCAGCAAAGTTTTCTTCGCGTTTTTCAATACCTTCACCAGTTTGGTAACGTACGAAAGATACTAGTTCAACTTTGTTGTCTTTTAAGAAATTAGCAACTTTCATCTTAGGATCCAAGAAGAATTCCTGATCTAATAAGCACTGATCTTTGAAGTGTTTGTCAACTTTTCCTTTTAAGATACCCTGAAGAACTTTTTCTGGTTTTCCAGCCATCTTAGGATCAGCTTTCATCATCTGCAACTGTAGTTCACGTTCATGTTCAACTACATCACCTGGAATATCACTCTGAGATACATAAGTAGGAGCCATAGAAGCAACCTGCATTGCGATATTTTTAGCAACAGTTTCGTTTGTTTCACCTTTTAATACAGCAAGTGCAGAAATTTTTCCACCCATGTGCATATAGCTTCCGAAGAATTCATCATCTGCTTTTTCAACTACAGAAACACGACGGAAAGTGATTTTTTCTCCGATTGTCGCTGTAGCATTTGTGATCAAATCAGCGATTGTTCCTTCTGGAGTAGATGTTGTAAGAACTGCATCTACGTCAGCAGCCTTAGTATCCAAAATAGCATTCTGGATTACATCTAATAAATGTAAAAATTGTTCGTTTTTCGCAACAAAGTCTGTTTCAGAGTTAACTTCAAACAAGATACCTGTATTTCCTTTTGTTGCAACACGAGTTAAACCTTCAGCAGCGATACGACCTTCTTTTTTAGCAGCCTTGCTGATACCTTTTTCACGAAGCCAGTCAACAGCTTTTGCCATGTCTCCGTCACATTCAGTCAAAGCTTTTTTACAGTCCATCATCCCCGCACCAGTTTTTTCACGTAATTCTTTAACTTGAGATGCAGTAATCATTTTCTTTTCCTCCTATGATTTTTTTATTCAGCTGGTTTTTCAGCTGGTTTTTCTTCTTCTTTTGCAGGTTTGTTGAAACGACGGTTTTTACGTTCGAAGTTACGTTTACGACGTTCTTCATTACGCTGACGACGACGTCTTTCATTTTCAGCAATCTGCTGTTCAACATTTTTGATAACGTCTTCCATTGTTACGTCATCTTCTGTTTCATCCAAATAAGCAAGTTCTAACAATCCGCTCTTAGCATCAACGATAGCATCAGCCAACAATGTGATAACTAATTTAACTGAACGATTTGCATCATCGTTAGAAGCGATTGGATAATCTGCATCATCTGGGTCACAGTTTGTATCCAACATTGCGAATACTGGGATACCAAGTTTTTTAGCTTCCGCGATTGCGTTGTGTTCTTCTTTAGGGTCAACTACAACGATAGCATCTGGAAGTTTCTTCATTTCTTTGATACCACCTAAACTTGATTCAAGTTTAGCTTTTTCTTTACGCAAGTTAGCTTGTTCTTTTTTAGTATATACTTCGATTTTTCCGCTAGCTTCCATTTCTTCAATTTCAACTAGACGTTTAACACGTTTCTGGATCGTACGGAAGTTTGTTAATAAACCACCTAACCAACGTTTGTTAACGTAGAATGATCCTGAACGTAAAGCCTGTTCTTCGATAGTGTCTGCAGCCTGTTTTTTAGTTCCAACGAATAATACTTTTCCGCCTTCTTCGCTAATACGTTTTAATTCCTGGTAAGCTGCTTCGATCTGAGCCTGAGTTTTGTTCAGATCCACGATGTAAACCCCGTTACGGCTTGTGTAGATGTATGGTTTCATCTTAGGGTTCCAACGGCGAGTCTGATGTCCGAAATGTACACCATTCTCTAACATTTTTCTCATTGATACAATTGACATAATAGTCCTTCCTTTCCGTTACTCCTCCACCATTTCAAACGAATGCAACATCTTTGATGCACGGGCAAACGAATCCATGATGTGTGTATTCGCGCATTTTCGCGCTACTAGATTATAACAAGTCAATATCGACTATTCAAGTAAAAATATCATTGTTTTGCCAAAGGATGTGCCTTCTGATACACATCTTTGAGCTGTTTGGTCGAGACATGCGTATAAATCTGGGTCGTTGATAAAGAAGCATGCCCTAAAAGTTCCTGGACAACACGAATATCGGCACCATTATCCAACAAATGCGTCGCGAAGCTATGACGAAACATATGTGGATGCACATCCATGTCCATTCCTATATTTAATGCATGTTTTTTCATTAAAAACTGAACGCCTCTTGAAGTCAGTCCTTTTCCTTTTTGTGAAATGAATACATGATTATCGCCTTTTTCATATTTTTCATAATATACAAGACGATATTTCTTCAGTTCTTTTTCAAATCCTTTGAAAAAAGGTACGATTCTTTCTTTATTTCCTTTTCCCAGGATGCGTACACACCTTTGATTCAGATCAACATCCTGCCATTTCAAATTAACCAGTTCGCTAACACGAAGACCACAGGCATACATCATAGTAAACATGGTCTTATCCCGAAACTCAATCGGGTCATTTTCATCATATGTGTCTAAAAAATTTTCTATCTCTGAAAGAAATAAGAAATCTGGAATTTTTCTTTTATTTTTAGGCGTCTTGATTGAAGAAAGCGGGTTGGCATTGATTCCGATATATTCATTCAGGTAACGATAGAATGATCGATATGTAGAAATCTTACGAGCAATCGTTGAATTTTTCGCCGATGTTCCATCCGGTAAAACTCTTAGCTCCATCAAAAAATTCATAAAAGTCAGACGATCTACATCTTCAAAATTTGTGATCCCCTGACTTTCAAGATATTCTTTAAATTGAGTTAAATCCCTTTTATAAGCATCAACGGTTTTTTCAGACTGGGAATTTCTACGATATATATATTGTAGAAATCGTTCAATCAACTCATTCATCTAAAAGCCCCTGTATCGTTTTGATGCGTTCGAGTGCCTGATTGCATAATTTCTCTTTACGTTCATGTTTTCTACATTTCTCATTCAAATGCATGATGCCAAAATTGGCGTTCATTGGCTGGAAATGTTTTGGATCACAATGAGTCACATAATATGCCTGAGAACCCATCACACATGTATTTCCAAAGATAATTGGTTCTTTATCGTTTAAATAACGAGCCATGTTGATCCCGGCAATCATCCCACTTGCACAAGATTCCACATATCCTTCAACACCTGTGATCTGCCCGGCAAAGAACAGATCCTCACGAATTTGTGTTTGGTATGTTTCTTTTAAACAAGTTGGACTCGATAAATAAGAATTTCGATGCATGACACCATAACGAGTAATCTTTAAATTTTCCAAACCAGGAATCAAGGAGAATACTCTTCTTTGTTCCGGCCATGTTAGATGGGTTTGAAAACCAACAATATTGTACATAGAAGCTGCAACATTATCCTGACGTAACTGCACGACCGCAACAGGATGATGATTTTCATCTTTTTGTAAACCGACTGGTTTCAAAGGCCCAAACAATAATGTTTTCTTGCCTCGTTTTGCCATTTCTTCAATTGGCATACATCCTTCAAAATACTTCTCATCTTCAAAATCATGTAAATGTGCACATTGGGCATGGATCAAGGCATCATAAAACTGTTCAAACTCTTGTGCATCCATCGGACAATTGATATAACTAGCCTCTCCTTTATCATAACGAGACTTATAATAAGCTTTATTAAAATCGATACTGTCTTTTTCAACAATTGGAGCAGCTGCATCATAAAAATGAAGCGTACCAGTATGAAGATACTCACAAATGGCCTTAGCTAAATCATCACTTGTCAAAGGGCCGGTCGCAATGATGCATGGCCCTTCAGGGATCTCTGTGATTTCTTCATTGATGACAGTAATATTTTCATGATTTCGAATCGTATCCGTAATATAGTGCGAAAAACTTTCTCTATCTACAGCCAAAGCACTTCCTGCAGGAACGCTGGTCGCATCCGCAGCTTTTATGATCAGTGAATCCAATAATCGCAACTCTTCTTTTAAGATTCCCACTGCATTGTTCAAAGAATTGGAACGCAATGAATTCGAACATACTAGTTCTCCAAATAAATCTGTATGAAATGCTGGCGGATATTTTTTAGGTCGCATCTCAATCAAATTAACTTTTATTCCTCGTTTTGCACATTGATAAGCCGCCTCACACCCAGCAAGGCCGGCTCCAATGATCGTAACTTGTTTTTCCATTATTTCTTTTCCTTCGGTTCTTTTTTAATATAACGACATTTTGGATAATTTGAACAACCTATAAAAGTTGTACCATAGCGCGATTTACGTTTAACCAGTTCATGACCACATTCTGGACACATCTCTCCTGTTGGTTCTGGTTTTGCCTTTTCTTTTAAAGGCTGTATCGTCTTACACTCAGGATAGTTTGAACAAGCCCAGAAAGGCCCATAACGACCTTTTTTTATGATCATCTTGCTGCCACAATTTGGACAAATCTTTTCTTCTTGATTTGGATCTGCATTCTCCTGCTCTGCTTCATCATTTTCAGTATAACGACAGGAAGGAAAATTGATGCACGAAATAAACTTGCCATAACGTCCATTTCTATAAACTAGATCGCCTCCACAAGAAGGGCAGGTTCTTCCAACTTTTTCTAATTCCATCTTTGGCATTTTTGAATACGCATCTTCAACGATAGGAGCAAATTTATCATAGAATTGATGCATATATGCGATTGAATCTTGTTTTCCTTCCGCAATTTCATCCAAGGTCTTTTCCATATCCGCCGTATATTCAACATTGATCACATCGGAAAAATACTGCCCCAGTTTTTCATCTGTCAACATTCCCTGCTTTGTTGGAACAAACACCTTGGTCTTGCTGGTTTCAGAAGTTTTCTCAAGTGTTGCATATCCTCGTTTTTGCAAAGTATCTATGATCGTTGCATATGTACTAGGTCGACCGATTGATTTTTCTTCTAGTTCTTTGATCAATCTAGCTTCTGTATAACGAGCCGGTGGTTCTGTGAAGTGCTGCTTTGGTTCTACAACCACATCATGGAACACTTCATTCTCTTCAATTTTCGGCAAGAGTTCATCTGTTTGCTTTTCATATTTCTTATAAACTTTTGTGTATCCATCAAAAGCCATTGTCTGTCCACTTGCGCTATACTGCAAACCATCCACTTCAAATGTAATTGTAGTAACATTAAAGCTTGCCTCTTTCATTAAGGATGCCAATGTTCTGGCATAAATCAAAGAGTATAAACGATATTGATCATTGGTCAAATATTGTTTGATACTTTCAGGCGTATTTTTGATATCCGTAGGACGAATGGCTTCATGGGCATCCTGCGTATTGGCTTTATTTTTGGTATGCGCCTTACCAACATATTCTTTTCCATATTCGTCTTGGATATAAGCTAACGTATCTTTGACAAACAAATCAGAAAGACGCGTAGAATCTGAACGCATATATGTGATAAGACCTTGCATCTGTCCTCCTAAATCAATACCTTCATACATCTTCTGGGCAATGCTCATGGTCTTTCTAGCTCCAAATCCTAATTTGGTACTTGCTTCCTGCTGCATTGTTGATGTTGTAAAAGGAAGCTTAGGCTTTTTTTTCTTTGAGCGTTTTGTGATCGAAGTCGCAATAAAATCGCCTTTTGATCGTTCGACAATTTCACTAGCCTGTTGCTCATTCTTTAGTTTTGGTTTTTTACCATCTACTTTAGACAAAGTTGCTTCAAAACTCTGTGTCCCTTTTTTCAGATTGGCATGAACGCTCCAATACTCTTCCGATTTGAACGCTTTGATTTCATTTTCTCTTTCTACGATCAACTTAAGTGCTACAGACTGTACACGTCCAGCTGATTTTGAACGAATCTTGTTTTGTAATAACTTGCTCAATTTAAATCCAATGATACGGTCTAACATTCGTCTTGTTTCCTGACTTCTTACCAAATCCATATCAATATGCTTGGGATGTTCCATAGCTTCAAGGATAGCCGGTTTGGTTACTTCATGAAACACGATACGCTTTGTCGTGTCGATATCTAAATCAAGAACTCTAGCTAAATGCCATGCGATTGCCTCCCCTTCACGGTCCGGGTCACTGGCCAGATATACATCTTTGGCTTTCTTTGTCAGTTCTTTTAACTCTTTTACTACGTCTTTTTTCTCTTTACTTATTTTATATGTAGGTTCAAAATCGTGATCTACATCAATTCCTAACCCTTCTTTTCCACTTGTGGCCAAATCACAAATATGACCTTTGCTGGAAACGACCTTGTAATCTTTTCCAAGATATTTTTCAATCGTTTTAGATTTTGATGGAGACTCAACGATAACTAAATTCTTTTTCATCTTCGTAAAACTCCCTCCAATGTTCACGCTCTATAAAACAATAAAAAAATTGATTTGTCAATTCCTAAAGATATTCTAATTCCTTTTCACTTGACAAAATATTTGCTCCCTGACTAATTAAATAATTACATCCTTGATACCTTACATCATTAAAAGCTGTTGGTAAACAATAGACCGGTTTCGAAAGTTCCAACATCTCATTCACCGTTAACATCGTTCCACTTTTGATCGTAGCTTCGATCACGATCAAGGACTCGCTTAAAGCCGCAATCAAACGATTTCTCCAAGGAAAATTTCTGGCATATGGAGCAACCCCGGGTGGATATTCACTGATCACAAGCTGTATGGCATACATCTTTAAAAACAGCTCTTTATTCACATACGGATAAATTCGATCAATACCACAGCCAATGATTCCTATCGTATCCTTGTCTAAACTTGCCCAATGACTTGCCGCATCAATTCCTTTTGCCAAACCCGATACGATGCAGTAACGTTGTTTTAAGCGCTGACTGACAAGAGTCGCATTTTCTATAGCCTTTTGACTGCAGTTTCTTGCTCCAACGATTCCCACACATCTTTTTTCCAATAGATCATAATTACCTCGATAAAAGATGATCCATGGTGGAAAGCGAAGTTGTCGAAACGATAATGGATAGGCTTCATCTACGATTGTGACATATGACTCAGAAATCTTAATTTCCTGAAAACTTTCTTTTGATCGTATCGCTTGTCCGATCTTATTCCAATCACCTTGATATTTTATGGCATAATACAAAATAGCTTTTCTCATTTCATTCATACTTTCTATTACACCGCAAAAAGAAAAAGGAACAAAAAGTTCCTAAAAAAGTTTAATTTCCAACATTTTTTGCACAGGCCCATAACTTCTTCTATGGCAGTCTAAGACACCATATGTATTTAATGCCTCTATATGTGCCTTCGTTGGATATCCTTTATGTTTACTAAATCCATACATAGGATACAGCTCATCCAGCTTTTTCATATATCGATCTCGTGTAACTTTGGCTAAGATGCTGGCAGCTGCAATCGATAAAGATTTTTGATCTCCTTTTATAACCGATTCCCATTCCTTGTCCAGCGATGGTAAAGGCATGGCATCACTTAAAACGATATCAACAGGTGCATTATGCGCTATTTCCAACATTGCCTCCTGCGTTGTGCGATAGATATTCTTTTTATCGATGATCTTTTCTTCAATGACCAGTATTTGATACCACAAAGCTTCATTGGTGATCAAGGAGAACAAAGCTTCTCTTTTTTTCTCTGTCAACTTTTTGGAATCATCGATCATTTTATTTGTAAATCCTTTTTCAAAACAGACACCAGCTACGACCAATGGACCGGCAATCGGACCACGTCCGGCTTCATCAATGCCTAGAACATCTTGATGCAGATCCCAATGATCAAAATCAATTGGCCTATCCAACATTTGGTTTCTCCCAGGTAATCAGCCCACATTTATTTTCACGCATATCTTTGACAAACGAATTCATCAATCGATTCTCATCAATCTGTCCTTTTTGAAGATATCCTCGCTTGATCGCAACTTGTTCTAATGTATGCCATGGTGTGTCTTGAATTTCGATTCCATAGGTTTCAATCAAAGAAGAAGGATTATTTTCCATCAACCATTCAACCGCAAACATTGCTAACTCATCCATGGTTACGACCTCATCACGAATCGATCCCAACAAAGCAAGCTTTAAACCAATCTGCTGGTCATCAAATTTAGGCCATAATACCCCTGGTGTATCCAAAAGCTCAAGATCTTTATCCAATTTGATCCATTGTAGACTTTTTGTAACTCCTGGCTTATCTGCTGTTTTGGCCGCTTTTCTCTTAGCCAAAGTATTGATCATAGTTGACTTGCCAACATTAGGAATCCCACACACCATGGCACGTAAAGCCCTGGGCTTGATTCCGCGGCGTTTTTGTTTTTCTATAAAAGAAGCACACAAAGTTTTAGAAGCCTGTACAATAGCTGCTTTATAATTCTCATGTACTAAATCCAAGGCAATGACACGTACATTGTCTTTTTCTAAATACGTGATCCACTCTTTGGTTAATTTAGGATCTGCTTTGTCTTTTTTAGACAAGATGATCAATCTAGGTTTTGTATGAATGATGCCATCCAGCATAGGATTTCGACTCGAATCTGGTATCCTGGCATCACGGATCTCGATGACAAAATCGACTTTCTTCAAGTTTTCTTCCATCTGCCTGGCAGCCTTTGTCATATGTCCTGGAAACCATTGTATTTTTTTTGAATTCTGCATAGTCTCTCCTACTTAACACCCATTTCGCTTAATGGAAAGATAACGATCACATTTTTGCCAAAAATCTGATCTTTATGAACAGGACCTACTGAAGTATCGCGAGAATCTTTTGAATATGGGCGGTTGTCTCCCATCACAAAATACTCATCTTCTCCTAAAGTAATCGGACCAAAATCCATATTAAAATATCCAAATTGATCGATCATGCTTTGTTTATAATCTTCATCAATATATTCACTTTCATCCAAGACTTCGCCATTGATATAGATTTGCTCATTGATACATTCAATTGTTTCGTTTGGCATACCAATGATACGTTTTACCCAATGACTTGTTTCCTGTGTATCGGGATCTGTCATTCTTACCACGACAACCTCCCCACGTTCTGGTTCAGTCAATAATGTTCCAATAATATTCGTAAATCCAATCTCTCCATCCTTCAGTGTTGGATCCATGCTCTTACCATAAACCGTTACTGGATGTGCGATAAAATTAATAAACAACAAAATTAGGACCGTTCCGATCACAAAAATCTTCAAAAAATCCAGTATATCCTCTAACAGTGTTCTTTCATCTTCTTCATTGTAACGAAATGAAGAACTTTTCTTTAGTTTTTTCATCAACATCTACCCCTTTAATTAAATACACCCTTATTATACACAATTTTAAAAAAAGCTGGATATATAATCCAGCCTAATTAACGAACTTCTTTTAAACGAGCAGCTTTACCAGAACGTCCGCGTAAGTAATGTAACTTGTTACGACGAACTTTACCGTGACGAACTACTTCAATTTTTTCAATGATTGGTGAGTGTAATGGGAATTTACGTTCTACACCGATCTGGTTAGAAATCTTACGAACTGTGAATGATTCTGCGATTCCTCCACCTGTACGTTCGATTACAACACCTTCGAAAACCTGGATACGAGATTTTCCACCTTCGATAATTTTAACGTGAACTCGTACGGTACTTCCTGAACGGAATTCAGGAATATCTGTTTTTAACTGAGATTTTGTAATTTCGTTAACTAGATTTAAATTCATCTTTCTTTCCTCCTGTATCTCGTTCGATCATATTGTTCATTCGCAAAAATAACTGCCAGCGGAACAGATCGTGCATAAATGCTAAAATATGATATCACATCTTTATTCTTTAGGCAATAAAGAATCTAAGAAATCTTTGTCTTCTTTTGTCAATGGATATTCGTTTAATAAATCTTTACGATGATAGTATGTATTCTCTAAAGCTTTTTGATGGCGCCATTTTGCAATATTGGCATGATGTCCACTCAACAATACATCCGGTACTCTTTTTCCATCATATTCTACTGGTTTTGTATATTGAGGATATTCCAGTAAACCATTAGAGAATGAATCATCCTGCCAACTATCCTGGCGAATGACTCCTGGCAATAAACGAAGAATGGCATCACACATAACTACACAGGCCGATTCGCCACCAGTCAAGACAAAATCTCCCAAAGACATTTGAATATCAACATAATCACGAATTCTTTCATCAAAACCTTCATAATGACCACAAATAAAGATCAAATGATCCTTTAAGGAAAGCTCTTTTGCCCTGGATTGATTAAAAGTCTGACCCTGTGGAGTCAATAAGATCACAGTGCTATCCTTTGTACGTATGCTCTTTAAAGCATCCAGTATCGGTTGACACATCAAAACCATACCGGCACCTCCACCATAAGGTGTATCATCAACATGACCATGCTTTTCCTGTGTAAATTTTCGAAAATCGATCACTTCGTATTCAAAAAGATCTTTTTCTTTAGCTCTTTTGATGATGCTGGTATTCCATAAAGGTTCAAAATATTCTGGAAATAATGTTAGAATACTGATTTTCATCGCAAGCCTTCCATTTCTTTGATCGTGATCTTTTTTTGTTCGACATCTACATCAATCAAAAAAGCATCTACAAAAGGAAGTAAAAAGCTCTTTTTTCCATCTTGAATACGCAGAACCAAATTCGCTCCTGTTTCCAAGATATCGCTGACTTTGCCAAGATATTCCTCCTGTTCATTAAATACTTTACAATCAACCAGTTCATAGTAATAATACTCATCTTCACTCTTTAAAAGGTCTGATTTTTTGATGAACACTTCTTTGGTCTTTAAAGCTTCAGCTTTTTCTATTGTATCAACACCAACAAACTTACAATAGCCAAACCCTTTCTGCTCACGATAGCTAATTACTTCTAATTCCGTATCATCTTGCAGATAGAGAATATTTCCTTTTTTAAAGCGCTCCTGGGGTTGATCTGTATGAATGTATAATTTACATTCGCCTTTAAGACCATGCGTATTAATGATCGTTGCTACCCTAAGCATGTTCTACCTCCCTTAAAAAAATTAGGATGCGCGATCACACATCCTAATAAGCTTCAAACTTCACAGAAACTCGCTTATGAGTTTCTCTTGCAGCAATTGACATCATCTGACGTATACTGCTTGCCATTGAACCTTTACGTCCAATTAGACGAGCTACATCTTCACTGTTCGCATACACGTATAATAAGACTTCGTTTTCATTTGTTGATGACATTGTCTTTACCGATAAAGAGTTCTTATCATCAACAAGTGGTGTACAAAGATCTAAAAGCGTTTTTTCTAAATCTACCATTATTTTGACATTTTAGCTTCATGAAATTCTTTCATGATGCCTTCTTTTGACAAGATAGCACGAACAGTATCAGTTGGTTTAGCTCCATTGTTCAACCATTTCATAGCAACTTCTTTATTTAAAGTTACCTGATTTTCAGTAGCGATTGGATTATATGTACCAACTTCTTCAATGATACGTCCATCACGAGGACTACGTGAATCAGCTGCTACGATACGGTAGAAAGGACGTCCCTTTTTACCCATTCTTTTTAAACGTAATTTTACCATTTTCTTAACCTTCCTTTTCTTTAAGCTCGTATAGAATACCATGCCTTATTTAAAGTGTCAAGTATTTTTGCTTGACAGTATCACAGTTTCAAAAGAAACTTCACGACCATCTTCTATTAAGATCAATTTTGAATCTTCAGAACGTTTAAAATTCAGTTCATATACAAGAGTATCTATTTTATCACCCGTATTAAAAGAAATTGAATATTCTTTATCTTTGATTCCCATATTAACACTCTCTGGATCTACATTCATTTTATAAAAAACCACATAACTATTATTAGCTCCTGAAATCAAATAGATTGAATCTTCTTTCTTTTCAACCATAGAGTATTGATCTAGAATGTTCGAATCAACTTGTTTCAAAGATTCTTGTGGTTTAGCACATCCGCTAAAAAGAAATAAGCAACAAAGAATAGTTAAAAATATTTTCATCTTGATCACCTGCTGCATATCTCAATATGATTTGAACTATTAAACTTTTCCATAAACTCTTCTTTTTCTAAATTGTTTTTAAAAAGCATTTGTACTTCACCTAATAAAAAATCAATTTCATCTGAAACATTCACATTTTCTATACAAATCGGAATAATGATCTTATTTCTTCTATCTGCAAATCTCAATTCCTTTAAGCAATATTTTGAATTAATTGAATGTCTAGAAAGAAAGAATATAAAATGTGATGCATTTTTTATATGATTCATTAAATTTTCAGTCCATGATGATCCTGCCCTGATTCCTTCATCAAACCAAATGCGATACCCTTGATTTATTAGCATTTGTAAAACTTCTTTTACTACCTTGCTATCGGTATGAGAATAACTCACAAAGATATACGGTTTATCTCCTTCATACGCCTTAATTGGTTTATTTGAATTGGCTTTTGTCTCTACTTTAGTCTTATCAATCGATTTATTCTCTGGTTTCTTATTTAAAAGATTGTTTATACGTTCAATATCTGCTTTGCAATCTTTTCCTGATTCATTAGCTTTTTTATACCAATTCAAAGCCTCTGTTAAATTTTTCTTGACCCCTTGTCCACTTTCATAGATTCGTCCAATTTGACTTTGCGTATATCCATAAAGATTTCCTTTTAGATAAAGTTGAAGTGCTTTTTGATAATCTTTTTTTGTACCATTGCCATAATAATAACATTCAGCTAGCCAAGCATGTGCTGTCTTATTTTCTAAATCCGATGATTTTTTAAACAATTCAAAAGCTTTTTGATAATCTTGTTGAATACCTTTTCCTTCGTAATATAGAATCCCTAAACTTATCATTGAATCAGTATTCCCAAAATCAATACTTTTTTGATAATGTTCAATTGCTTTTTGATAATCTTTTTGCGTTCCATAGCCGTAAAAATAACACTTAGCTAACCAACCATGCGCTGCGATTTCACCTAAATCTGATGCTTTTTTAAACAATTCAAAGGCTTTATTATAATCTTTTTGACATCCTTCTCCCTTATAATACAAAGTACCTAAATTATGCATACACCCTGTACAACCTAAATCAACACCTTTTTGATAATGTTCAATTGCTTTATTAATATCAATTGGCGTCCCTAATCCATGTTCATAGATATATCCAATTTGACCTTCATTATGTCTGCTCGATTTTGCTTTTAAATAGAGTTGGAGTGCTTTTTGATAATCTTTTTTTGCACCATTACCATAATAATAACAATCCGCTAACCAACCATGCGCTGTGGTATAACCTAGATCCGATGCTTTTTTAAACAGTTCAAAAGCTTTATTGTAATCTTTTTGAACGCCTTCCCCATTATAATACAAAGCACCTAAATTGTTCATACTAGGGGCATGACCAAAATCAACACCTTTTTGAAAGTGTTCAGCCGCCTTAGGATAATCAGAACCAGTGCTTAAACCACGTGCATAGATACATCCAATTTGGTATTCAATAACTCCTCTAGGCTTTACTTTTAAATAAAACTGGAGTGCTTTTTCATAATTGATCTTTGTACCTTGTCCGTAAAAATAACAATCTGCTAAATACTCGTAAGCTAGACTTTCTCTTAAGTCACAAGCTTTTTTAAATAAACCAAAAGCCTTATTGTAATCTTGTTGAACTCCTTTCCCATCATAATATAATCTTCCTAAATGATAAATTGCATTTGCAACATTTGCATTTGCTGCTTTTTCATACCATCCAAAAGCAGAATCTAGATTCTTTTTGGTTCCTTTACCATATTCATAACAATATCCAAGCCAATTCATAGCGAATGCATATCCATCTATTGAAGAGGATAAAAAGCATTCAAATGCTTTTACATAATCAATTTTTGTATTATTTCTGCCTTTATAATAATCAACACCTTTTTCAAACAATTCTTTTGATTCTGTGTTCGAACTCAAAGTTTGTTTTGATTGTACATTTTTGTACTTTCCTTCAAGTATCAATTTTTCCAATGCCGCAATAGCTGGCTTATAATTCATTTTTGCAGCATTTTTAAAATAAGCTCCAGCCATTCTATAATCGCAATCATTTAGAGCTTCTACACCCATTTGATAAATTTCTTTAGCTTCTGTTTGTTCCATTTTCACACCTCCTTATTTAAATTCTAATAATAATTTAACTGTATCGCGATCTTTATCTTTTTCCACTTTCGAGAGTTTTTCATATGGAATCAAATCAATATGTATTTTTTGTTTAGAATCTTTATTTTTGCCATTTGCCGGAATTCCATACTTCCAATTTGATAGGTAATGATATCGACTCCAACGTATATGTTCCAAGTGTGCCAAGTAATCAATCCGTTCATCAGTCAGATTATTTAAATCCCAATCTTGGATAAGCTTTAAACGCGTAACGTGATAATCTGTACTGCTGATATTCGAGTATTTTGTGAATGTATCTAATTTATTCCATTCAAGCTCTTTATTCACTTCATTTTCTTCAACATTGTTATAAAGATGTGCATATCTTAAATTCAATCTTTTTGCTACATCAAGAGTTCTCTCATTAAAGATATTCTCTTTTGTTAGAGCTAATTGTTTAAAATCAAAAATATTGAGTCGATTTTGTTCTGATAATAAATCATAGATTGAAGGGTTATCGGCAAAGACTTCGATTTCATTTATCGTTGTCTGCATCAATAAAGTTTGAATAATAGATAACTGATTATTTTGTTCGCAGAAAATAACCACGTCAGCTTTGTTGATAAGATCTAAATGTGACTCCCAATGATCATAAAATACAACAGTATCAGAAATATTAGCTAAGCTCGAATAAATTGAAGTAAAATGTTCTTCTTCTCCAAACACATCATATGTAATATGCTGGCCAGGGTCAAAGATGTTATTCTGTAAAGCTTGCAGAATTATTTCTTTTCCTAAATTCCCAAATCCGATCAATACAATATGTGCATCTTTAATATTCGCTAAAATTTTTTTAATATCAAATTTATTCCAATATAGTCTAGCACTAATTTCATTCATATTAAATAATTTAACATTATCATTCGATATGAGTTGAGAACGTAGTGTTTCACATTGAATATAAACTTTCTTATCCCTTAATTTTTCTTTATGGTTTTCATAAAACAAAAGATTCTCTTCTTCAGCTCCACATAAGATATATCGATGTGCTTTTACAAATTCAAAATCTTCTGTTTCAATAATTGGGTTATTTAGTGATTGTTTTATAATACTGCATAATTCAGCGTTTCCATATAGTACAACACTATCATTTCTTTGATATTTTATATAATTATAAATACGTTGACGATAATATGAAAAGAACATCAAAACACTGCTAAATGTCATAATTGGTGCTAACCATCTTGCCGCTTCAACATAATAGTTATAGGCAGGTCCTTCATAGGCAACAAAGTACATGCTGAAAGAATAGAAAAGTGCATCCGACATTGGAATTTGTGCTTCTGTTAACCCAATGATTCCAAGGATCAAAGGAAGAATGAGGAATATGTAACTGATTTTAAGCGTTTTCATAATTAAATGATAGCACAAATTACTCTGTTTCTTAAAAAAATGAAAAAGAATGTTCGCATAGAACATTCTGTAGGTTATTTCTTCTTTTTCTTTTTTGATTTCTTTTGTTTTTTGCTTCCTGTATGTTTGGACATACCTGGCATTCCAGCACCTCTTTGCATATTGCTTAAAGCATTCATATTTGGCATCTTTCCGCCGTTCATGACTTTTGTAAGCATCTGCATTTGTTCCAATTGATTGATCAATTTATTAACATCCATCACCTTGACACCGGCACCTTTGGCAATACGATTTTTTCTTGATGCCTTTAAGCAGGAAGGATTTTCTCGTTCAAAAGGTGTCATAGACAAGATAATGGCTTTATTTTTCTTCATAGAGTCATTAACCTGGTCATCATCGACCTTGTTGACCATCTTGCCCATTCCCGGGATCATCTTTAACATATTCTGCATTGATCCCATTTTCTGGATCTGACCAAACTGATCCAAAAGATCGTTAAATGTAAAGACACCCTGCTGCATACGCTTGGCCGTCTTTTGTTGAACTTCCATATCCAGTTTTTCCTGTGCCTGTTCAACAAGGGTAACGATATCTCCCATGCCCAGAATTCGATCCGCCATACGATCTGGATGGAATTCTTCAAGGTCTTCTACCTTTTCACCACTGGAAACAAATAATACAGGAACATTGGTAATGCTACGAACAGATAGCAGTCCACCACCACGAGCATCGCCATCCATCTTTGTTACAACCAAGCCTGTAATGGATAAACGTTCATTGAATTCTTTGGCAACCGTAACAATATCCTGACCTGTCATTGCATCCACTGTCAATAAGATATCATCCGGTTTAACGAGTTCTTTCATCTCAGACAACTCGTTCATCAATTCATCATCAATATGTAAACGACCTGCCGTATCAAAGATCACAAGATCTTTTTGTCGATCCGCTGCATAGCGCATTGCCTGACGAGCTGTTTCAACCGCTGGCGTTTGGGCACCTAGTGTAAATACTTCAATGTCAATACTCTTGCCTAATGTCTGTAACTGTTCAATAGCTGCCGGTCTGACTACGTCACATGCAACTAACAAAACTCTTTTTGCCAGCTTCTGCTTGCAGTAGCGTGCGATCTTGGCAGATGCTGTTGTCTTACCTGTACCTTGAAGACCAACCATCATCAACGTTGTAATACCTTGTTTTTTAAAGTTGATCTTTGCGTCTTCTTCACCTAATAACGTTTGAATTTCATCGCGAACGATCTTAACGACCATCTGTCCAGGATTTAATGAATCCATGACTTCCTGGCCTAAAGCTTTTTCTTTTACATTCTCAACAAACTCTTTAACAACATTATAGTTAACATCCGCTTCCAAAAGTGACAGGCGCACTTCCTTCAGCATTTCATTCATATTTTTTTCAGTCAGTTTTCCCTGCCCGGAAACATTCTTTATCGCTTTATTCAAGCGTTCACTTAACGATTCAAATGCCATATATATTCTCCTTCAAACGCTACTAGTTTACCTAAAATTATGAAAAATTACAATCCTTGCACCAATGATATGCCCATCTTGGTTCACCATTTTTTAAAATGATTGTGCCAACGTGTTTAAAACCATGTCGAGTCAATAAATTCTGCATAGGAATATTGTCCTCATGCGTATCTATACGCACATTTTTATTGTGTTTAAATGCATAATTTAAGATTTCTTCTCCCATGTGTCTTTTTAAGCCTCTAGTAGCAACCTTATGTAAAACTGCATATGGCTCATCATTTGGCCATTCACCATCATAAATAATCTTGTAACATGGATCAATTCCTTGATAATATACAAAACTTGCCTGAATGATACCTTCACTTTCAAGCACATAAAAACGATCTTGTTGCATTTCCTCTAAAAGCTCATCTTTTGATGGATGGCCTTCTGGCCATTGGTTTGGATTGCCTGCCTGCATCATGAAAGCCCGTGCTCTTTGATAAATTTCTAATAGCACAGGCATATCTTCTATCGTAGCTAATCGCACTTTCATTGTTTATTCTCCAATTGTCTATCATAAGACCATCCTAATTTGAAGCGTGCAATTGCTAACCAGATACGATAAGCGACACACAATATCGGATTGATCTTTTTCCAGTCAATATTGGCAGGAATATAAACCGGATTATCTTTTTTAGAATAGAAGAAAATCAACGTATAGAGTATTACCATATCAGAATTATAATAATTTGAATCAAAAGAGAACTTTTCATCTGGATATAATTTATGCAAATAAGCTTCCTGATATTCATACGCTTTACGCATATCATATACAGTATCAAGATCCATATGGTTGGTCAAAGACCCCCTTCTTTGAACATAGTGGTAATATCGATTTGGAATCGTGCACACTTTTTTTGCATTATGGAATGCCTTAAAAATCGTGCGTGTATCCTCAAATCCTCTAGTACCGGAAGGAAAGCGTACATTGTCAAAACACTTCTTTGAAAATAGTTTTGCCCAGGGATAATTATTGACACCTTTATTAGATACCATATTATGTAAAGCTTCTAAACTTGTCATGGTCTTTTTAGGTGCAACTTTTCTAAATAATGGAAACAAGCCAAAATCCATCACATATCCACAAGCAACGATATCACAGTGTTCCCTTTGAACGACATCCATCATTTTCTCAATTGCTCTACGTGCTAGAAAATCATCACTGTCAACAAACATCACATAGTCACCATGAGCTTTATCTAAAGCGCGATTTCGGGTTGTGGAAATCCCGGCATTTTCATAATCATATACATATATATTGTTAAAGCGTTTTGAATACAACAACGCTATATCTCTAGAATTGTCCGTCGATCCATCATTGATGATAATGATTTCAATATCTTTATAAGTCTGCGCAACTAGTGAATCTAAACAACGTGATAGATAACGCTCAACATTATATACAGGTACCAAAATACTGACTAAAGGCATTATATCCCCCTTATCTAGTGATCAAATGTAACAATTTCTTTATTAACGCATCAAATACAAATACGATGAGAATCAACCAAATCGTCCATGCCATAACACTGGCTAGATCTATATCCAATCTTGCCAACTGAATCTGCCGACCAATACCCGTCTGAACTTGTCCAAGTATTTCTGCCATAACGCCTACTTTAAAAGCTAAAGAGCTTGCACTGATCAAGCTGGATACTACAGCTGATTTCATTAATGGAATATAAATTCGTGTAACCGTCACATACATACTTTGCGGATAGATCATCAAAACATCATGCCACAGATTTTCCTGTTCTTTTAAAGACTCAAAGATATTTTGATAAATAATCGGAAACAACAATAAAAAGGAAACTATAAATACCATAGTTTCTCTAGAAACCCAAAATAACAATAAGATCACATAAGTCACATTCGGAATCGAACGTAAGACCAATATTGTTTTTTCCAATAAACTAGATATGAAATGATTCCTTAAAGAAATGATCGCAATAAGTACTGCGACTATAAACGAAACAATAACAGAAAGCACAGCACGAAATACGCTCATGAATACAGAACTATAAAAGCTGGTCGCAAATAAAAGTTTGATCATGATTTCTATCACCATAAATGGTGAAGGAAGTATATAAATATTGTTGATCAGACACGATAATATCAACCAGAAAACCAAAAATCCTGCGATAAAATAGATCCAATGACGAACTTTCATGTCAGCCCCCTGTTATTGATTTTAGCATTTTTCCTACATAATACAAAATTTATTCGAGATTAAAGCTAGAATCCACATGATCTACTACATATTCCCAGAATATTTTTTTGCCTTCTACTTTTTCAGGATCGACCTGTAACATATCATTAAATAAACGATTGGAAACAGAATATCTTTCAAGTTTTAAACAAGCCTTTAAGATGATGATCGCATTATTGCCATCCGGCATCACATCATCATACATCCCAATAACACCTTCATAATCTTCCAATTGATATAAAGCTTTTAGCTTATGCGTAAGAAAATAAGTTTGATACTCTTTAGGAATATGATCAAATATATCAACTACCATCTCATATCTTTTATGTTTCAAATGTATATCCAATAAGATCATCATATAAAAGATATATTCTGAATCACTCTCCGGTTCAGCATGATTTACATCGTTTAGCAAATAATCTTGGTAATCGTATAAATCATGATCCAAGGCAAATTTTAATAGTAGAGTAAAAGCGCCACAGTTATCTTGCACATAAGGTTCCAAACAGCGCAAATACTGAATATTTGAAATATTTAAATGTTTTAGTGCTTCCGTATGTGCCAGAACAAAATCAAAAGGGTCATCATCCTTTAATTCATAATTCTCTATGATTTCATGAAATAAGATATTTGCGTTATCAAAATCATTGTTCTTTTCATAAATAGAGGCAAGATTGTATTTAAGTGCATCGCTATTGATTTCTTTTAGTGCCTCTAAGATATATGGTAAAGCCTCCTCTAGTCGGTTATTGGTAAATAAATAATCTGCTTTAATACGACTTAAAGAAGCACTAGAAATCATGTTTGTCTTCTGTGCAATCTGATCAGCCTCGTCAAAACAATTCGTAAAAATTAATTCCTGGCAGATAGGCTCGATCAAATAATCATTATCTAAAAGCTTTTCAAAATAATCCATAGCACGCGATACTTTACCGATACATAAATAAGAAACTGCACAGTTATACAAGACTTCCGGAGTTTCATTTTCTAATAATACATCTTCAAAATAAGAAATCGCATGTTCATAATCCTGTAAATGGAAATAAGAAAGACCAATCATATAAATTGTATGCATTAAATTCGGATCATCCTGTTCTAAATGACACTGTTTAAAATTCTGGATTGCGTTTTCAAAATCCTGTAAACCAAAATACGCATCTCCCAAACGTTCATATACAATGTCATTTTCTATACCATCTTCAAGAGCATCGTTCATTAACTCAATAACATAGTCATACTCTTCATTAGCCAAGAAAACGTCACTTGAAGCCATATAGTAAAACTCATCCTTACCATATTCAAAACAATATTCTTGAATGCTGTGTTCAGCATTTTCTAAGTCATCATTTTCTATTTGTTCAATAATCAGATCTTGCATTTTTTCCTGCATCATTGATTCTCCATTCTATATAAATCTGTATCTTCATCCACATTGGTCA
>NZ_KI270965.1 GCF_000469305.1 Faecalitalea cylindroides ATCC 27803
TATCTGTTTTATAGATTGTTGAAGGTTAAGTATGCACTAAACTAATCTGGTATTCATTGACGTCAAGACAATTATGAATTAACTGTCTAATACTAGAATTCTTCGTTTGAAAGATTTGAAAGAGGAAATTATTGCGATTAAGAAATTAAAAATTTGTAATTTTAATATATTGCAACATTGCAAATTGCTATTTTATTTCCTTCTTCAAATAATATAGGGTACAATAAAATCAAAAGGATGTAAATTTTTGGATATGAACGAAGAAACAAGATTTTTAAAAATAGACAGCAAAAAACGTAAAAAAGCTTTAAACAAAAGTGGTAAAAAAAAGTGAAGACGGTATCAATCCCTATGAAAATATTTTATGCACTGTCAGTAATGCTTAAAGTATTAGCTTTAATTTTAGGTATTTTAAATATTGCTTATGTCTTCATGGTAAAGGAGTGGGTATATCTATTATTCTTAGGATTAACGGTTGTAGTACCAATGTGCTTTGCAACGATATTCTGGTCATTCTATTCAGCATATTTAACGGCAGATTTTCGTTGTAAAAGCAACGAAGTCGTTACGATTAAAGACAAAGAAATTGTTTATACGTTTTATGATAATCGAGCTGGAATCAATGATTCATTATTTGCATATGATCAAATTGACCGAATTGAGTATGATGAAGAAACAACTATCTTAACCATTTATGGAAATATTTTAGTTCGCTTCTTTGAAAA
>NZ_KI270966.1 GCF_000469305.1 Faecalitalea cylindroides ATCC 27803
GCATCTGCACCATATAGGATCGCAATCTTTTCCTTTTTAATGATTCTAGATTATTTTTTTGTTATACTGTAAAAGCTGATAGGATGGTGTTTATGTATATTTCAACGATTCATTCTTTAGAAAGCCTTGAAAAACTTAAAGAAGCAGGAATTGATGCCGTTATTATAGGTATTCCATATTATTCGATTCGTCATTGTATTGAAGTGGATAAAACAAACTTGCAAGTATGGAAAGACAAATGTAAAGAATTAAACATCAAGTTATATGTTAATTTTTTGAGAATGTGCTCTGAAAATGAAATGGAAAAGGCCAAAGAATGGATGCAAATATTTAAAGATATTAATATGGATGGTATTTATTATGCAGATGAAGGCATTTTATATATCGCACAGGAAATGAATATCCAAAATAAACTTATCTATCAACCAGAAACTTTGGTTACTTCCAGCATGGATGTAAATTTCTATTTGGAACAAGGCATACAGGCTGTCAGTCTGGCTCATGAGATGAGCTTAGATGAAATTATGATGATTGCTCAAGCTGCTGATCATCTTGAAGTTTTAGTAAACGGCTATTTTTCTATTATGTATTCTAGAAGACCTTTGATTTCCAATTATCTAGATGCGATTAATTCAAATGCTGTTAAAGAAAACAAACGTTACGATTTAATTGAAAAAACACGTGATGAGCAAATGCCTATTTATGAAGATCATGCAGGCACACATATATTCAGTGCCAATCCTATATCTTCTTTTGAACAAATGGATTCATTAAAAGAAGCAGGAATCAAGCGTTTCCGTATTGATTCTATATTTTTCGATGATGGTTATACGATTCAAGTATTGAATGCATATAAAACAAAAACGAATTTAAATATTGGTTGTGATCGCTGGTATCATGAAACAACGATAAAGAAAAAGGAGGGGCAGTAATGAAAAAGATAGAATTATTAGCTCCTGCAGGAAATCTTGAAAAGGCAAAGATTGCG
>NZ_KI270967.1 GCF_000469305.1 Faecalitalea cylindroides ATCC 27803
TATCTGTTTTATAGATTGTTGAAGGTTAAGCGAACTTTATATTAACATTCATTTATTAGATTTTAACTTTTGGAATGTTAAAATGAAATAAAATAGAGTTAATAATTTTAGATTTATTCAATCACTAATTAAGAGAAAAAATCTTAATGCAAAAACAGATAAATCCATTTAGAATAAAACTAGGAGTGATCATTATGAAACGTAGACTATTTAGTATTCTTGCTATCTTATTATTTGTTTTAAGTGGGTGTCAAAAAGAACCAACAAGTAAGTATATTCTTCCTATAGAATCACAGTATTTTCTAGGTAAAGAATCTTATGAAAGTGTAAAAGAACATGATACAGATTCGTTTAGCTTGGATTCTACATATGCAAATGAAGTTACATTAGAAGAGGATTGTTTGGTTCTAGAAGCTAGCAATTCACAAATCAAAAATCTTATTGAAAATAATCAAAAAATCATGGAGGAAATAGCTCAAGAATTTGAAGCTATAAAGGATAATTATACAGTTGAATGGAGTGAAGATTATTCTTCTGTAACTTTTAATGTGGATGATGAAGGCTTGTTTTCAGATAATGCGGCAGAAGCTTTAGAAAATATGAGTCACACTTTCTGGATCAACTACATTTTGCAGACAAATTGTGCTTTGATGAATCAAGATTGTGATACAACAGTTAATGTAACTTATAAAAATGCAGATAGTGGACATATACTTTCAAAAGGTTTATTTCCATATGAAGAATTTACAATAACTCAAGAAGATTGGGAATTAAGCCAAAATCAAGATGTGATGCGTAGTATAGAGTATGACGGATACATTGATATGAAGATGATTGTTAAACAAGTGGATTCTGATAAAATCATATTCGCTCCTCAAGAAAAGGATTCATTTTATTCTAATGATGAGAGCCTTTGCCTATGTTTAGATAGTGTATATGCCGATGATATTAAACTTCCTCATCAAATTAAAGAAGGAGATGTATTTGTACTAAGAGTTGATGGAAGTTATGCTTTACATGAAGATGGGGATGATATTCCAGATATTGCTCCAGTTGCACTGATTCCTGAGAAATATTATGAAGAATAAACGATATTAATTATAAATAATTGCATGAGTTTAAGAGAAATATTTCTTAAGTTCATGCTTTTTAAATAATGGAGAATATGAAAGATTTAAACAATTTTTTATTCATTTGTCTATTAAATTTGTGACAATTGTAATTGATTTCTCAGTTAAATGTCATGACTTTTGGTATAAATATTGACTTTGTTTTTTGCAAAGGTATTATCATATTTAAAGGTGAAAGCGATTACATAAGGAGGGAGACATTTAATGAAAAGAAGGAAAACAAATGTAGCGGCTGCGGTTCTATCGTGCTCATTAGGACTCAGTACGATTTCGCCTGTGCTTGCAGAAGAGAATATCTCGGATAGCACACAATCTTTGGTGGATGAAACACAAATTGTAGAGCAAAACAAGGAAACAGAAATAAATACTTCCAAACAGACTAGTGATGTAGAAGAAACTGAAACAACAGATACATCTGAACAAGAAGTAAAAACAGACGATTCCACAGTTGTAGAAAATCCTACGGAGGAAGAAAACAACCCAAATGAAGCTACTAACACGATGGATGAAGAAATTGAAAATTCGAATGAAGAAGTGTCTACTGGGAGTGTTCGTGCTGGAATTCCGTTTACTGGCTTGACTGGTGATTTTGAAGAAACTGATACAGGCATGCGCATCAATCAACAAGATGGAGATAATATATTAATTTCTTCAGTTCAAGGCAAAATATTCTCGTTTGCCGGCGATGTCACTTTTGAGAGTGGAGTTAACAAAACATCACTGATTTTTGGTGCAGAAAAAAACACATCTCCAACAGATATTGGGAAATTCTTTGGGTTGGAATTATCCCTTTCCGGAAATGATGTACAAATCAAGTTGTTCCAAAATCCATTAAGTGACCCGACGGCTTTAGGGGATGAAATCATTTCTCCTACGACAGTTACAAGTGTCAATGATACGACACAGCCCATCCATTGGACAGTTTCTGTCGATGGCGATAATAATTTAGTCATTACGGTCAATGGTATTACTGCTCAATATGATATGAAAAAAGATTTTAAAGGTGCTTATCAGGGTGGTTACTTTGGGTTCTTAACTTTCCAGTCCCAGGTTCATATTGAGAATATGACACTAAGTGCACAACCGATTCCACAATCAAATTTCCAAACTAATTTGGAAAATCTTCATGGCTTGAATGGTACATGGCGTGAAACAGAAGAAGGTCTCTATTCTTCCGGTACTGGTGATAATTTTGCAATATCAGATACAAAGGTTAAGAATTTTGAATACAGTGCTAATATTCGTAATGAAGGTAAAAAAGGTGCCGGATCTTTATTGTTCCGTGCAGATGAAAACCCATCTGGTGGAACCATTGCTATGAATGTGGATTATTCTGCTAATGTTTTTAAGTTGTTCTCTTTTGGTTCCGGTGCGGGGACATATGAAACTGTTTCTTTAGCCAGTGTTCCGGAAAACGAAGATGGCAGCTATGATTTGAAAGTTCAAATGTATGAAAATCATTTACGTGTGTACGTCAATGGTACAGGTATTATTAATCGAGATATCGATGTTCGTCCAGACGAAGGAAGATTAGGTCTTTTAACTTGGGATGGTACGGTTATTTATCAAAATGTCCAATATAAAGAACTTGATTCCTGGGAAGATATCGAAGAACCACATTTGACAGGTATCAAGTTGCCGGAAGGTGTAACTATCACACCAGAGTTTGATGAATCTGTCAATGTTTATGGAATGGATATCCAACCTGACGTAGATGAAGCTGTTATCGGTTTAGAAGCAAAAGAAGGCACGAAACTCTATGTAACAAAGAGTGACGAAAACGGAAATATCATTAAAGAAAAAGAAGAAATCACCGATGGCACATTTACAATCTCAAAAGATGAATTCTTTGAGGATTATATGAATGTGGATGTTACGATAGAGTCGGACAGCTTTACGAGTATCGTGAATTTTGCGGTTAATAAATGGACATCAACAGAAGATCTTGCTAATGAAGAGTATCGTGCTCAATTCCATATAACGCCACAGTCAAATTTCATGAACGATCCAAATGGCATGGTGTATGATTCTACAGATGGCTATTGGCATGTCTATTATCAATATTCTACAAAAAACAACTTTAATAACCAAAGCTGGGCTCATGTCCGCTCAAAAGATTTAGTGAACTGGGAACAAATGCCTCTAGCCATCCAAATTGATGATAATGGTCTGATTTTCTCAGGATGCGGTGTAGAAGATTTGAATAATGACAGTGGATTATTCAGCCAAAATAAAAAAGGCGATTCATATCTCATCGTTTATTACACATACAATGGAGCTAATGGACAATCTCAGGCTTACGCCTATTCAACGGATCATGGTGTAACTTGGAAAAAGGGCGGTATCATTCTCGATAACAGCCATTCATTGTCTGGAGCAGATTTCCGCGATCCTAAGGTATTCCAGGTTCCAGGGGATAATGAACATTATTATATGATTACAGCTGGTGGCGATGCACAGATATTTACATCAACAAATTTGATTGACTGGGAATTTTCACAGGAATTAAAATATCTCGATGGAACGAGGATCAATTCCGAATGTCCAATGATGTATCAGGCTACTATAGAAGGCACCGATGAAACTAAATGGATCTATGGTGGAAGTGCGGGATTCTATGTTGTCGGTGATATGGTCAAAGATGAAGAAACTGGCATTTATAAGTGGTACGCTGAATCTGAAAGATTAAATGTAGAATCTAATGAAAACCCGTGGGCAGGATTTGGTAAGTATGCAACGATGACCTTCTGGGATGATCCAACAGATAAAGATCGAGTGATTGGAATCAGCTGGCTACAGGATACTAAAGATTTTAGTGGAAAAGATTATAAAGGTGTACAGTCTCTACCTCAAGAATATGGTTTGAAACTAATTGATGG
This sequence comes from Faecalitalea cylindroides ATCC 27803, assembly GCF_000469305.1. Lineage (GTDB taxonomy): Bacteria > Bacillota_I > Bacilli_A > Erysipelotrichales > Erysipelotrichaceae > Faecalitalea > Faecalitalea cylindroides. Next base: position 4,010 of record NZ_KI270967.1, read on the forward strand.
AAAATATGTAATTACTTGTTATCCGGTTGAAGAAGTAGATGCGTTACGAGATACTGAAAATATGCTTTATGAAGGAACAAAAGGTATTACAGTAACTCCTGAAGATGGAAACATTCTACAAGGAGCAAGTGGAATCACATATGATCTAGAGGCGACATTTGATTTGGATGACACAACGGCTACAGAGTTTGGATTCAAACTTCGCAAAGGCAATGGACAGGAAATGGTCTATAAATACGATGTGGAACAACAGAAGATGGTTTTGGATGTTTCACAGTCCGATTCGTGCCAGAACGGCGGTGTATGGCAACAAACCTTAATTCCAATGGAGGGTAATAAGATCCAGTTACGTATCATTGTTGATCAAGGTGCTGTTGAAGCATTTGGTAACTACGGGGAAGCTAATATTTCCACTGTAGCATATATGTCTAAAGATAATATTGGCATGGAATTCTTTACAGATGGTTCTATTACCATTGATTCACTTAATATTTATGATATGAAATCAATGTATACAGGAGAATCCGGTTCTGTAACAGAAGATCAACAATTATACTTAGATGCTCCTTCTTATGTAGAAACAGGTAGTGAATTTACAGTAAATGCCAATGTATATCCAAATAAAGGAAACTCAGGTGTAACTTGGAGTTATGGAGAAGGATTAGAAGTTGTTAGCGAAGGAACTACATCAACTACATTAAAGGCAAGTCAGCCTGGTACATATACCATTAGTGCTACTGCTGGAGATCTAACAAAAGAAGTATCTGTCCGTGTAGCAGATCCTAATTTTGAAAATAATGCCGATGGATGGCAGGTGATTAGCGGAAGCTGGCAGATTACGGATGAAGGCTTGATAGGAAATAATGTCGGAACAGGAGATAGCTTCTATTTGTCCGATGCAAAAGTAAGTGCAGATAAAGCCTTCACGTTTACTGGAAATTTAAAAATTGAACAAGGTCAGGCTGCAGGAATTGTCTTTGGTGTAACTGATAAAAACAATCCAGCTGCGAACTGGTTCTGTGCAAATATTGACACAGTGGATGGAATTGCCAAGTTATTCCAAAATAATGGTAATGAGATGTGGAATGTGACAAAACCTCTATCTGAAATTACTCCAAAAACTGATGGAAGCTATGATTTAAAAATTATGTATGATGGAGCCGGCACAATGACTTATTATGTGAATGATGTCTTGGTTGGATCTAACAGTGGAACAAACTTTAGTGAAGGATATGTTGGTGTACAGACATTTAAATCAACAGCTGTCTTCAACAACTTACAAATTAATGCTGAAGGTGGAACAGTTGCAGAAATTATAGGAACAGTTGATCCAATTACAGTACAAACAGGTACATCATTGGATACAGTATTGGCACAATTACCAAATGATATCCAAGTTAGAATGGATAATAACACATTCAGTACAGCCTCAGTATCTTGGGATACAAGTGGAATTGATTTGTCTAGTGCAGGTACATATACAATTGTAGGGACAGTAGCTGGATTTAGTGACACAATTAATGTACAACTAACTGTACAGGATGAACTAGTTTCTATAGATACATCTAAATTGGAAAGTTTAATTCAAACAATTCAAAATACTGATTTATCCGGATATACTACAGATAGTGTGAATGCTTTAAAAACAAAATTAAATGAAGCTACAGCACTTCTTGAAAAAGAAAATGTGACACAGACAGAAATAGATTCTATGTTACAAGAATTACAGGCTGCATTTGATGGACTAGTAAAGAAAGATACTACAGATCCAGGAGATACTGGAGATGGAAATCAGACAACTGGTGGAGATAAGGGAAACAATTCTTCAGATAAAGATTCTAGTCGAACAAATGGAACTAATACAGGAGTTGCGGTTGGCATGGGATTGTTTGGAGGACTAGCTGGAATTTCTGCACTAGGTGCTGGTGTTCTATCATTCTTAAAACGTCGTAAAAAATAAAGAATTACTATAATTCATTTTAAGAGATCTAAGCCTATGTAAGGTTAGATCTCTTTTTAAATAAGTTAATAAATTTGTTTAGTATGACCTTACAAGTAAACCTCCTGGAACCATTGAGTTTGAATAATCCCACTACTATCAAAAAGCCTTTAAATAAAGCATTTAAGGGCTTTTTTTTATGCCTTTGACTAAAAATTGACTAAAAATATTTTCAAGGTGTATTATTATATTGGCAACTAATACTGATAAAAATAAAAATAAATATTTTGGTGCAATTGCCAAATATGAGTTTAACACTTTGATAAGTGAGGTGAATTTCAATGAAAAGTTATAAAGAAATGGAGAAGGAATTGGTTGGCTATGTCAAAAATACATCAAGTGATTCCATTAATTTAGAGAGGTTTTTACGTTTTCAAAATTATGGATTGATCCTTGATTTTGACTCCTTATCCAATGATTTTTTTCGTTGGAATCCACGAATGATTACGAATACAATTTTTGCGATGTTGGCCATAAAATCAAAATTTGAAATGGATCGTCCTCGCAAAAAAGAAGATGGATCGTTATATAAATTTTTTAAAAAACAATACGGTCAACTCATTTCTGAAAACCGAATTTATGATTTTTCTAGAGAAGATTTTGAACATTTCTATCATTGTTTTTGTGGTTACACTTTAACTCCATTAAGAGAAGAAAACATAAAAAATAGTGTTCATGTCTTTTCAAAATTCTTAATGGAACATTTCAATCAAAAAGAAATTTATGACATCTTATCAAAGTTAAATGATGATCCAGAACAGTTTTTAAACCATACGATACATAGTCTTTTTGATGAACAATTCGCTCAAGATTTTCAAAAACAATTTATAAAAGTTATACGAGGTTCTGAATTTTCAACAGTTTTAATTCAAATTTTAAGTTCAATCTATATGAAAAATCATAAAGAAAGTTTGATTGAAAATCATATTATATATTATATGTTTACTTCGAATTTAAATTGTTTTAATGATTCAGATTACGAAGGAGCTGTATTATTAGATGCTTCTCCTTTCTTTATTCGAAAATGGTTGAGAGATCCAAAATTGAAAAATGTTCACACTTTGTTTGTCTTTTCGGATGAAAACTTATCAATGTTTTGGCAGAAAAATTTTGAATCACGACCAAATTTAGAATCGGTTTATTATTCGGATTTAGAACAGTATGTTTCACAATTCTCAGATTTTAACAATCAAGTTTTAGTCTTTGGAAACCATATTGTTGACAATGGAATGAAATTATATTTAATAAATTATCTTATGAGAAAAATTCAATTTGATGCGTTTTATTTTTATGATTATGATCAAAATATTTTGAATGATTTAGAGACACAAACTATTTTCAAAGGCAATAATTTATCTGAGGTTCATCTGTTTCCGTCAGGAATCAATGATGTAAAGAGACGACAAAAATCAAGTTTATTAAAATTTCAATCAGGAAATCTTCATATAAAATTCAATGTAACTCATTATACATTAAATAAAGATGGAGAATATCAGGCTTTATCACCACGTTTATATTCTCAAAATTTATCGCAAGAGAAATTCTTTGATGAAAGAGAAAGTATTCGTAAAATTTTTAATGATGGATTTAAAGAGTCCACACGTAAAACAAATCAGCAAAGAAAAACGGCAGAATTATTTCATTTTACAGAAGAGATCATTTTCTATTTTACGTCTAGTTTTGATTCAATAAATAATAGTTATCGCGTAGGAGCGTATGCCGTAGAGCCAAGATTTTTAAAAGATGGAAGTCGAGATTTTTCATCTAAAGTTAAACTTCCTTTAACACTTAAAAACTGTCGACAATCTTCTAAAGAAGAAACTGAAAATTGGTTGAATTTCGAGTATCCGTATTCGGTTCGAAAAGGGAAAAATCCAATTGATATACGAAAAGAGATTTGTTCAGTATATAAGCAAGCGTATAAAAATAAACCAATCACGTTAAAGACATTTGTTTATTTCTATATGGAATCTATCAAAAATAGATACGGGAACAAACAAATGGAAATAGTATTGGATTTGTGCGAAATTGTTCTCGGTAGAACTTTGATAGATGATTTTTCGTCATTTTTTGTGAATGAAGTGTTGGACAATATATATGAATCAGTTGACGATGAGAGCAAGAAATACCAGGCTAAAGCTTTGTTGTCAGATTTGATTGATCAGGCAATCAAGATGAAACATGCATCGATAAATCTAATTAAAAATGAAGTGATTGAGGAGAGTAATTTAAAAGATAAAGCGTATTATCAATCTAGAAAACACTTAACCATAAAATATTTTTCTCAGACAGAAAATATAAAATTGTACAAACATATCAAAAAGAATCTCGAAAAAGATAGTCGTTATTTGGGAGCATATATAAAACTGGTCACTGGATTAGAAAGCAATATTGTATGTGCGCTTCAATGGAAGGATTTTGTTTTGTTACATGATTATAATGAAGATCATGATAAATATCAATTGATTATTCGTAAACAGTTATACAACGATGGAAGTGGTTTCGCGGAGTTTTCTAGAAAGGAATTGTATCGTAAAATCCCTTGTAGTGAAGAATTAACAGAAGTTTTATTAGCGCAAAGAGAAAGAGTCATGAATAATCAGAACATATCAAATGTTAAAGATATCGATGATTTTCCGATTATTGAAGGAGATCATCTTATTGATCAGAGTACAAGTGTAATCTCTCCGACAAATTTAAGTGCATTTTGCGGCAAACTGGTGAAGAAATTACGTAAGGGATATTCTCTGATTTCAGAAATTCCAGACTCTAAAAAAGGAACAATAGAAACAGACTTTCTTTCGTATGGCGGGGATATCTTTAAAAGTAATTTTCAACATTATGGACTCTATAAAGCTAATTTTAATCAAGGGGAATTAGATTATTTGTTGGGAAGAAAAACGGATACACCGTTTGCACGAAATTATTGTGATTTTGGAAATGATGCAGCGCAATTGGTTCTTGGTGTAAAACAGAATCGCTTTATGACAATTTTCATGAAAGATGAAAAGCCTAGAACTAAAATGACCCGATTGGTCCCAGATTCTAAAGGAGTAATACAGTATGAATCTGAAAAGCCTAGAACAAGTGCTGTTAGTATTGTGGCAACTTTATCATTGTCAGAACAAGATGAAGTAGAAATATCTATTGAAAATAAATATGGATTTGACTTATCGATCAGTAGAATAGAGAGGCAAAAATGAGAGTATTTGATCCAAAATATCCAAAATTTACTCCATATCAAAAATTGAACTTTGTAGGGGCTGTTCAACGTTATTTTGAATTTATTAATCAAGATAATAAAGAATCGACCAATGATACATACATGGATTTTTATAATAACAACATTTTCCCGTATGTAAATTATGGTAAGCCTGTAGAATCTTTTGATATCGATTATGTGGATGATTTGATTAGAAAAATCCAAGAAAAGAATGAATATAGAGATAGTACGATCTATTCAACGATTCGCCATCTCATGTATGATCCGTGCAAATACTTTTTCAATGAGTTTTATCCTGAGAATAATCCATTTGAAATTAATCCGACCGATTTTAGAAGGGGTGGAGATGGTAGTGAAAGTCAGGAATCTGCCATATTGTCCATTGTCAAATCATTAACGGTAGAAGAAGAAAAGAAGGCTTTTCAGATTCTTTTAGCTGATCCTGGAATAGATAAAGGTGAGTACCTGGGCTTAGCCGTTATGTTCTTTACTGCATGTCGAAATAATGAAGCTTGTGGTTTGAATTATGGTGATATTTTAGAAATGATCAATTATCCAAATTGTTTCTATATCCAAATCACTAAGTCGGTAGAGTATCGTACCAACACATTGAAATCTGGTGGAAAAACACAAAATGCGTTTAGAAGATTACCTCTAGTTTCTGTCTTTAAAGAATATCTAGATGAACGTATTGATTTTTTAACATCAAAGGTCCAATTTCCTTTAGAGGAGAATGGTAATGTTTATCAATCGGTATATGATCTTCCAATCGTATGTCGAGGGAATAAATACGGAACTCGTTGTAATTCAGATGATTTAACGATTACAGGGCGAAGGTTTTTAAGAGATGAAGTAGGTATTAAAAAATCCCGAATTGCGGGAATTATGGTTAGTATTTCAGAAGATAAGGATACAGAATATGACTTAGGTGAAAAAGATGTCACTACCTATTTGCTTCGAAGAAATATGGCAACGCATCTTTATACTCTTGGCTTTACTGTCCTGGAGAGTCAGTACTTCATGGGTCATAAAATGGAGGGAACAGCTTTAAAAAGATCTGACTTTGGAGATGAGACATTCTTGTATGAGATGTGGGAAAAGATTCAAAAACATCCATTAAATCAGATGGAAAATAATGTTTTGAATTGTAAAGATACTCTAATAATCAAAAATGAATCAAAGACAAAGATAGCAATTAAACCGAGTTGTGATGAAACTTATTTAATGAAAATAGAATCTAAAGAGATAAAGGATAGTGTTCTAATAGAATTAACAAATGAATTTAGCGAGCTTGACATATTTGAGGAGTCGCGGCAGCATGATAATGAAGAAGTAAATATAACTTTACTAATCAACCAAGGCTATAGAGACATATAAACATTTTCTCGAGAATGCGTGAGAATTCTCAAAATTCTCAGGAATTTCTCATTTTTGGACAGACAAATGTAATTTTTATTCCCGCAGTTTTCATTATTGTTCATATATAATAAAAATACAAATAGAACCTGTTTTCCGAGTAAAACGTTCAAAAATGGTGATAGTCTCAAAAAAATCCTGAACTAGATCTTCCAGTTCAGGATCCTTTTTATCTGTGTTTCTGTTAATAAATAATTCATTATGGGCAGATCCGTCATCTCTTTTAGGTCACGGATCAATGGTAGATCGATCCGTTTTTTCTTAGCTGCATATCTTTTTTGATATTCCACTGGAAGTATTTAAACTGGATCTGACATTCCTTTCCAATGGCTTCATGGATCTGGTCGACATTGTAGTAGATGCTTTCGTTCATCGTTTTGACCCGGCCTGAGATCACTACCTGTCTTTGAAGCTGTTTGCCCTCGTACTTGCTGACAAGGGATTCCAGCTTTTTGATCAGTTCCTGCGACTTTTTATCCGTAATGAATTTGGCAGATTGGACCGAGTCCACCAAAAGCTTGAGTTCCGGCAGTTCGAATTTCCGGGAACCTAAATGATAATAATAGTGTTTTCCTTCTTTTCCCGAAAGAATATCGAAGCCAAACTTTCGCAGTTCATCAAGATCTACATAGATCGTCTTCCGGTCCGCATTGACGCCATAGTCTGCCATTTTTTCTAAGATCTGGGCCATGGTCAACGCATGCAGATCATCGGTTTCTTCCGATAAGATCTTGACCAGATACAACATTTTCAGTTTTTGATTTTCACCTTTTCGTACATTTGCCATTATTGTTTTCTCCTATCTCGAGAATAGCACGTCCGTTTCTGCCCGACAATATCACAAGGTTCTTTTTTGGGACGGTTGGCAAGCGAAGCATTCTTCAGTAAAATAGGATAGAAACAGGAGGTCATGCCATGAAAAAAAGCTGGGGCATCTTTTTAGTGATTTTATGTCTGATTGGCCTTTTTTTA
>NZ_KI270968.1 GCF_000469305.1 Faecalitalea cylindroides ATCC 27803
AAATATCAGATTCTATTCACTTATGTAGCTGAAAGTAATGGTGTAGTAACTGGTGAAACATATGAACTTCATACATTCACAGATGAAGATGGAAATTATGTTGAACCAGAAGCTACAACACCAGATGCTGATGTAAAGGCAACGGCCAATGCAGGTTATCATATCGATAAATGGATCGATGAATCTTCAACTGATCTTGGAAATGGTGCAGCTCCAGAATTTGGTGATACAACGTATACAACAAATCAGACATTTACAGTAAGCTTTGTTGAAAATGCTGATGTAACCATTAAGTATGAAGCTACAAAAGGTGGTTCAGTAAGTCTTGATGAAGAAACTGTTGCTCCAGCTACAGGAAGTCCAAAAGGCTCTACAGCTACAGCGAATGCAGGTTATTCATTTGATGGATGGTATCTAGGTGAAACAAAAGTTGGTACTGAGTTAGCTTATAAACCTTCAAAGAATAATGATGGAATCTATGAAGCTGCGACATATACTGCTAAATTCACTCCAAATACAGATACTAAGTATGTAGTAGAAACATATTTAGAAGGGGATAATGGTTATCCAGAAAAACCTAGTACAACTGAGAACCGTCAAGCTACTACGGATACAACAGTATCTGTAACAGAAGAAGAT
>NZ_KI270969.1 GCF_000469305.1 Faecalitalea cylindroides ATCC 27803
AAACCAAGACCACTAGACAAATCAAAAGACGGTATCGAAGAACTTAAAAAATACGTAGACTCTTTGATCGTAGTTTCAAATGATAATTTATTAGAAGTAATCGGTCGTAAACCAATTGAAGAAGCATTCCAGGCAGCTGATAACATCTTGCGTCAAGGTGTTCAGACTATCTCTGATTTGATTGCGGTTCCTGCTCTTGTTAACTTGGACTTTGCAGATGTTCGTTCTGTAATGCAGAATCAGGGGCGTGCTTTGATCGGCATTGGTATGGCTGAAGGCGAAGATAAAGCAGTATCTGCCGCTGAAAAAGCAATTCAGTCTCCATTATTGGAAGCACAGATTGCAGGTGCAAAATCAGCTATCATTAACATCACTGGCGGTGACAAAGTAAGCTTGTTTGATGCACAGAACGCTGTAGCTGTAATTCAGGATGCTGCAGGTGGAGAAGTTGACTGCATCTTTGGTATCGCAATCAATGAACAGTTAGGTGATGCAATTATCGTAACAGTAATCGCAACTGGGTTTGAAGAACCAAAACCAGTAACAAAGAAACGTTCTGACAATACAGCTAGACAGGAATCTTTGTATACACAACCAACTGTAAAAACACCAGTGAATGCCGGTGTAGTTACAAGTGTTGAAGAAACAAGTCAGGATGATCAGATTCCTAATTTCTTCTTTAATCGTTAATGAAGATATATTATATTGATGATTCATTCTTTACTCATTCTGAATTCGCCCGCCAAATGGCGTATAAATTAGAAGTTTTGTTAAGAGAAAACGAAATAAACTATTTATTGATTTCTGTATCTAAGAATACGGAGAAAGAAATCAAGCGGTTTGAGGAAAGATTGAAGAAATTTAAGATAGAATTCAAACTCAGCACCCAGACTGTTGAAATTGATGGAAATTCGTTTTTGTTGACCAATAATACGCTTCGTATGCCAAATGAAGAGATTCGTGGATTTGCCGGAACTCTTTGCGTAATTGATACAACGACTTTAAAATGGAAGAGAATCTATCTTGATTTATTCCCGGATGAAGAGACGGATATCATTACCTTATTAACGGAGGCAATTGAAGAAAGCCTTGGTCTTGATGATTCGAATAGAGAAAAATCTTAAAGCTTGAGATGATGATCATCCAAGCTTTTTTCTTGTTTAAAAAAAACCACCGTAAAGATGGTCGTAACTAATTAATCCCAGTAGTAATCATAATCATACCAGTCATCTTCAAAATATGGCTGAATATTATATTCATCTTGATAAGTATAATAATATGAATTGCTGGTAATAAGCTCTAAGATTCCGTTTTCGATAGATAAGACAGCATTTACGCAGGCTATGATCGATAATACAAGGGCAATGATCCAACGTTTATTATTCTCAAAATCTTTCAAGGCAAATGCTATACTGACTATTGCCATGGCAATTGGAATTATTACTAATAGCCATAACCTTGAAAAGATAGGTAATAAGATGATTGAAGCAATCGATAAGATCAATACCAGCAACCAGGAGCCTTCATTTTTATTTTGATGTTTTTGTGTTTGTTTTGTCTCCTTAATAGGTGGCATATCATTGGGTTTTTCTGTCATAGTATTCCTCCTAATAAAAGTATTCTATCATAAAAGGAAAAAATCTGAAATTTTAGTGCCAAAAACCTCAAAAAATAATTTTTTTAAAAAAAATTAAAAAAAGTGTTGCATCATATATAAAGTCGTGATAGTATATGTAGGCACTTGTTAAGGAACAAGTTAAATATAAATGGCGCGTTGGAGAAACGGTTAACTCACATGCCTTTCACGCATGCATTCACGGGTTCGAATCCCGTACGCGTCACCAATGAAAAACTAAGCCCTAGAGATAGGGCTTTTAATTTACATGTTATTTAAAATAATAAAAAGATAGATGAGGCAGGCAAAAATAGGAAGTGGAATTTTAATCGTTTCACTTCATTTTGTGATTGACAATTGTTGACTTTTAGTCTAATATTGTAAATTGCATAAAAGTCTGCCATTTTTTATAATGCGCAGATGAAAAAATGAAAAAATCAAACGAAAGGATGGCATGCATGGACAGCAACAAAGCGTATCGTATAGTTTCATGTGGTAAGAAATCCACACGCCGAGACTACTCAAAAGTTAGTGGTAAGCTAGAACTACCAAACCTTGTCGAAATCCAGACAGATTCCTTTAAATGGTTTACTCGCCAGGGAATCCAAGAAGTTTTTGAAGAAATCTATCCAATCGAAAACTATGGTAAAAACATTAAGTTAAATTTCATTCGTTATCATTTTGACGAGCCAAAATATAACGCTGAACAATCCATGTACAGAGAATGTAATTACGCAGCACCTCTGTATGCCGAGATGGAACTAGAAATCACAGATCCTGAAACAGGTGAATTGGTTACTAAAAACGAGGAAGTGTATTTAGGGGATTTCCCTTTGATGACAGAAACTGGAACATTCATCATCAATGGTGCCGAACGTGTTATCGTATCTCAGATCGTACGTTCTCCAGGAGCATATTTTTCTGAAAGCTATGATGATAAGACTGGTAAACAAAATTTTGAATGTGAATTGATTCCAAGTCGTGGTACTTGGCTTGAGTTTATGACAGAACAAAAGAAAACAATGGCAGGACGCACAATCAATGTATCAATTGATCGTCGTCGTAAAGTTCTTTTCTCAATTTTGTTTAAAGCTATTGGTATGTCTTTGAATCTTGAAGTTAATGAAGATACATTGGATACAACAGAAATGGAAACATTCCTGCATACGATTGGACGTAACTGGGAGGATGTAGCTCAGGATCCAGAAAATCGTGAATACATGAACTTGTATTTGTTGTTGTATACAGCTTTCTTTGGAAAATACGAAGAAATTGAAAATTCTTTATTAAACGATAAAGTTAAAACGACTCAGGAAGCATTATTGTCTTTCTATGAAAACCAGCGCAGTGATGAGATTCCCACTCTTGATGGATCTATTTCATTGATGCAGGCAAAATTCTTCGATCATCGTCGTTATGATCTAACAAAAGCTGGAAGATATAAATTAGGCAAGAAATTGAATGCCATTGCCCGTATGGATGGTATGACTCTTGCTCATGATATTATCGATGTAGACGGAAATGTTTACATGGAAAAAGGCTTGATGATCCATCGTGATGAAAGAAATGCGTTACGTGAAGAACTTGCCAAAGGTACATATTGTACAGCTTATCCATTTAGAGCTGAATTCCATGAAGCAGATATCGTAAGTATACCTACAAGCTTTAATACAGGTCTTGTTGGACGTATTTTAGCAAAAGACATCGAAGTTAATGGTGTACTTTATGAACAGGGAACTGTTTTGACACAAAAAGATGTAGATGTTTTAAAGGAAAATAAAGAAGAAGTTGCGATCTATGCCGGCTTATTTGCAAAACCGGTTGTATTGACCAAAGAAAACTGCAATGCTGTATTCAACTATGGTCAGCGTTTATATGTGCTAGGTCGATTAACAAATGCCAAGGGACAAGATATCGTTGATGAGGATATGGAACTAGTTGCACAGCGTTATATGATCGGTGTAACTCCAGATAAGATCAGCGATGAAGATCGTTTAGCTGTTAGCCAGCGTGCTTTAAACGAAGAAGTAACCGCATGGTTGGTTGGTGCCTGCATCCAGGAAGTTTATGTAACAGACAAAGCAGGAAATGAAATTAAGATTGCCGGTAATGATCCATTCGCTAATAAACATACGATCACAATGTCTGATATGTACGCATTCTTCTCTTATAGCTTGAATGTTATGGAAGGTGTCGGAACAACAGATGACATCGATATGTTGGGTAACCGTCGTATCCGTTCAGTTGGCGAATTGATCCAGAACCAGTTTAGAATTGGTTTATCAAGAATGGAACGTGTTGTTAAAGAACGTATGTCTATCCAGGAATTAGATAGCTTAACACCAAGAAAATTAACCAACATTCGTCCATTAACGGCAGCTATCAAAGAGTTCTTCTCAAGTTCTCAGTTATCTCAGTTCATGGACCAGCAGAACCCGCTAGCAGAACTTACAAACAAGCGTCGTATTTCTGCATTAGGACCTGGTGGTATCACTCGAGATCGTGCAAGTTATGAGGTTCGTGACGTTCACAGTTCTCACTACGGACGTATTTGTCCAATCGAGACACCAGAAGGTCCAAACATCGGTTTGATCTCTAACTTGACTACATATGCAAAAATCAATAAATATGGTTTCATTCAGACTCCATATCGTATCGTAAATAAAGATGGTACTGTTCAAGAAGAAGCTGTTTATCTAAGTGCGGATGAAGAAGCAGATTATGAAACAAGTAATTTAGAATTGAA
>NZ_KI270970.1 GCF_000469305.1 Faecalitalea cylindroides ATCC 27803
TGGGCAGGTTACCTACGTGTTACTCACCCGTTCGCCACTGACTTCAGGGAAAGCAAGCTTTCCCTTCGGTCCGTTCGACTTGCATGTATTAGGCATGCCGCCAGCGTTCATCCTGAGCCAGGATCAAACTCTCCATTTGATTTTAGCTCACGATGTCATCTGACATCGATTGTTTCTTCTTTCCAGAATTGACGTTTCGTTCTTGGTTTCTTCTATTCTGTTCGGTTTTCAAAGATCTCTTTTTCGCACCGTTTCGCGTGCCTGATTATATTACCACAACTTGGTGGACTTTGCAAGCTTTTTTTTCAAGCTTTCTTTTATCAGATCCGCTCTCCCTTGGCGCCCGTTTATATTAGCAAATCCTAGACACTAAATCAACCCCATTTTTTAATGTAAGCGTTTTTATTTTAATTTTTGAAATTTTCGATTGATTTTATTGCTATTTCAAGGATATCCTTGCCTACATTTTGGTCTTCCAACAAAGAAAATGCCATTGACATCAGTTTCAAATAGTCAGGATCTTTTTTTAGTTTTTCTTTATCTGGGTGCATGATCAAATTATATAAGTGATCTCGTAATTGAAAATATTCAAATTCTTCATCTACTTCATCCATCAATGCGCGCAATGTCCAACTAATATTATTTTTTGTCTTCACTGCTTTTCTTTCAATCTTCACATTATTATCTCTTAAAATGCTTTCCAAATTTTTAATTTCATCCACGTTATCGCCATCAATAAACATAAATGATTCTCGTTTTCCTTTTTCCCCTTCTTTTCGAGGTAATTCTAATAACTTTTCCAATGTATTTTCAAGATCATCATCATCTATATAATTAATTTCTATTCCAATTTTCTTAAATACATCTTCAATTACTTTTTCTTTTAAATTAGATGTTCCTAAATAAATCAACACTTTATTCATTTTACTCTCCTTTTTGACATCTTTATCATTCCTAATATACAATACTTTTACACAAGGAGGACCTCATGAAAAAAATATTTACATTCTTTATATCGACTTTTATGATTTTAAATATAGCTGCATGCTCATCTAACAATGACGATTATGCACTAGAGTTTTTCTCGGCACTCGATAATACACTTGAATTGAATTCCGGCCATATTCAAGGTACTTTCACATCAAACAATGAAGACGCTTCTAAAATCAAGTTTGATTTACAATTGAATCAAAAAGACAATTTGCAACTCGCTCTAGATCTTGATCTTGAAGCTGGAGACAATGCCGAAGACAATTTTTTAAACTTCTACATCAAAGATAACAAAACATACCTTAATTCATATGGAACCACTTCCCAAAGTCTTTTAGAAAATTTAGGAATCAACGGCAGTGAAAAACTTTCTGTATACAATCCATTCTTAAATTATACAGACGATGAATTAAAAGCGCTCTTTACACGAAGCTCAAAAGATGGAAATAATTACTCATTCACGATTGATGGATCATTAATTTCTTCATACCTTGATTCTATGGGATCCGTTACCATTGAAGATGCTACACTTGATGCAACAATTGAAGATAACTATATTACCTCTTTAACCCTTGGGATATCCGGACTACAGGATGTCGAAACCCAGCAAGTTATCATCGATGTAACCATCGAATGCACGTTAGATCAAATCAATTCCCTTGATACTGTAACGTATCCAGCTGATTTAGAAAATTACTAATTAAGAGAACCTTGCGGTTCTCTTTTATTCTGCTTTTAATTCTAATAATATATCGCGCAACTGAGCTGCTCTTTCAAAATCAAGCGTACGCGCAGCCTCTTTCATTTCCTGTTCGATATTCTTTAACATGACTTCTTTTTGTTTTGCGCCCACCTTCTTTTTCTTTAAGTACTTGGCAGCCATTTCTTTCGTTTCCTTTGATCGAACTACATCGTGAATTGGTTTTATGATCGTTTTTGGAACAATATTATGTTCCTTATTATATTCGATCTGTATGCTTCTTCTTCGATTTGTTTCATCAATAGCATATTGCATACTTTCGGTGATCGTATCTGCATACATGATAACTTTTCCTTCTGCATTTCTAGCGGCACGTCCAATGATCTGAATTAAAGAACGTTTACTTCTTAAAAAACCTTCTTTGTCTGCATCTAAGATCGCAATTAAAGAAACTTCCGGTATATCCAGACCTTCTCTTAATAAGTTGATTCCTACTAATACATCATATTTTCCCTGCCTAAAATCATGAATGATCTCTGTTCTTTCAATTGTCGTTACTTCATGATGAAGCCAGGCAACTTTAAGATCCATATTCTTAAGATATGATGTAAGATCTTCTGCCATACGCACAGTCAAGGTCGTGATCAATGTTCTTTGATTCTTTTTAATACGCATTTTAATTTCATCTACTAGATCATCAATCTGACCTTCGATTGGTCTTACTTCCACTTCTGGATCCAATAATCCGGTTGGACGAATGATCTGTTCAATAACATGACCATCTACTTTCTCAAGTTCATAATCACCCGGAGTTGCCGAAACAAATATAGCCGAAGGTATGATCGATTCGAATTCTTCAAAACGCAGTGGACGATTATCTAAGGCACTTGGTAAACGAAAACCATACTCTACTAACACTTCTTTACGTGCCCTGTCTCCATTATACATGCCTCGAATCTGCGGAAGAGAAACATGACTTTCATCCACGACCAATAAAAAATCATCTGGAAAATAATCAAACAGCGTGTAGGGTCTTTCCCCTGGCTTTCGTCCATCAATGTGTCGTGAATAGTTTTCAATTCCTGGACACACCCCAAATTCTTTTAAAGCCTCTATATCATAACGACATCTTTGTTCCAAACGTTCTTTTTCAAGCGGTTTGCCCATTTTGTCAAAGTAATCTAAACGATCTTCCAACTCTTCTTCAATGCTTGCAGCTGCCCTTTTAATAACATCCATGCTTGTCGCATATCCATTTGCCGGATAAATAATATATAAATGATATGCCTGATTAACATGACCTGTAACAGGATCCACTTCACAAATTCGTTCAATTTCATCATCAAACAATTCAATACGAATCAGGTAACGATCTGTATGACCAGGAGTAATTTCAATAACATCGCCTCGAACTCTAAAAGTTCCACGCAAAGGATCGGTATCATTTCTTTTATACTGTTGATGAACCAATGCCAGCATCAACTCATTTCGATCTATGGTCTGCCCTGTTCTCAAAGTAAAGATCATATGACGATATTGTTCCGGATTACTGGCACCATAAATTGAGGCAACACTGGCAACGATGATCGTATCACGTCTTTCTAACACACTGTTTACCGCGGCCATCCTCAACATATCCAGTTCTTCATTTGTCTTGGTATTTTTATCAATATATGTATCCGTCTTTGGCAAATATGCTTCAGGTTGATAATAATCAAAATAGGAGACAAAGTACTCCACTCTATTATTAGGGAAAAACTCTTTAAACTCCGAGTATAGCTGCCCAGCTAATGTCTTATTATGTGCAAACACCAATGTTGGACGATTCACCTGAGCAATGACATTTGAGACTGTAAAGGTCTTACCAGTTCCTGTTGCCCCCAACAAAACCTGATATTTTTTATGGTCTTTTAATCCTTGCACCAATTCTTTGATAGCCGTAGGCTGATCGCCCATTGGTTTATAATCTGATACCAGTTCAAATTTATCCATTTTCGATTCTCTCCTTTTGGCTAGAATAACATCTAACCCTATTATACGCAATTGTTATGAACAGACAAAAAAGAATGCTCGCATAAACGAGCTAATTTCATAAAACCATCACTAATGTTCCAATTGTGATCAATATTGCACCAATGGCTGATTTTGCTGTAAACTCTTCGTGCAAAAAGACAAAAGCCAAGATCAAAGTTATCACAACGCTCAATTTATCTATCGGTACAACTTTAGAAGCATCTGTCAACTGCAAAGCACGATAGTAACAAAGCCAACAAGCACCCGTGGCAAGACCAGACAAGATCAAAAAGATCCAGCTTCTACTAGATGTCTCAGAAATACCAGACTGAGCTCCAACTAAAAATACCATGCCCCAAGCCATAATTAAGACCACGATCGTACGAATGGCTGTGGCAAGATTGGAGTTCACTCCATCAATCCCTATTTTAGCCAATATAATGTCAATGCGGCAAATACAGCCGAACCAAGTGCAAATAAAGCCCACATGGCATTCACCTTCTTCATGAGATAGACCGCCAACACCTATTATAGTCTTCCATAGATCAATTTTCACTATTATCCCAAAGATAAAACATCTTCTTTTTCTAAAAGTGTTTGATAAGTTAGATCCATCCCAATAGCGCCTAATGGGGCAGTAATCAAGATTGCCAAAACAGCAACTGATAAAACGATCTGACCACATGAAAGTCCCATTGCCAAAGGAACAGAACCAATAGCTGCCTGCACCGTTGCCTTAGGAAGATACGCAATCACACAGAATAATTGCTCTTTTCGTCTCAAAGGTGTTTTCAACATGCAGATCAATACACCGATAGAGCGAAAAAACAAGGCAACAAAAATCATCAAAACAGCGGCTAAGCCGGCATCCATCGTATATCGAATATCAACAGCGGCTCCTACAAGCACAAATAACAACACTTCTGCTGCCAGCCATAACTTACCAAATTTTTCAGACAAACGTTTTGATACAAACTCTGTGCTTTTTAATTTAATCACACATGCCATGCTCACAACTGCCAACAAACCAGAAACAGAAACAATTCCTTCTAACCAGGTTTCAATTGCCATCAACAAAAATGAAACACCTAGTACAATAATAACTTTCATACTGTTTCGAACATAGTTTTTTAGAGCATACGTAGTTTCAAAAAACCAGCTTAAAAAATATCCTGTTACAGCACCTAAAATAATACCTAATACGATTGAAACAGGAATATTCAAAAAATCCATAAAATTAGCACTTCCACCCTGTGCCATCCCAGTAAACGTCGTAAACAATACGATCACAAAAATATCATCACAGCTGGCTCCTGCCATGATCATATGTGGAATGCTCTTTTTAGTTCCATATTTTTCTTCCATCAACGAAACCATTCTAGGTACGACAACAGCCGGTGATACAGCCGCCAACACCGATCCCATTACTGCTGCTGAGATGCGATCAATATCTAAAATACATGGAGCGAACAAAAAGAAGGCTAAGATTTCAAAGCTGGCAGGCACAAAAGACATCATGATAGCTGGGCGTCCAACCTTCTTTAGATCTTCCAGATTTAAAGATAGTCCTGCCTTCAACAATATAATGATCAATGCCATCTGCCTTAGATCTGCCGATATAGACAAGATCGATGGATCCAACAAATCCAACACATATGGGCCAAGTACAATCCCCGTTATCAACATACCGATAATGCGAGGCAATTTAATTCTTTGGCAGATAGCTGCCATAGATAATCCGACTAAAAAGATAAAAGCCAGCGATGTCAACATAAACAAATCCTCCTTCAATAACGCAGAAAAGCTGATGCCTTTCCACGATAAAAAACTCGTAGAAGTCATCAGCTTAATAAGCGGTTTAGGTTATCCCATGGAAGAACTTCATTTCCACAAAGAAGTATACCTTTTCTTTTATTTTTTGTAAATATTTATCCCAATAATTCGATTCCATGGTTACGGATTGGATCGTCATTGACCGAATTCTCATTGTATTTTTGCGTGATCATATCCAAAATCTTTTCCCACGTCGTATAATCACAATTTCCAGTTGGAGCAATTCCCTGATCTTTTTGAAACTGTTTCAAAGAATCAGAACTCGTTTTAGAAAAGTATTCATCCGTTCTATCGACAGTATATCCCAGATATTCTAAGAATCTTTGCAGAGCTGAAGCATTGACATGAACCTTGTCCGCAATGATCACATCATCTTCTTTCATTTCTGTATAACTAACAGAACCAATCGAAGTATCCTCAACAGCCACATCCGGTTCAAAGCCTTTTTCATGAATGCTTTCCTTATCCGGTGTCAACCATCGTGCTATTGTATATTTAATGCTCGTACCATCTTCAAAAGGAACGGTTGTCTGTTCTGTTCCTTTTCCGTAAGTCGTCTGTCCCACTAATGTAACTTTATCTTTCAAGTGTGATTTTAAAGCTCCTATCAGTGCTTCAGAAGCACTGGCTGTTTGATCATTTTGTAAAATAACGATTTGGTCCATTTCAATCTGCCCATAACTGTCATCCGTTTTTACTTCTGTTATATTCTTATCTTTATCTTCTTCATAAAAAACAACAGAATCCGAAGGCAAGAAAGTGGATGCGATTTCTACAGCCGCACTTAAATATCCGCCTGTATTGTTTCTTAAATCCAGGATCATCTTAGTAATTCCAGCCTCTTTTAAACGTGCCATCGCATCGGCCACATCATCTCCACTATGAGAAGAAAAGCTGCTTAGAATGATTTCTCCATATCCATCATAGATATTACAGATAACCGTGGAGTCATATTCACTTGGAGTTAGTTTAACTGAAGCAGTCTGTCCATCACGTACATAGTCCACCGCAATTTCTTTCCCATCACGATCTTGAATATAGGTAACGATATCATCTGTTGTTGAACTTGCAAGATCTAGATTACCGATTTTTGTGATAATGTCACCGCTTTTTAATCCTGCATCATCCGCTGTTGAATTGATGAACACGTATTTTACATAAATATTTCCATTATCTTGCTGATAAAACTGAATACCTATTCCTGTATTGGTTCCCTGAAGACTGGAAGAAAACTGTTTTGCCTGATCCAGGCTGAAATAATTTGTATGTGGATCGATATCTAATGTTGTCATACCTGTCAAAGCTTGTTCAGTCAGCAAACTATCCAGATCTTCTACCTGATCTGCATAATACCAGTCATTCTCCAAGACATTCTTAACATATTCGAGCTTTGAATCACTGGATGAACTCGAAGCTCTTTGATAGATAACCGGAACCAAGACACCTACACCAAAACATACTAAGCATAATACCGTAACGATGATGGTTTGTTTCTTATTGTTCTTTATTCGAGCCATTTTCATAACCTCCATATCAACAAAACGATAGGACGTTCCTATCGTTTTACTTTTAAATACTTTGTAACAGCCCAGAAGCTGGCAAATCCTCCGATCAACAATCCAATCAAGGTTATGATCAAACCAACCTGCCATACAATTTGATTTGGCTCTATCAAAGAAAACAAATTAGAAAACAATTGACCTTCTAATACCTCATACAGCTTCGCATATCCAAAATACAAAGCTGCTACCGGTAACAACGAGCCAAACAATCCAATCAAAACACCCTGCACTTCAAAAGGACGCTTAATAAAAGCATTTGTTCCTCCAACCTGGCGCATGATAATAATTTCTTCCTGACGTGAGAATATCGTTGTGCGAATCGTATTAAAAATAAGATAAATCGACAAAATCAGAAGCAACAGTATAACGCCATATCCAACTTTACGAACCATATCCAATAAATTGATCAGCTGCGTAACACTGCTTCCTCCATATGCACTGCTTGAAACACCTTCAATTTGTTCAATTTGTTCAGATGTATCTTGAATTTGTTTTTCATCCTGCACATAGATAAAAAACGCATTGGATAAAGGATTTTCTTCTCCCTTATAAATGGAGAAAGCGTCTCCTTTTTCATCGATCATCAACTCTAACTCATTTTCTTTATCCGAAAATTCAATCGAATCTACATTTGATAATTCTAGTATTTGATCTTCAATCGCATCAATTTGATCATCTTCCACAATATCTTGGTCTAAAATAACATGGATACTTAAATCACTTTGTACATTCATTGCAAAATGATCGACATGGATTCCCACCACAAGAAAAGCAGCCATCAAGAATAGTGATATCGTAATGGCACTAATAGCTGATAAACATAACAATAAATGCCTTTTGATCCCAATAAACGCGTACTTCAATTCATACAGAGCTAGATTCAACTTCTCTTTCATACGCTCTTATATCCACCTTTGAAAGAATCATGAACAACATAACCATGGTCTAAAGTGATTGTTCGTTTCTTAAATTTTTCAACCAATACAATATCGTGCGTAACCATCAAAATCGTTGTATTAAATGTTTCATTAATCTTTTCTAGAAGTTTGATGATCTCCAAGCTCTTTTCTGGATCCAGGTTTCCTGTTGGTTCATCGGCAATCAATACCTGAGGACGATTGGCAATCGCTCTACCTATTGTCACACGCTGTTGTTGACCTCCTGAAAGTTCATTTGGATAACAACGTTCCTTATCTTTTAGATCGACCAACTCCAATACATCACGCACACGTTTTCGAATCTCTTTTTTTGACATACCTAAAACTTCCAAGGCAAAGGCAATATTTTCAAATACCGTCAAAGTTGGAAGCAGACGATAATCCTGGAAGACACAACCAATGTTTCTACGATAATAAGGCACTTTTCTATGCTTTAAAGCTCCTACATCGGTACCATTAACAATAACCAACCCTTCATCAGGAACAATTTCTCCGTTTAAGATCTTTATCAACGTACTCTTTCCTGATCCTGTTGCTCCAATTACATAAACAAATTCACCATCATCGATCTTAAGCTTTACATGATTCAAAGCATGGACTCCATTTGGATAAGCTTTCGATACATCTAAGATTTCAATCATTTCAAGCCTCCTATCCGAAGAATTTTTCAGGTCTTTCACGACATGGAGTATTTCCCGAACCACAAGCCGTTGCAGTACTGTTCCATCCTGTTCCCCATGCGAAATCCGCTGTTGAGGCAAAGCGATTCACTGCCTCTTCAACACTCATAGAACCCAAATTATAAACTTCAATATGACAATGAGGACCACTTGAGTTTCCTGAGTTACCAGTCAAGGCAAGCAACTGTCCTTGTGAAACACTCTGACCGGCACTTACCGCAAAACCATTTTGTGATAAATGGGCAAAACTTACCGCATACAATGTTCCACCTACATTACATAACATTTCAATTGTATTTCCACCACCAGCAGGATATCCTGTCCAGTTACCTAAATATCCACCATTTGTCGGTGCTGGATTATTCGCATATAAAATAACACCGCTAGCAGGAGCAACAACGGCTGTACCAATTGAAGCTGCCCAGTCTAAACCTAAATGCAAACCACCACGAGGATAAGCCCATGTTCCTGCAGAAATAGTTCCACCACTGATTGGATTGATAAATCCATCTACCTGTTCAATGCTTCCAGTGTACCCAGAAGAAATCGTAAATGATCGTATAGAGGCGATATCTGCCTGTGCTGAACGCATCTTTGCCTGCAGATCCGCTATTTGTTTTTGATACTCTTCAACAAGCTTGTTATAAGACTCTTCAAGCTGTTTTACTTGTTCACGTTCTTCTTCAAGCTGAGCCTTTTGCTCCTTCGTTTCGTTTTCTAAACGTTCCTGTTCTGATTTTTGTAATTCCAGCTCCGCTTTTAATTCATTTAATTTTTCGATTTGGTCCTGGTCATCTTCGGTGATTCTTTCAACACCAGAAATACGGCGTAACATATCATTTAAAGTGTCACTACCCATGATCAAATCAATAACGATATTTGTTCCTATCGTTGTTTGTTCGCTTTGCATACGAGATTTGATCTGTGCATCCCATTCATCAATTTCTGCCTGTTTTGCCTCGATTTGCGCAACCAAATCTTGAATTGACTTTTCAATAGTTTGAATTGATTCTTCCTTTGCCTGAATTTGACTTGTTAAAGAATCTGCCAGTTCTTTTTGTTGTTTTGCCAAAGCTTCTATTTCAGCGCTATCTGATTTTAATGAGGCAATATCATTATTAAATGAATTAATATTTTCTTGTAATTGCTGCCTCTTTTGTTCCTGATAATTCTGGAATCCCTGACATGCGCTTACTCCAGCTTGATCTGTCTGTGGTTGCGAACAACGTGCATACCACGCATCTTCATCGGAATAATCTTCCGCATAAACAGGGATCATTGTGCCTAATGATAAGGCAACTGTACTGATTACAGATAGTATTTTTGTCTTTTTCATCGTGCCCACCTCAAATATTTCCTAGTAGCCAGCAAGCTTCCAATCATTCCTACAAAGCCGCCAACGATCAATAATCCTAAACAAACCCAAATCACAAAAGGAAAAGGTTCGATCAACCGGAACATATCTGACATCAAGGAACCATTCAGCGCCTGATACAAATATGTATATCCAAATCCACAAATCAACATTGGTCCTAAAGCCCCAATAAATCCTGTGACCATTCCTTCTAACATAAATGGTACAGAAATATACCAGCTATATGCCCCAACTTGACGCATGATCGCAATCTCATCTTTTCTGATTCGAATCGTCATCTTGATCGTATTACGAATCAAAAAGATTGCCAATACAACCATAACTACCACAAAGATCGAGCCTCCATATCGAATTGCTTCAAACAAGTTGATTAATGTCACAATAGCACTACCTCCATAAGTAGCCTTCATAACACCATCCATCTTGCTGACTTTATTGGTAAATGATTCCATGGCCGTATTATCATCCAGCTCAGCTATCAAAACATCATACAAAGGATTATTATCTCCTTCGTATTGAGAAAACATATTCCCGTTTTCTTCAATTAGCTTATCCAATTCTTCTTCTTTAGAAGAAAAAGTCACACTGGCAACATGTTTCATCGATGAAACTTCATTCTCAAGCTCATTGATTTGTTCATCGTTCAATGTTGGATCCAGGGATATCTGGACAATAAATTCTTCTTCAATATTTTGCGTAAACTGATTGACATTCACCGCACTAACGACCATTAACATAGCAATCAATAATGCTACACCAATTGATAAAGCACTCGAAAACGTCATAGTGAAATGTCTTCGAATATCTGCATTAGCTCGATGTATCAATCTTGGTAAACATTTAAAAAATAATATCATTTCACATCCCCTAATCTCAGTCATTATAACATATATCTTAAAAAATCCAAAAATTCGACAATTTAACACATTTCAAATAAATCTCACATTTTTTCACACGATAAAGTGATACTTAAAACATAACTTTTAAGTATTCTATAGATGAGCTTAAGGAAAGCTCAATTAAAAAAATCCCTTCATATATCTCTCTCCTAAAAAAACTAATTAATCATTAAGAAGATAGCACCAAAATGGTGCTATTTTTCTTTTTAACCACAAAAAAATCACCAGATATATTATTCTGGTGATAAATCATATGTAAAGCCATGATGTTGGATATATTCTTCTAAAGTCCATCCATTTTCATAAATTTCCGTAGCCGCTTCAACTCCAACATAACGATAATGCCAAGGCTCATTAGCCGTCCCAGTAATAGCAGTTTTATCTTCTGGATAGCGTAAAATAAAACCATATTCATGAGCATGAGCAATGGTCCAATCATAGTCCGGACTGTCACCAAACACTCCATATACTCCATCAATCACATCTTTACAAGTTAAATCAACACTTAGACCAAGCTGATGTTCGCTATAGCCAGGAACTGCTACAAGACTTGCTGCAGTCACAGGATCATACATCGCAAAATACTCATCATAAACAGCCTGTTGGTCTTCATACGATCTGTAAGCGCTGTTAATCGCTAAAGTATATCCTTCTTTGGAAGCATCTTCAGCCATCTTTTCTAAAGCTTCAGCAGCCTCTTTTCTAAGTCTAGGATCTGGATTGGAATCAGAAACCATGATGTTTGTCGATACAAGATCATCTGGAACATAATCAGAAGAAACTCCAAAACCATGTTTTACCAATACCAAAAGATCATCCGGTTCCATGATCTGATAGTTTGTCGTGATCGTATTTTGTGAATCAATAAACGGATACGAAACATTCATTACGGCATCAAGCGGATCTAAACCCGAATCAATATAAGCCGCAATATCCGATACAATTACACCATTTATATCCAAATACCCTTGGATATCTTCAAACTTATATCCGGCATCCACAATCGCCTGAAAATCATCAATTGTTAAAGAATCCATTAATTCTCTACACGTTTCTATTGAAAAACCAGCTTGTTCAAGTTGACCATAAAGTTCATAGAAAGAGTCTACATACTGAACAACCTGTTCATTTGAAACATCATGATTACTCGAATAGTTAACATAATCGATATAATGATGATCATTTTCAACAGTATCCCAAGTTTCAAGATCTAAAGCTGAATCCAATTCTAAATATTCATTTAACCATGATTTATCCAGTCGTAAAAGAATATTCTGTTCAGAAAAACCATAACCTTTTATCCACAATCGCATACGATTGAAGTTAGATACAAAAAGGAAAATGATCAATAAGATAATGAGCGCTAATAAACTCAAGCGTTTGATTTGTTTTTTACGGTTAATTCTTCTTTTTTTAGTTTGTGCCATCATATTCTCCTAAAAATTCCGCAGATATGACTTCTCTTGTTTTAGAGTCAATATACTCTAAGCTTACCACATTTCCTTCATAATTGTTTAAAACATGTTTTTTTGCCAACTTATCTGTATACTGACTTACTTTATATGCTTGATAGTTTGAACGCTCTTCCATGATATTGGCTTGATTGCCTTCAAAATGAATGATCGTTGGGATCCATTCAACATTTTCAATAGATATCTTTTCCCCTTCTTTGACAAAATCAAATTTTATTTCGCCACCTATCGCATTATCGGTTGTCAGCATACCTCCAATGAAATTTCCTAAAGAATAAACACAAAGCATCTTATTACCCTTTGAACCTTCGATCCATTCAACCGGCTGAATCGTATGAGGATGTGTCCCTATCACAACATCCACACCACAATCTGCAAACAATTGCGCATAGTGTTTCTGAAAATCATTCGGTTCAAATGTGTTTTCATCACCCCAGTGTGCTGATACGATTACAACATCGCTGATTTCTTTTGCTCTTTGAACATCACTTTGAATTTGCGCATCATCAAAATAAGACACATTATATGTATATGTAGGTTGAATTCCGTTTGTGCCATATGTATAAGCTAAAAAACTAAATGTGATTCCATTCTTTGTAAAAGTTGGAATGGTATCAAATTCCTCCTGTGTATTATACACACCATCATGAACGATATTTGTTTCATCAAAAGCAGCCAGTTCATTGGCAATTCCTTGTTCCATACGATCCAAACAATGATTACTGGCCAGATTCACAAGATTAAAACCGACTGATTCAAGATTTTTCGCAATTTCTGTTGGAGAATTAAATGTAGGATATCCTGATAAACCAAGATCTACACCACCAAGTACCGTTTCCTGATTGATAAATTTGATATCTGTATTTTTAAGATCTTCGCTGAAGTTGGCATACATATCTGTAAAATCGTATGTTCCATCTTCCTGCAGAGCATCTTTATACACAGTATCATGAATCAAATTATCTCCAACCCCCATAAACGAAACCACTGTCTGCTCATTGGCTGTTGTTGTCTTATTATCCACATTTTCATCTGAAGAGAAGAAAACTGAAGCAATCAAACTGATCAAACCATAGATCAATAAAACAAATACGATTAATCCACCGGCAAGAATCAAACGATTTCTTGTTTTTTTCTTCATCCACCGCTTTTTTCTTTTTCTATTTTGAGCCATGATATTCCTCCAATGTCCAATCATTATCATAGATTACTTTGGCAGCTTCTTTGCCTACATAACGAAAATGCCAGGATTCATATCCATATCGTGTCACATCAACCTTATCTTTTGGATAACGAAGGATAAATCCGTATTTATGAGCATTATTTAAAATCCATTCATATCCATCATAATTTTCAATTTCATTATAATTATACCCATTAAATGTAATATCTACACATAAACCAGAGTTATGTTCACTCTGCCCTGGACGTGCATAATATTCATCCGCATATGCTTCACCATACACTGAAGCATTATAATTCCATAAACCGGCTTGGTAATCATAACTGCGATAACCAGCTATTGCTCGAATATTTATATTCTCTTTACTAGCAGCATCACAAAACTCAATATAAGCATCATATACTTCTTTTCGTAATTCAATTTGTTCTACATCTTGACACGAAAAATCCTCTCCCTGTACACAAGCATACTTATCTAAAGGCACTAAATCGGCAGGTACATAGCCTTCAGGCAAAGCATAGAACTTATTGATCAACATTGTGACATCGGTATCATCTTTCTGAATTATAGTATTCGAATATGGTTCAAGATCCATATCACAGTTTACTTGCATAACACGTTCTTTAGCATCTTTAACATCCCAAGCAGCATATCTTGCAGCCCGCTCTGAATGGTAATTTGGCAAAGAAACAATCTCAGAAATTTCCTCATCCGTTAAACCACCACTCTGAAGTTCTTCATACCCTTCAACGCTTTGAATATCCGATGTGAACAAAGACGAAATTCCTGTCACAATTCCTCGAATCATAAAAAAAGCCAATAATAAAACAAGGATTACACCAATCAAAAGAATCAGCCGGTTCCTTGTTCTTTTTTTCATTATTTTTTTCCTTTTTCTCTTCATAACGACCTCTTCTTTTTCACTAGTAATAGAATATCACTTCAAACATTTAAAAAAAAGGGACGATAAAAAAATAATGTGTAAATATGCACACTAAATAAAAAAAAGCCTTTTTCAAGGCTTCATTTACTAAATGGTGGAGCGTAGGAGGATCGAACTCCTGACCCCCTGCGTGCAAGGCAGGTGCTCTCCCAGCTGAGCTAACACCCCATTTATTCAGCAACTGGTGGGCCTGAATGGACTTGAACCAACGACCTCACCCTTATCAGGGGTGCGCTCTAACCACCTGAGCTACAGGCCCAATTGCTGAATGCCTAGTAATAATATCATGCAGATTATTAGTTGTCAAACTTTTTTTTTAATTTTTTTAATTTTTTTTCTAGTGCCATTTCAACACATCTAAAAGCGGCTTTCTTTCAGGTTTTGATGGAGCTATATCTTGAATTCCTAACCCAATCACAGCGACAATAATTTCATCTTGAGGAATATTTAATAGTTCACGAAGTTTTACCTCATCTCGAATCCCCATTACAAGTGTCCCATACCCAAGTTCCGTTGCTTTCAATAATAAATTCTCAGTAGAAAGACCACAATCATAAAATCCCCAGCCTTCGCCAACTTCATTGACGGGATTTTTATCTTTATCAAACCCACTTCTTGATCCAACGAAACTCATCACTATCAAAACAGGAGCATCCGCAACATTTTTCGCATTAAACTCAGGCAAAGCTTCTTTTTTAATCTTTTTTACCATCTTTTCTGTCTGCACGACATGATAACGAGCCGTCTGCGAATTCTTCCAACTAGGTGCTTCCTGTGCCGCCTGAATGATCGTTTCAATATCATTTTGAGGAATAGATGAATTCTTATATCTCCGAATACTACGACGCTCACTCAATACTTTTTGTAATTCCATTTGATGCACCTCCTTGATACATAAATTATATCAGAAAACTACAAGAATAAATGTTCAATCAAGATCTTTGCCCCAATCATCATTAAAATAATACCACCAAAAATTTCTGCGTATTTTTGAAAAAGAGATCCCAGCCTTTTTCCAACCATGACACAAATAAAAGATAATATAAATGTAACAACAGCGATGATCGAACAAGCCAACACAATATTAACTTTTAAGAAAGCAAAACTCACACCAACAGCTAAAGCATCAATACTGGTGGCGATTGCCAACAACAAGATTACCTTTAACGGCAAATCCGAAACTTCTTCATTTTCTTTTTCTTCCCGACTTTCCTTGATCATATTTAATCCAATCAAAGCAAGCAATATAAAAGCAACCCAATGGTCAACACTTTGAATATAACCAGAAAATGTACTACCCGCCAAATAACCAATTAGAGGCATCAATCCCTGAAAGATACCAAAAGCCAAACCTAGTTTTAAAGCGTAATTTTTATTTTTTTCATTTGGTAAAGACATACCCTTCGCA
Organism: Faecalitalea cylindroides ATCC 27803; assembly: GCF_000469305.1. Lineage (GTDB taxonomy): Bacteria > Bacillota_I > Bacilli_A > Erysipelotrichales > Erysipelotrichaceae > Faecalitalea > Faecalitalea cylindroides. The sequence continues at coordinate 15,997 of NZ_KI270970.1, forward strand.
ATTGAAACAGCACTGGCATCCATAGCCAATCCGATACCTGTAAAAATTAGTGATAGTAGATCCATAAAACTTCAACCTTTCTAAAAAAATAGAGACTCATGCGAAAAAAATCGCATAAGTCTCGTCTTTTACATTAAACCAGGTCCTATCTGACCAGTATGTTGGTTTAAACACTTGCAAAACAAGATAACTACTCCCTTATTGCAGAGATATCTTATCATAGATATTTTAAAGCTTTCAATTCATTTTAATTAGCTAATCCTAACTGCTTTAAAGCCTCTAAAATCCCCTGTTCGTTATTTGATTTTGTGACAAAAGCTGCCTTTTCTTTCACATAATCTTTTGCTTGTCCCATTGCATAACTGTTATCGACAACTTCAAATAAACTCACATCATTTTCCCCGTCTCCAAACGCTAAGACTTCATCTTTTTGCCAGCCATTCTGTTTCATGATCCTTTCAAGCGTTTTTCCTTTTGAAAAACCTTTCGGTAAAATTTCCAACTGTCTAGGACACGTCCTAAAGATTTCAAACTGATTTGAAAATTTATCTAAAAGATCAGCATAAATTATTGCAAGTTTATCTTCATCCTGCATTAATTGAATCTTATTAACAAGTCTGTTGATTTCATCAAATGTTTTAATATATGAGATTTTAGGATAGCCATCACGCATGTCCGCAAGCCAAGCCCAAGGCCCTGCAGTCCAAGGATAATCATCAGGTAGATTCATTTCTTTGCGTAACTGAACCTTCAATTGATATATATCCTCATTAAAATAATCAAACAAGCCATCATCAAAACAAGCCATGCTTTCGCAATCAAGACCCATTAAATACGTAAAGACTTCTTCAATTTCCTGAGGTTCCATTCGTTTTAATACCGAACGTTTATTTTCATGCACATCATATATCGCAATACCATCAACTTCTAATAAATATCCATGATATTTATCCATTTCCAACTCTTTGGCATATGGCAGCAATCTAGTATAACTTCTTCCACTTGCTAAAATAAGTGATACACCCTTCTTTTCTAAATCAATTAACGCTTTCTTTGTTTCCGGCAAAATCTTATTATTGGAATCCAATAAAGTGCCATCCATATCCATTACAATTGCCTTGATCATAGTCTCACCTTTTCCTTTTTCAAAACTATCATACTTGAAGCTAAAGAAAAAATCAAAAAAGGTGTTGACATAAAAACCTCCTTAGGATATTATAATTAAGCAATTGCCTGAATAGCTCAGTCGGTAGAGCATCCGGCTGTTAACCGGCAGGTCACAGGTTCGAGTCCTGTTTCAGGCGCCATTGCAAATGAACACTTTGTCAAAAAGCCTTTAGGTATGGGGATTTACGACAAAGTGTTTTTATTTTTATGCACATTCGCCACATTTTCGCCACAGAACACTTCATTCACTATGTTTTGTTTCTTCTTATCATCCACATGAGCATAGACGGACATCGTTGTATTGAAGTTTGCATGCCTCAATAATTCTTGTGCCACTTTCACATCAACACGAGCATTAACCAAATAAGTGGTGTATGTGTGTCTCAATAAATGAAAGTGAAATGGTATCCCTAACTTATTCGAAATACTGCGGATACGATTTCCTGTACAATCTGGATCAAGGAATTCTCCTTCCTCATCGCAGATGACATTTTGATATGGATTCATTTCAAACCATAACTCTAGTTCTTGTTTAAGACTATCCGGTAAAGGTATCAACGCTTTTGAGCTTTTAGACTTCATTTGCTCAACTGCTTCGATATCTTTTTTCTTTTTACCCTTATAATTTAATTTTCTATGAACAAAAATCGTATTCTCTTCAAAATCAAAATCATCTTTTTGAAGAGCCATGACTTCACTGATTCTAAGTCCTGTATAGAATCCAATTACAACTGCCATCGAGATTGCATCATATTCAAACGTATTTTTATTCTTTAGTTCTCTTAAAATCAATTGAAACTCATCATACGTTAGAACATGCTTCTCTTTTTTGTTCTCGACTCCAGTAACTTTTACATATTCAATGGGATTAGATGAAATGTATTCACTTCGAATCGCATAAACAAATATCCTTCTAAGGGCTGTTTTGATATCTTCATTACAAGCTTTACCACAATCACTTCTTTTATTGAAGAACTGCTGCAAAGTCCTATATCCAATATCTCGAATAGGAATATTCCCTAGATCCATTGTCGCATCTTTTCCATACCAATAATGTAGAGTCTTCTTCGTGTTATAAATCGTGTTATATTGAAATTCAGTACTACCAATTTCCATAAACTCATCATAAACTTCTTTTAAAGTCTTTTTACAATCTTGAACACGATTACCACTATTGGCAAATTCCATGCGTTTCAAATTCTCATGCTCTTGTGCTTCTTTTTTGGTTTTAAAACCGCCTTTCCAATATCGATATGAAATTCCATTAATTTTATAAGTAAAATTAACTTCGTAAACATATCCATTTTTTACTTTTTTACTTTCTCTTTTTCTAATAGCCATTTGTTCTCCTTCTAATCGCCTAAGCTATTTAAAAGGACGATATCATTATAACTTATGAGGTGCCTCATCTAAAGATTCCGCACCTCAAAAAATTATTTTCTGCTTTCAACGATATGATAAGCTTCCAAGGCTTTTACTCGATTCGATAAATTAAACCCCTCATAATCGTACTGAAATTTTTTTATAGCTTCGTATGAATACATATAACGCTTACCGATACGTATACAAGATAAACATCCTACTTCACTTAGCATTACAACATGATCTTTATGACATCCAATTATTTCCGCAACCTCTTCACGAGTATACATTCGAACATCACAAGGAATCGGATACTTATTATTTGTATCACCCGTCATATCAAACACCTCTATACTTTGATGATATCCATTTTCACAATAGATACATTCGTATATTTTCCAAGTCGGAGATCCAGTGTAAGGTTACACTCAACGCCTCGTTTATAAGCAGACATATTCTCTACATCACGATCTAATAGTTCATATGCTCTACCTGTTTCATCTTCAACTCGAACAATCAAATATTCACCGTCTGACTTTTTTGAAGTTCGTTTTTCAACACCACGAATTTCTAAATTTCTTGCTTCAACTATCATTTTTTTTGTCCTCCATTTTTTCACTTTTCATTGAATCTAACATTTCTTCTTGAATAACTTTGTATCGAGCTTTAATCTTTTCTGGATTATGTCGGAAAGAGTTAATCAAGGAATTAAAATGATAAGTATTATTGCTGATAACATCACAATAATCAGCTTCAAGATAATACTGAGCATAAAGATTAAATTCCATATATTCAGTTATGTTTTGCTTTATTATTATTTCACATAATTCATTTTTGATTCTCTGTACATCTTTAGCAGATAAATCTATCTTAAAGCCATTATATAACTCGATTCCATCAGACAAATACTGAGCCTTATCAGGATCATTTTTATGTGTAAAATAATCAAAAGATCCTCGTAAGTTCTCGCACACTTTAGGATATGGTCCATGTGTTATTTCTCGAAAGGATGCAGCTGTCAAGAAAGTAGTAGGACCATCAAAGATAACAATCATATGCCAATGTGCTTTTTTCAAGTCTCCATTGACCAATAAATCTCTATCATGTAATGGTGAAACAGCAAATTGTACTCCTGTTAGTGCCAATTGCTCTTTCCAATCCTCAGGAGCAGATTCCGGATATACAATATAGAGCCAATGCCTTCTCTTCAGTTTTTTTAATTCAGGAGATAAATTCTCCGGGATTAAATCGGTATCCCAAAATTCAAATGGATCTATTTTTGCCAATTCTCCATACAATTTCACTTTGTCATCATTCACTGGCATGGTATAATGAGCGTGTACAAAATATTCGGTATGTGGTCAAACACATACTTTTTTATTTTTATCACAATCATACGCATCATCCTTTCTATAATTGTGATATGGTGTTCACATTTCACTCATAGGGGGTTGTCGTAGCCAAATTATTGGGTAACCTTGTGCCTTTCTCGCCTAATATTTACGGGTATTTTACCCTGATTTTACATCGTAAAATAAGATAAGCGCTATAATTAAGATGGAATCGGATCCACTGATCCATGAACAAAACAACGAGGTGAACTATATGACTTTATTCATGAATGAGAAAGATATGAATGAAATGTTAGCCAGTATTTGCCCGGACGGGGAAACATACCAGGGAAAAGCATGGGGGACCTTGATGTCTGGGACGGCTGAAATGTTGGCACTGGGAGCTTTGAGTAATGTATATTGTTATGTTGGCGTGACAGAAAAAACATTGGTTATCGCAGTGTTGGAAACTTTTGATATCTCGCATATTTACGGTAAAATCTGCATTCCGTTTGACCAGTTTGACGAACTGAAAGTACAAAAAGGTTTACTGCCTTCCCAGCGGATCATCAAAGCGAAAAGCGGGAAAACCAAAATAAAATTGTCGCTGGTCAACAACAGCATCACCGCCAAAATCAAAGATCAAAAACAGGGGATGCTCGCGATTTGCGAGGTACTGGAGCATTTGAAACACTGATTTTCATAAAAGCAAGAGAGAAAATGAACAATATAAATGAGAACCGAACAGACGAAAGAACACCCGGC